>CAYYHB010000004.1:0-65657 GCA_964471395.1 uncultured Burkholderiales bacterium | reverse complement strand
ATGGGGCCACGATCCGAAGACCGTGGATGGCCTGCCCCGGCGGAGTCCTGGTAGTTGAGGACCAGGGTGCGTCAATGGGGCCACGATCCGAAGACCGTGGATGGTCCGGGGAGAGCCACCGGGTCAGCAGCGTAGAATTTGCTTCAATGGGGCCACGATCCGAAGACCGTGGATGGTTGTCAAAGTTGCAGAAGTTGTCGTCGTCCAGCCCGAATCGCTTCAATGGGGCCACGCTCCGAAGACCGTGGATGGTGCACGAGCAGGGCTGCGGGCGCGTCTACCGCGATGGCGCTTCAATGGGGCCACGATCCGAAGACCGTGGATGGCCGGCCGGGGCGCGATCGGGTCCATTTTCTTCTGCCCGGCTTCAATGGGGCCACGATCCGAAGACCGTGGATGGACGTGCGGCGCCTTTGGGGCGCGAGAAGGAAGGCATCGTGCTTCAATGGGGCCACGATCCGAAGACCGTGGATGGCCGGACGCGCTCGAGGGCGTGATCCTCAGCCGCATGGAGCAGCTTCAATGGGGCCACGATCCGAAGACCGTGGATGGTGGCCGAACGGCACGGTTGCCGTCTGCTACTCGACCGAGCTTCAATGGGGCCACGATCCGAAGACCGTGGATGGCGGAGTAATTCCACCCCCGTCCACAGGATTCCCGTGGACGCTTCAATGGGGCCACGATCCGAAGACCGTGGATGGCGAGCTCGTCCTCCCGGGCTCGCTCGGCCAGCCGCCGGAGCTTCAATGGGGCCACGATCCGAAGACCGTGGATGGTCACGCCAGCATCAGCGAACGTGCCCAGAATGGAAGCGCTTCAATGGGGCCACGATCCGAAGACCGTGGATGGCTCGGACGTAACGGCGCAGCTCGGACGGGTTGAAGTGCTTCAATGGGGCCACGATCCGAAGACCGTGGATGGCGCGCGTCGAAGTAGGCATCAGCATCCGCCTCGCTGACGCTTCAATGGGGCCACGATCCGAAGACCGTGGATGGTAAGCGGCGCGTCCCCCGTGGAATACACCTGCGCCCTGGGCTTCAATGGGGCCACGATCCGAAGACCGTGGATGGCGGCCGAACGCCCTCATACGGGGCCGCGGAATTGTAGGTGTAGTGCGAGCTTCACTGGGGCCACGATCCGAACTCCGTGTTCGCACCGCTGCCGAGGCCTCCCTGGTCTGCGATGCGCAGCTTCAATGGGGCCACGATCCGAAGACCGTGGATGGCGGTGGCCGTCCCGGCGTCACCAGCGGTGGCCGTCCCAGCTTCAATGGGGCCACGATCCGAAGACCGTGGATGGACGGCCTGCAAATCATCTGGCTTTCTGCCGGTCCTGCTTCAATGGGGCCACGATCCGAAGACCGTGGATGGGAGAGCGGGATTCTCGCCTGCTCCCCTCGAGACTTTCGACGCTTCAATGGGGCCACGATCCGAAGACCGTGGATGGAGCGCCCGACGCCGTCCCACAAACCGCGCGGGTTTGCCGAGACATCTGCGAGCGCCGCTTGCCAGGCCATTCCACGTCCCATCCAAAACAGCCTGTTGGGGTCGGACGCAATGGTCGCCAAGCCTGTCGGGGAAAGCAATGCGAGCGCGACCGGAGGGTATTCGGCTCTCGCCGCGCTCGCACAGGAAACTGGTCCTAACCGACTCATGATCGATTCTGTTGTCAAAGATCGTCCAGCTCAAAAAATCTTGACCTCACGAACCAGGGTATCCATAGGCCTTCCGATGGAACGAATCCGACGTTTCTTGTGAGATCTTTCGCTGACCGGTCCCAGGTAGATGAACAACACCTGGTCTTCCCATTCGTTGATGATGTCCAGCAGGGCCTGCTTCAGGAGAGTGAATCTCGTCCGGTCTAACGCGCACCGAAAGACAGAGTATTGGAGGTGGTCCCCGTAACCCTTCATCGTCTTGAAGACCTGCCGCAGTCGAGTGGGATCGCAGATGTCGTATGTTACGATGAAGTCTCCCCGCATCAGCGCGTGACGAAGGCCGGATAGTGATCGATCTCGCCCTGTAGAAATCGGCCCAGGAGGCGTACCTGCACGAGCATTACACGGCGGTAGGAAATCTTGTAGCCGAAGACGGGATGGACGATCGGGGTATCCAGTCGTCGCTCATAAGCCTGGATTGCTGCTCGGCGACCGGCACTGCTGAGATAGACAGCGCCACCTGAGCGGGTAAAGTTATCGCCATCCACGATTCCATTATTCAGCAACGTCAGGACAGTCGAGTCACCCAGCAACGGTCGAAACTCCTCCATCAGATCCAACGATAGTGATGGCCGACCATAGCGCGGCTGGTGAAAGAACCCCTGGTAGGGGTCAAGTCCAATGGATAGAGCCGCTACCGTAAAATCTTTGGTCATCAGGGAATACATGTAGGAAAGGAGAGCATTTACCGGGTCCCGCGGCGGACGCCGGTTCCGGCCATCAAAGTCGTAGCCCTCGATCGGCTTCTTGAGCATCGATCCAAACTGAGAAAAATAGACCCGAGCTGCCATCCCCTCGATACCCAGCAACGACTCAACCGAACTGGCGGCTCGAGCGGCCGAGCCGAGGCGCTTCAACTCCAATGGCACAGCTGGGTCCAGGTCACGGGCGTTGCGCATCACCATGGTCCGACAGTTACGGATCTTCGCCCACACAAACTGGCGGGCCAACTCAAGACTTCGCTCGCTATCAAAGGCGGCACGGAACTGGCTCTGGCGCAGGTGGATATTCTTGTGGGTCATGCCGGTGGTCACCGCCGCAAGCCACCCTCCGTAAGTCAGGTAGCAAATCGGGATGCCTCGGTCGGCTACGGCGCGAATCGCCTGGGTAGAGATCTGGGCGTTACCTCGCAGGCAGACTTGCGAAGTATCCAGCAAGCGAGCCTCGCCGATTCTCTTGCCCCGCTCACGAACTTCGAGAACCTCCCCTGAAACCCCGACCGAGTATCCCTGCTCCTGAACATAGAGCGGTAGGGCCTCTGCAAGGGGAGGTACAAGACGCCGCACAGACCCATCCAACCGGCCGGCCACAAAGTTCACCTCATCAGGCTGACAGATCTCGACCAGAGAGCACCTGGGACAACGGGGACTATTCAGGAGCGGTGGCGGAATCATCGGCGAGGCGAGCACGCTGCGAGCCTGGCCTATGGCATCCATGGTCAGGCGCAGCAGCTCCTGGTCAATCGGAATCTCGACCCTCTGGCGTGCTTCAGTGAAGTAGAGCATTCCTCGCTCACATTTCCAACCATTCTCCCGGAGAATCAGGGCCTGAGCACAGACCTGGACACGCTCCGGATCCCAGGCGCGGTGAGCGTTATCGGGCGGCTTGCCTCGCTTGAAGTCAATGGGCACAGCCTCGCCACCCTCGGCCTCGACCAGGTCCATCACGGCCAGAATCCCCAACCGGGGAGCTTCTAGCTTGAGGCTACGAACCTTGAGCGGTGGGCTTTCATCGCCCTCGGCAGAAGGCTCGGGCAAACGGCCGGACTGAGTATCCACTCGTCGATGCACGAAGGTCCCCTCGACCGTATCCGCATTCTCCTGCCATTCGCCCTGAACCCACTCGAGATAAGCCAGGCGAGGACAGTACACGAACTCATTGAGCATTCGCACCGGGAGCAGCTCTGGAGCTGCACCAGGAATCGCGTCCTGCTTCAAGTTGGCCATTCGGCTGACCATCCGCAACGGGTCCTCTGAGCTCGTGGAAGGCAGCACTGCGTCGGCGCCAAGACCCCGGGGCAGGCTTACCGTTAACTCGGCCTCAAGCCGACCCTTGTCAACGTCTTCACTGGGCCGGGTTTCTGACATCCGAGCATCCTCCCCCACGATCTCAGCAACGGATTCCGTCGTGCAATTCATAAGCCCTGTTGAATAGAATACAAACTTATTGAGGTAGCGTGCAGACCCCATTTCTGATGCGTGTCAAGCGAGGCTGTCGCGAATGCGGTAACGCTTGTATTCTGGCCTTCGGACGCGATCTCGAGGCTTCGTCTGGGGTCGGGTCCGGCATGCTTCGGCGCACGCTCTGCCTCGAGCAGCATCGCCTCCGTCAGCTCATGACGCTGGTTGAGGTCAGCCAACCCCGCGTGCAATATGGCGTTCTCCTCGCGCAGTGCTTCAGTTCGGCCAGAAGCTCTCTGACCTCGGCATGCTGGTCCATCGTGCGAACATTCGATCCCGACCGGCACATACCGCAACCCGCAGATTTGCAGCTAGTTCTCAGCAGAACATTGACGCCGATCCGCCCAGGGACGACATCACAAATAACTTCTTGGGTGATCCCAGTTTTGACACAGCGTGGCCACCATGCTAAACTCATGCTGGGTCAAGCCCCGTTGAAGATTGGGAGATCCCAGTGTTTAGGTTGATTGATTGGTAACTCTTGACCCAACAAAAGAAGGCTCGCGCTGTAACGCGAGCCTAGTATCAGCAGGATTAGCTGCCTCTATACCTTAGGAAGTTGAACACTTCCTAGGCTTCTCCTGCAGAATGGAGTAGTCGCATGGCAGAATTCCGTGAATGGCTTCACTCGCTCAGCGATGAGCACTTCTGGACCAAACAATTTCGGCCTGATTACAAAAACATTCAATTTCTCTGGGCCGAAGAACTTTACCCGGCTGGCGCAATGCCAACTAGAGCGTTTTTGAGTCGGGCGTGGCCAAACCCGTCCAGTTTTCAGCGTTGGGTCTCGAAGGAAGCGCGTCGCCGAGACAGCCTGTTGAAGTCAGTGGCATGAGAGGTCATCCGGTGTCAATGAGGTTCATTGACACCGGATGATTTCTTCCGCAGGAGTAAGTCGACCGGCGTCACAGTCAACAGTTCACCGGGGGATGATACCTTTCTGTCAACTCCGTGCCTAGCAGATGCAATGAGGAACCCTTTTGCTATGCTAGATCTTGAGACAATGGGGTAGACCTCTATGACTCAATACCCGAGCCTTGATCTTGACACTCTTAGAGCGGCCGTAGGCGGGGAAGTTGCAGCCATCCGGGCCATCACCCGCCTTGAACCCGCCGGCGGCCCGGGGGACAAAGTGTTTCCTCCTACTTACCTGAAAGAGGGGCGTAGTTCTACCAAGTATGCGATGGAGGAACGGCGAATTAACGGCGATGCTGTCCAAACGGTATTGCTGGACTCGGTCGCCTCGCAGGCGAATCGGATGGAAGAAGCGTTGCTTGAAGGCTGGCGGACCGATAAGTTGCGCGTCTTTCCCCTCATTGAAGTGGACTTTTCCGAATATCCGGAACTGGCCGACCTCGACCGAATTACTTCTCTGGAAGCCCCCCATCGAATAGCTGACGCGCTCTTGCGTGACAGTGTTGACAGTCAGGGAGTCCCCTTTCGTCAAACTGAGACAGGGAGAGCGTTCTCAGAGAGTCGCCCCGATAACTGCACCGGGATGTATAAGACTTGTCCTACCGCTCTGATTTTTGGATGCTGGGACTCAACCGGCCCCAAAGGAGGTCTAGGCTCGAAATTCCAGCGCTGCCTAGTATCCGAGATCGTTGCTTATGGCGCGGTCCCTGGCGTCAAGACTGCTAGTCGCATCGACCCGGCCGGAATCGAGCGAAAGGCTGGAACGGTCTACGAGTCCAAGTCGGACCCCAATGACTGGACGACTGTTTCGGCCGAAGCAGCTTCTGAGAAGGGGACTCCTAAGCTCTTCGGTAGGACCAAGGGAGAGAAAGGTACACCAGCAGTCATAAACCACGGGAATATTCCACCAACGATCGACTCCGAAGCTGGCGGCGTAACCTTTGACCACGCGGTTCAGACTATGGTACTTTCGCTGCCGGCCCTAAGGAGACTGCGCTTTCAGTCAAGTGTAGCTGGGGAACGTTACCAGGATTCAGATCGCCCTGCGGCGGAATTGTCAGGTCGTACGGCCCTGGCTGCGCTAGCCCTGGCGGCTATCGTATACCACCGCGAGAACGACTATGACCTTCGGTCTCGCTCGCTCCTAATTGCCAAGGACCCTCTTGTTCTTGAGTTGCTCGGGAGAGATGGGAGTCAGCGTAAGTTCTCGCTTGACGCAGCGCAAGCTTCCAACTTGCTCAAGCAGGCTGCTCATGAGGCATCCATTGTTGGGCTTGGATGGTCACCCGGCCCGATGAAGCTGAAGCCCGCTCCTAAGCTCGCTGGCCTGATCAGAGTAAGCCGAGAACTGAAGGCTGTGGGCGAAGAAGCGGCCGAGTAAATGCTCGCCATCGAGATCACGCTACTTACAGGCCGCTATACTGCTACAGCATTCAATGATCGACGAAGAGGCGAGTGGCCTCCTCATCCGGCCAGGCTCTACTCCGCTCTTGTAGCCACTTGCTTCGAGAGCGGAGGAGACAACAATGAATTGGCTGCACTCGAGTGGCTGGAGGGCCTCGGTTTCCCTCTGATCAACGCCTCATCCTGCACTGAACGTGAGGCCGTAACTGTCTTCGTTCCGGTGAACGATTGCTACACGATATCGAACCTCGATGAAGACCAGGCGCTTGTCGATCAGGCCCGCCACGCTCTGAATGCCTCACAGTCGTTAAAAGAACGGGATTCCCTGGCCAAGAATCTGCAGAAACTGGAGAAGAAGCTCGCAGACAAGATACTGAAAGTCGTTGCACCAGTAACGAAGCCGACAGTCGGGGGGGCCATCAGCGCAACGCATGTTCTCCCCGAGAGTCGAATCCGTCAGCCGCGCTCCTTTCCCTCCGTGACTCCGGAAGTGCCAGTTGTAACATTTGCCTGGCCAGATATCGAGCCGAACTTGGAACAGCAGCGAATTCTTGACGGGTTGCTGGCTCGACTTGTCAGACTTGGCCACTCTTCATCGCTTGTCTCGGCCCGACTTGTAGATGATCCAGGCCAGCCAACCTACGTTCCTGATCCAGAGGGTGGGATGCTCTTGCGCGTGACTCGCGAGGGCCAACTCTGTGCTTTGATGCGGTCTTACGAACGTCACCGTGAAACCGAGCCAAGAGTAATGCCTGCCAGATTCGCGACCTACGCTAAACCTGTAGAGCCCAAAGCCCTGTCATTTCCCTGCTCATGTTTTTCTGATTCCTGGCTGACTTTTCGGCGTATTGATGGGCCTCGACTCCCGCAGACATCGCTGGTCGGCCTGGCCAGGATCATTCGTAAAGTGCTGCTCCGGTACTATCCAAAGCCGATTCCTGAGGTCATTTCTGGCCATCAGGCTGACGGCTCAACCAGCGAGCGAGATCACGTAGCCATCGTACCTCTACCTCTAGTGGCATCTTACCAGGCAACCGGTCATTTGCTCGGATTCGCCATTGTGCCACCCAGAGATCTTTCTGACCCTGAACGGGCCAACCTCGGCGAGGCGCTTCGAAGCTGGGAGAAGGAAAACCGCAACAGAGACGATGAGCAAGACCTTCCCAGCCTTCCGGTAAACCTCGGGAACGTCGGAGTCTGGATTGTGCGCAGACTTGACACGGAGTCAGCAGCGAGAACGCTTTTGGAGAAGACTTGGTGCGGTCCCTCGCGCATCTGGCTTTCAAGCAGCCCCGTAGCTCTTGACCGAAATCCCGGAGATCTCGCCACTCGGGATCAAGCCAAATTGGCTAGAGCCATTGAGGAAGCAAAGCTGACCATTCGAGATTCGATCCTAAGGCTTGGTCTGCCAGCCCCGGCCGAAATCGAAGTAATGCCTCATGCCCCTCTACCCGGCTCGACCAAGGCCCGCGCCTTTCGTCCGTTTCCGTCCGAGCCAGGGCGAACTCGACGAGTTCTTACTCACGCCAAGATCCGCTTCCAAGAACCTGTCATAGGGCCCATCCTACTGGGCGCAGGCCGATATCTGGGCCTGGGCCTCTTCTGGCCACAAACCGAGGAGTCAAAGCCATGGCGGTCTTGAGACCGGAAGATTTCCCCAGTTTTTTTCAAACCCTGTATGGATACCCTCCGTTCCCGTGGCAGCAGAGGCTCGCAAGTCAGTTAGCAAGCACCGGCGTTTGGCCGGACCTCCTCGACCTCCCTACAGGGACGGGAAAAACAGCAGCCCTGGACATCGCATTGTTTCATCTCGCGCTCCAAGCCAAGAACCCGGAGCGCTCGGCCCCAATTCGAATCCTCTACGTGGTAGACAGAAGGACCATTGTTGATCAAGCCTATGATCGGGCCAGACACATACTTGCGCAACTAAACTCTGCCGAGTCAGGAGTCTTGGCCCAGGTTCGCACCAGGCTCCGAGAGCTGTCTGGCGAGGGGCCCGCCCTGGAAATTGCGCTCCTGCGAGGTGGAATTCCTCGCAGCGACAGTTGGGCACGCAATCCTGCCCAGCCACTCATCGCAGTCTCCACGGTCGACCAAGTTGGTTCCCGCCTCCTCTTTCGAGGGTACGGTGTGTCGCGCAGTATGCGCCCGGTCCACGCCGGTCTACTTGGGAACGATGCGCTTTATCTCTTGGATGAGGTGCATCTATCGCAGCCATTCTGCCAGACGCTCTTGGAGATCGAGTCTCTCTACAGGACCTGGGGAAAACAGGTGCCCCGCACTCCATTCCAACTCGTCCAGATGTCGGCAACCTCCGGTGAGAGCCGTGCCTCCACCTTTCGACTAGATCAGGAGGACCGACGCAATGGGACGCTTGCCCGCCGGCTCGGCGCATCCAAGCCGGCAGAACTGAAAGAATCTTCGAGTGCTAAACTCGCAAGTACTGTTGCAGCCGAAGCACTCAGAATGCTCAAACCCCAAGGCGTCAGGGTTCTCGTGGTGGTCAACCGCGTTCAGAGCGCACGTGCCATTGCTCAGCTGCTAAGCTCGCACGAGAATGATTTCAATGTAGTCCTGGTTACTGGTAGGATGCGTCCTATTGACCGCGATGCGCTTGAGCAGCGCCTCAGGCCTCTGGTTGAGGGAGGCCGAGAGCGCGATCAATCCAGCCAGCGACTCGTTGTGGTCGCCACTCAGTGCATTGAGGCGGGAGCGGACTTTGACTTCGATGGTTTGGTCACTGAGTGCGCAAGCCTGGATGCGTTGCGGCAGCGTTTTGGCCGACTCAACCGTTTTGGCGAAGCAACGTCCCCCACGCGTGCCGTCATTGTCGCCTCATCAGACTCATTGAAGAAGGACCCAATCTACGGCGAAGCCCTCAAGGAAACCTGGCAATGGCTCAAGATGCAACCCGGAATTGATTTTGGCTGGTCAGGATTGCCCACGACATCAGCGCCTGAGCTCGCAAGCCCAAGGGCAACGGCCCCAGTCCTTCTTCCCTCGCACCTGGACGCTTGGGTACAAACATCCCCTGCGCCCATACCTGATCCTGACATCGCACTCTGGCTGCACGGGCCGCGGAGCGGGCCAGCAGACTGCCTCGTGGTGTGGCGAGCTGACCTCACTCAAGAGCTTTTATCCGACGAATCTCAAGATGAACTGGTGAAGTCCATCGTCGAGTCGGTCGCGCCTTCCACCGGCGAGGCTATGCCAGTGCCTTATGTGGCGGTACGTCGCTGGCTTGCGGGTCTTAGTGAGCCTCGCATTGCCGATGTGGAAGGGGCCAGTGAGTCAGACGGGGATGAGGCAGCCCCCGCGGACCGTCCCGCCCGGCCCTACTTCCTTTGGCGAGGGGATGACTCCGCAGTGATACGGCCCCCACAGCAGAAACTGGCGCCGGGCGATACCGTGATCATACCAGCCAGCTATGGAGGCATGAGTCAGGGGAACTGGGACCCTGGCAGTGAGATACCTGTCCAAGATCTGGGCGACCTGGCCTCATTCAGAGTTCGTGGTAGACCTTGCCTACGTTTGAACGCCTCGGTCTTGCGAAGCCTTCTGGGCGCGGAGATCTCACCGCCGAATCTTCCTTCGGAAGAGGATGAAGACGCAGATGATCGGCAAGTCGTCAAAGAGTGGCTTGATCAGCAGAGCCATTGGGGTCCACCGTTCGACGAGATCCTCACCGAACTTAAAAGACAAACACTCTCACTCAGGGTCCAACGAATCGACGAAGGATATGCAGTCGTTTCTGGGCGTCGGGTCAGTCAACTTGAAGGCACCGGCACCGGTGGGGACGGGAACACGACGGAAGATGACCAGGCTTCCTTCAACGGAACGGGGATAACCCTCAGAGAGCATCTGCAAGGCGTGGCCAGAAGAGCCGCTGATTACGCGAGCAAACTCGGCTGTCCTCCTGAGACGGTAGAGTTACTGAGGCAGGCGGGCCTAGTTCACGACATTGGCAAATCCGATTTCCGCTTTCAATCCAAGCTTTGGGGAGGCAACCGCTATCTCGCAGACAATGCAGGAGAACCACTGGCCAAATCTACCATTCGCCTGCTGTCAAAGGCCAGGCGAGACCTGGCTGCGAGTCGCTCGGGATACCCTCCAGGGTGCCGGCATGAGTGCCAATCATTGGCCATGTTGTTGGCCGCCTCCCCTATTGCTGTCCACGACGTGGACCTATTGCTTCACCTCGTGGCCTCCCATCACGGACACTGTAGACCGTTCGCACCTTTTGTAGAGGAATCAAGCGCTACGCGAGTCGCATTCGAGCATTTCTCGGCACCGGCGAACCATGCACTGGCCCGATTGGATTCGGGAGTGGCGGACAGATTCTGGCAGATGGTCAGCCGTTATGGCTACTGGGGCCTGGCCTGGTTTGAGGCGATTTTGAGACTGGCCGACCACCGTCAGAGCGAGAGTGAGCAGGGAGGCAAGGCGTGACCGAACTGCTACTCCCGGGACTGGATGGTTCCAATCCACTAGGCTTCCTGGCTGCTCTCGGAGTCTTGAGGGTCGTTACTGAGCGCCAAGGCAAGGAGCGCCTCAGTTGGTCCGACCGAGGTACTTGGAACCCCTCATTGCATGAGTTCCGTGGGTCACACGACGAACTAGCGCAGCTTCTGCACGAGGACCAGAGGTCACTTGAACACGAGCCGGCCCTGGCTCTTGAGTATGAAGGGGAGCGCGACTTGAAGCCACCACCGGAGTTTGGGCGGGAATTCCTGGTCAGCCTCGCTGCCGAGGCTTCACCTGACAATCGACTCAGTGTTGATTGGGCAGCTTCTTTCCTTACAGGAATCGCAGTGGATAACAATGGCAAGACGAAGCCAACGGCTTTGCACTTCACCGCCGGCCAACAAAAGTTCTTAGCCATGGCACGGGAACTGCAGCAACAAGTCGAGTTGACAGACCTGCTTGAGGCTGTGGTAGGACCGTGGGCCTATTCGCGTCCGTTACCTGTTCTGGGATGGGATGCCACAAGCAGCCGCGATTACGCATTGCGGGCCGGCAACCCGTCACTCGAAAAGAAACTTGGAGTACCGGGAGCTGACTGGTTGGCCTTTCGTGGCCTCGCCTTCCTTGCCACAGTGCCTTCCGGACAAGAAATCCTGACTCCATGCTGCTTTGGGAAGTGGAAGTCAGGACGTTTCCGATGGCCTCTCTGGGATGTGCCTCTAAGTCAGAAGGTGGTCGAGAGCGCTTTGAGAATGCGCTTCGACACGATGAGTGCCCGAGAACGTATGGGCCGTGGCATTCCGATAATCTTCGAATGCTCCATCCGTCGTTCCGACCAGGGAGGCTACGGGAGCTTTTCCCCTTCTCGCCCCCTGCCCCCGCCGAAGGTTGAGGTCAAGGCAACGTCGCGTTGACGCGGCGCCTTAAACCCCGACCGCCACCACCACGTCCAGCGAGAGATCCAGGCACCTCGCGCTGTGGGTCAGCGCCCCGGCCGAGATCAGGTCCACCCCGCACTCGGCCACGGCCCGCACCGTCTCCAGGCGAATCCCGCCCGAGGCCTCCGTCACCGCTCGCCCGTCCACCATCGCCACCGCCCGGCGCAGCACGTCGGGGGGCATGTTGTCGAGCAGCACCGCATCCACTCCCAGCTCCAGGGCCACGGCCAGCTCCTCCAGGGTGTCCACCTCGACCTCCACCTTGACGGTGTGACCCACCCGCGAGCGCACCCGCTCCACTGCCGGGCGCACGCCGCCGGCCAGGGCCCGGTGGTTGTCCTTGATCAGCACGGCGTCATCGAGCCCGAAGCGGTGGTTGAAGCCGCCTCCGCAGCGCACGGCGAACTTCTCCAACACGCGCAGGCCGGGGGTGGTCTTGCGGGTGTCCACGATGCGGGTGCGCGTACCCTCGACGGCGCGCACCATGGCCCGAGTGGCCGTGGCCACGCCGCTCATGCGGCCGAGGAAGTTGAGCGCCGTGCGCTCGGCGGTGAGCAGAGCTCGGGCCTGGCCCTCCACCTCCAGCACCACCGCGCCGGCCGGGGCGTCGCAACCATCCTCCACTCCGACTCGCACCACACAGGCAGAGTCGAGCTGGCGGAAGGCTTCCACGGCCACCTCCACCCCGGCGATGCGGCCTTCCTCGCGGGCGATCAGCTGGGCCCGAGCGCTCTGGTCCGCGTCCAGGATGCAGTCGGTGGTCCAGTCGGGACCGCGGCCGAGATCCTCGGCCAGGGCCCGGGCCACCAGCTCGGCGTAGTGCTGCTTCAGGAGGCGCATCGGGCTTGCTCCTCGCGCACCTCGACGCGGCCCTGCTCAACCACTACGCGGCGGTGGCTCCAGGCCTCATCACTGTCGGGCAGGTCAGTGCGGTAGTGGGCTCCCCGGCTCTCTCGTCGGGCCAGGGCCGAGGCCGTGATGAAGCGGGCCACCTCGCGCATGTTGGAGACCTCCGAGGAGCCGGCTGGCAGGGCCAGATCCTCCAGTTCTTGCAGGGCCAGAGCCAGTACGGCCTCCTCGCGCACCAGGCCCACGTGGCTCCACATCAGCTCGCGGATGCGAGCCTCCAGGGCGTAATCGACCTCGGCGCGGCGCACCACCGGCACGGCCAGGGGACGAACCGGCGGCGCCCCGATGACGTCGTCGCCCACGCGAGCGCCGAAGACCAGCGCTTCCAGGAGCGAGTTGCTGGCCAGGCGGTTGGCCCCGTGCAGGCCGCTCGAGGTCGTCTCGCCGCAGGCCCACAGGCCGGGCAGGCTGGCGCGGCCCCGCTCATCCACGGCGATGCCGCCCATGAAGTAGTGGGCTGCGGGCACCACCGGCAGGAGGTCGGTCGCCGGGGTCAGTCCGTGCTCGGCGCACAGGCGAGCCACGGTGGGGAAGCGCCGGGCGAAGCGAGCGCCCAGCTTGCGCGCGTCCAGGTAGACGCGCTCGCCCCGGGCCAGCTCGGCCCAGATGCCCCGGGCCACCACATCGCGCGGAGCGAGCTCGGCGTCTTTATGCAGCAAGGGCATGAAGCGCTGGCCGGCGCTGTTCACCAGCCAGGCGCCCTCGCCGCGCACGGCCTCGGTGATCAGGCTGAGCGGGTCGCCCCCGGCGTCGAGGGCGGTGGGATGAAACTGCACGAACTCCATGTCCTGCAGGCGAGCGCCCGCGCGGGCGGCCATGGCGATGCCGTCTCCGGTCGACTCGCGGGCGTTGGTGGTGTAGCGGTAGAGCCGCCCCACCCCGCCTGTGGCCAGCACGGTGGCGGGGGCCACCAGGGCCTCGCCGGGGGCGGCCACGCCCATGACCTGGCCCTCGCTGACGAGCAGCTCGCACACGAACACCCCCTCGCGCAGCTCGATGCGGGGGTGGCGGCGCACCGCCTCGAGGCTGGCCCGCATCAGCTCGGCCCCGGTGGCGTCGCCCGAGGCGTGCAGGATGCGCCGGCGCGAGTGGGCCGCCTCCTGGCCCATGGCCAGGTTGCCCTCCTCGTCCAGGTCAAAGTGAGCGCCCCGCCCGATCAGCTCGAGGATGCGGCTCGGACCCTCGCGGGTCAGCACCGAGACCACGTCCTCGCGGCTGAGGCCGGCCCCGGCCACCAGGGTGTCACGGGCGTGCAGGGCGGGGTCGTCCTCGCTCGCGAGGGCCACGGCCACCCCTCCCTGGGCTATCGGCGAGCTGCCTCCCAGCATGCTCTTGGTGACTACGGTGACGTGCAGCCCGTTGGTGGCGGCGTGCAGGGCGGCCGTGAGTCCGGCCAGGCCCGATCCGACGATGACGACGTCTGTGCGCATCAAATCCTCCTTAGCCGTGGCGCGTGCCACGCCCCACCGCCAGCATCCGGTCGATGGCCAGGCGCGCGCGGCGCGCCACCTCGGGCTCGACCTCGACTTCGTAGCGGTTGTGGAGCAGCGACTCGTAGATCTTCTGAAGCGTGATCTTCTTCATGTGCGGGCAGAGCGTGCAGGGGCGCACGAACTCTACCTCGGGGCACTCAGCGGCGATGTTGTCGGACATCGAGCACTCGGTGATCAGGGCCACCCGGCGCGGCTTCTCCTCGTGCACGAAGCGCACCATGCGGCTGGTGGAGCCCACCAGGTCGGCCTCGGCCAGCACTTCAGGCGGGCACTCGGGGTGAGCGAGCACGGTCAGGCCGGGAAACTGCTCGCGATAGGCGCGCACCTGCTCGGGGGTGAACTGCTCGTGCACCATGCAGTGCCCCTTCCAGGGGATGATCTCGACCTTTGTCTGGGTGGCCACATACTGCGCCAGGTACTCGTCGGGGATGCACAGCACGCGGGGCACGCCCAGCGACTCCACCACCTCGACGGCGTTAGCGGAGGTGCAGCACACGTCCGACTCGGCCTTGACCTCGGCGCTGGTGTTCACGTAGGTGACCACCGGCACGCCGGGATACTGGCGACGCAGAGCCCGCACATCCTCGGCGGTGATGGACTCGGCCAGCGAGCAGCCGGCCTTCAGGTCGGGGATGAGCACGGTCTTGTCGGGGTTCTGGATCTTGGCCGTCTCGGCCATGAAGTGCACGCCGCACAGCACGATGGTATCGGCGGTCGTCCTGGCGGCCTGCTGGGCCAGGGCCAGCGAATCGCCCACCAGGTCGGCCACGCAGTGAAAGATCTCGGGCGTCTGGTAGTTGTGGGCCAGGATGACGGCGTTCTTCTCGACCTTAAGCCGATTGATGGCGGCGATGGTGGGGGCCATCAGGTCCCACTCGAAGCGGGGCACCACGCTGCGAACGCGCTCATAGAGGGCCTCGGTCTCGGAGGGAATTTCGGCAGCGATGCGGATCATCTGTTTCTTGTCTCAACTCTCTTTATGCTCTATTCGAGCATAACCGTCAAGACTTATATTACTCATGAGCATAAGGGTTGTCAAGATGCGTGGAAGCCGAAGGGCGAGGGCTCATCATGTGGTGTTCCGCTCGCGTGGGGACTCGAATGCCGACGAGAACCTGATCATGTTGTGCGTGGCCTGCCACCTGAGGCTGGTGCACCGGGGCTACCTGCGCATCAGCGGGCAGGCGGGCGAGCTGCGCTTCGAGCGGGCCGGCGAGGTCTTGCTGGGGGAGATGCGGGTGGTGAGCCTCGAAGCCCTCAGAGGGTGCTGCCGGCCGATCCCCCCGCATAGAAGCTGCCATGAAAGCCGAAGGGGATGGCCTGCTCGACCCGAGCCCGAGCCACTTCCTGGAAGGTAGCGGCATCGAGCACCAGCAGGCTGGAGCTGTCGCCTTCGAGCAGCACGCAGAGAACCACGCCGTCGTCCTCACAAGTGCCGCCGGGGCGGGGAACGAAGACCGGCTCGCCGGGATAGGCTCCCGGCTCGCTCCAGGTCAGCTCCGGGCCTCCGGTCACGTCGATGCGGGCCAGCATGTTGTAGAAATCGCGGCTGGTGCCCGGGCGCTGGCTCATCCCGTAGACGTAGCGGTAAGGCTGGCCCTGACGGGCGGGGTGCAGGCGGGGCAGCTCGAGGCTCAGGGGGGTGAGCACCTGCGAGCGCACCTCGCGGCCCAGGCGAAAGCGTGTCAAGACGCCGCCCGGAACCTCATCAGCCCGGGCCAGCGCGTCGAGATAGACCGAGTCGACCACCCGTGCGTCAGGATAGGCAATCAGGTCCACCACCAGGTCGCTGCCCTCTTCGAACGCGTTTACGTGATGGAAGGTGAACAGCGCCTCCGACTCGAGCCGGTGAAAGCTGGAGGTGCGCCGGTCGAAGAGAGCCCAGGTGGTGCCTCGCTCGGGCTCGTAGCGATAGTTCTCGATGAAGGGGCGGCGGCGCAGCAAGAGCTTCCTGGGGTCGACCACCAGGGCCCCCAGCGTCAGGACGAACCAGTTCTCGGCCATTCCGAAGCTGTGCAGGTAGCTCGGACGCTCCACCGGGAAGGCACCCAGCACCTGGCGCCGGGTCGCGCCAGACAGGAGCTCGGTGAGGCGAAACGTGCTGCGCGGGCCGAACTCGAGGGTCACGTTGATCAGCGAGCCGCGATTCTTGTCGCGGTGAGGGTGGGCGGTGGTCAGATTGTCGGCCATTTTATCCTCGTAGCGCACCACCCCCAGCGTGGACAGAGTGCGGGGGTCGAACTCGACCGCCATCGGAGTCTCGGTGAGGGCCAGGAAACGTTGCCCCAGACGGGTCACGCTGACGTTGGCGTTGGCCCCCAGCTCGAGGCGCGGCAAGAAGGCCGAGAACAGGCGGCGAAATCTAGCCACGCACGGGTCGGTGGCGAAATTGGAGTAATAGATGCGCCCCCGCCTGCGCGCTTCCAGGAAGTCGGGCGACTGGAGCGGACAGGAGCGATAGCGCACCTTGTCCGGCTCGAGATCGAAAGCGTGCAGCACGGCCAGGCCGTCAAACCAGTGCCGCAAGCGGTCGGGCCCAACCTCATAGAGCCCCGGCCCGTTCCGGATCAGCGTGCCTCGCAGCCAGTCGGGAATCTGGCCGGTCACCTCCAGAGTGCGGTCATTGACCAGGGTCGACATGCTGGTAAAGCCTCGGGCATATCCGGGGGGCATTGCCTTGCTCGGTTCGTCACCCACCATCCCGGTTCCCCGAAGTCAGTCGACCATCGCTGGACATTGCCGACCGCTCCTCTCGCCGCTGAGCTTTCAACGACTTTTCATCCAGCTGCTGTAGGCTCAGGCTGTGATCGTCCAGCCTGCTCTGGCCCTCAGCCCGGCCCCGGCCTTCCGGAGGCCGCTGATGGCGGCTGCCTCCCCGCCCGAGCCGATCGACCGGGCCGAGCTCAGCGCCGCCCCCTCGGGCCCGGTCGACACTCAGAGCATCTGGCAGCGCACGGCCGAGTGGACGGCGGGTCTTGTTGGCTCGCTGTGGCGCCTGCTGGTGGTGGGCTGCAAGGTTCCCGAAGAGCCCGTTCCCGTTGAGCCGGTCGAGAAGTTCGCCAACCCCGGCGTGGAGGGAGTCGTGGTGAGCGGCGACCGGGTCCACCACCCCGAGCTCGATGGCCAGCAGGTGCACACCTATGCCCTGACCACCTCCAGTGACCTGGCCCTGTTGCGCTTCGACCAGCTGCTCGAGACCGGTCAGCCCGAGCCGCCCCCTCACCGCTACCGCTACATTCCCGAGAAAGCTCTGACCAGAGACGTTAACCAGGCCCACGAGCTGCGCGACAAGTCGGTGGAGGTGCGCCGTCCCCCGGCCGGCGATCGGGTGGTTCCCAAGGATGCATCGCTCGATCCGGCCGCCTATGCGATGTACTGTGACGGAGCGGATCTCGTGTCGCTCGACTATGTCAACCAGATGGCCCAGGTCGGCCAGATCGAAGGCTACCACATCCTGGCCAAGGTGCCCCGGGGCTCGGTCAGCAAGGTGCGCGACCAGATGGACGACAACGTGTCCCTGTTGCCCATCTCGATGGCCGGAGACATCTGGACGGAAGACTACGGCGAGCTGACGCTCCAGGGCGGCGTGGCCATTCCCGCTTTCCTCGACGACCCCGAGCTGGTGCCCCGGTCTATCTACCAGGATCGCATTCGTCGCTTCTACCCCGGAGCAAAGATTCCCGAGAATGCCGACTACGAGAGCTTGGTGATGAGCCAGTTTCCGCTGGCGGCTTTCAACATTCAGGGCTCGGTCAGCCAGGGGAACCTGCAATGGGGCCTGGCGGCCCTGGCCCGCTCGGCCAACCAGCCGATGCGCGAGAATCTCAGTCACGTGGAGGGCGGCAACATCCTGTTCGGCGCCCTCCCCAACCACGAAGGCTATGCGCTGGTGGGACGAGACAGCCTGGCCGTCACCCGGGCCAAGCTCGGCCTCGACCTGGGTCGGGAGGTGGACGAGAAGGCCGCGCTGGGCGCCATCGCCCGCGACCACGGGCAGAAGGCGCCCAATGTCTACGCCGTGGAGCAACCGGGCGAGTTCCATATCGACATGCGCATGATGTGCATCGGACCGGGCGAGGTGGTCTTGAACGACGCCCGCGAAGCCGCCGAGGTCCAGGCGGGGTGGCTGCGGGATGACCTCGTAAAAGGTACGCCCCGCCATCCCGGACCGGAATCCTCGGTCTGGCAACGCCTGAATTACCATCGCAAGGTCTTCTTTCACAAGCGCCGAGAAAGGCGTCTGGAAGGCCAGAGCGCCGCTCTGCGCGAGGAAGGTGAGCGGCGCGGCTTCTATGAGGACCTGACCGCCCGCGACCTCAAGACAGCAGGCCTGACGGTACACCGGATGGCGGGGGTGTTCGTGGACCCCGAGAATCCGACCGAGGACATGTTCAACTTCGTCAATGGACGCCCGGGAGTGGACCGGGCCAATCAGCGCTTCTTCGTGGGACTGGGCGGGGACAGCCGCTCGGAAGTGTACGTGGCCCGCAAGCTGATGCAGGATCTGCCCACGGGAATCGTGCGACTGCACTTCCTCGACCGCGAGCTGACCCCCTCGACCTTAGGGCTCTTCGGGGGCATCAAGTGCCGGACCAAGCCCCAGGGAGAGCTGGTGGCGCGCCAGCAGCTCAAGTCGCCTGCTCCGCCGCAGCTCGCTCGCACCTCGGGCCAGCCGCGGATGGTATCTACCGAGCCCGAGGCGACCAGGCCCTGCTCACAGTTACCGACAAGCTCTCGACCTGGAAACCGAGCCCAGCAATGGGCATGACAGGGCTTCTCAGGCTCGGAGCCGAATTGACCTCTTTGTGAACGTGCACGGTGTCGCCGGGCCCCTCCCGCCAGCCGTCGCCGCCCTGCCTCAGGCCAGCGCTCTCTCGACCGCGCCCGGCCCGATCGACCTGGTGGCCCTTTCGGGCATGCCGGTCCCCTCCTCACCCGGGCCCGAAAGCAAGAAAGCTCCTCCCGATGCCAGCCAGGCCGAGCCTCAGAAGGTGGTCGTCTCTCCCCCGGTCACCCTGACAGAAACCAGTCCCCAGGCGACCTCGTCGGTCGATGCGGCTGAGTCCTGGGCGCTGAAGCTTCGTCAGAGCTACCGCCGCGAGGAGATCCCCGCCCTCTTCGATCTCAACGCAAAGCTGCTGGATGGAAAGCTCGAGGGCGAGGACTTTCAGGAGGCGGCCCGGGTGATGCTCGACGCCACCCACGGCTCGGACGACCAGCTTACCGCCCGCATCGGTCGGCGCATCCTGTTCGAGCGGTTCAGATGGCCCGACAACCTGACCGACCTCACGATCAAGATGGGCCACCCCCACGGCTGCACCGAGCAGCTGCGCGGCAAGCTCTCCAGCATCCACGGGCACAGCGCCGACCGCACCTATCATACCGACGACGGCGCGGTCAGCCTGTTGTTGGGAGCGCTCGAAACGGCCGTGCCCGACCAGGAGACCATCGAGGTCGTGGCCCGGGTGGGCAAAGGCTTCTTCTGGCGCAGCCAGGCTGACCTCAAACCCGAGATCAGAGAGCACGAGAGTCCCGAGCTCGACCGGTCGCTGGGCCATAAAGCGGAGGGTCTGCTCCAGAGGTGGCACCGCGAGGGCCATTTCACCTGGGAGGGGGAAGCCAGTCTCGAGCACGGGCGGGTGGAAGTCTGGCCCGGCCCGGTGCTCAAGGTTCTTCCCGAGACCGAGCGGGAGCGCAGCGAGCCGTCCGGGCTCCTCAAGGACCTGGACCGGGCCTGGAAACCCGAGGAGATGCAGGCGGCCCAGGACCAGCTCCTCAAGCTGTGGCGCCAGGACCGTCCTCAGGCCGAGGCGCTCATCGGCCAGCTCGTCGGCGGGCAACACGAGGCGGGCCGCTCCGGCTCGCGGCGCCTCAACGTGGCCCTGGGCGGGGCCAGCCGCCACCCCGAGCTCAAGGCCGCGTTCACTCCTCACCTTCAAGAGCTGACCGGGACGATCCGTCGCGCCCAGGCGCGCGGCGAGCTGGCCAGCGACAACCTGGTGGGCGAAGCCCGGGTCAATTTTGTGAGCAACCTGGCCGCCGCCTTCCCTGAGATCGTGACCCCCGGGTGGTATCGCGAGGAAGTCCTGCCCCTGGTGCTCTGTGGCGAGATCAACACCAGCAACAAAGCTGCCAACTTCGTGCAAGACCTCTTTGCCGGTCGTCCCGAGTTGCGCGACCTCACCATGCAGGCGGTCACCGAGCACGAAAACGACTTCTACCTCGATCACTGCTGCCGAAGCGCGCTTCATGCCGCGGTCGAGAACGGCTGGACCCCCTCTCCGCTGGAGAAGGACTGGCTGGTGAGCTGGCTCTACGTGCCCCACGAGCTCGACAAGGAGAAGCCCTCCCCGCTCTATGGCAACGATGGGTTCAAGGCCGCCGTTCGCGCCACTGCTCTTACGTTAGAGCGCGACCCTCGAGCCCTGGAGGGATGCGAGCTGCCGGACAGGCACGGGCGGATGGTTTCGGTGGCCGCCGCCTTGCACGATCGACTGTTGCGAGAGGACTCATCCAACTTCGACTCCTACACTCGCTCTCGTAACCCCTACCTTTACCAGATTCTCGAAAGCGAGCCTAAACTGAAGGAAGATCTTTTTTCCAGGGTTGAGCAAGAGTACCAGGCGGCCGGCTCGCTGGCGGCCCTGCAAGGCGATGCACCGCGCAACCTGCACGTTCTGAGCGAGCTGGCCACGGCTCCGGCCGATATCGAGCGCCTGACGACTCTGTTGAGCCAGGAGGGCACCCGCTCGAATGGCTCGTTCAGCAAGCTGGTCGACAAGCTCGTGCGCGAGCCCGAGCGCAGGCGGTTGACCGACGCATTGCGTGAAGAGGACATCACCGCCGCCGAGGTCGTGGCCAACGGCAGCCGCAGCCTGAACCTGACTCTTTGCCAGGACTTCTCGCCCTCGTGGAGCACCTTGCTCCAAGCCCTCAAGCCTGTCCGCGAAGCAGCCTCGAGCTGCACCCCGGTGGCGCGCCTGGAGCAGGGACAGAAGTTGATGGAGCGCCTGCTGCCTCGAGTGAGCGGGGCCACGAAGAACGAGAGCCTCAGCAGGGAGACCCTGGGAGAGCTGGCCGTGCTGGGTGGACTGGGGGCCGTCGACCCCGAGGTGCGCGCCCTGATCAGACCCCTGATCCCCGAGTTGGACCGCTTGCAGAGCACGGGCTGGAACCCGAGCTTTCGAGCAGTCCGCGAAGCGTTGCCGCACCTGATTCTGGGAGGCTTTGCCGAGCAGATCAAGCTGACTCCCTCCTCCGACGAGCAGCGTCGTCTGGTGCAGGAGGCCCTCCCCTGGAGCGACCCGGACGATCCCGCCCAACTACGGGTGGTGCTCGAGGCCTGGCGCCAGGTCTGGCAGCCGCCGGCCCGGGGCTCGGGAGATCTGGGCTGGATGGAGCAGGGTTTTGCCTGCCAGACCCAACCCGAGCTGCGCGCCGAGTGGGTGCGGGAGACGAACCAGCGCCTGCAGTCGGAAGGCTGGCCTTCGGGCACCAGCTTTGCGAGCTGGACTCTCTGCCCACCGATGTACCAGGAGTCGATCAAGGCCCTTCAGGAAGCTGACCTGAGCCTGGAAGAGCGCGCTTCCCACCTGTCGCTGGCCGGTGACCTTCGCAGGCTTGTCCGGGATCGCTCCGATGAGCTCCTCACCGCCTTCACGACCCGGGCCACTGACTGGGAGAAGGGTCTGCTGCAGGCCCACGGAGAGCATTTCGAGTCGGCCGTAGCGACCCATGCCGCAGTGGTGAGCACCCGCGGTGACCGAGAGCAGAACTGGAAAGAGCTCATCGCTCCCATACACGCCCGGATGCCTCCCGAGGGCTATCCTCATCTGGCCGAGGCCGTGCGCCTTTCGAGCGACCTGCCCGGTGAGCTGAAGTCGCACCTGGATCATTTCAACTATCTCCTGGGCCGGCTCGGCCCCGAGCGCTCGGGAGAGGCCCTGTCCGTCTTCGTCCACCTCAAGCAGCTCGAGGGCGAGGGGGTGGCTCATCCCGAGGCCCTGCAGATGGCGCTGGCGGCCTACATCAATCCCGGCGGAGAGGTTGAAACCGCCGCGGGAGTGCGCGAAACCCAGAGCTCAGTTCTACTGGGCGGCATCAACCTGCGCAAGAAGGCCCGCAGCTGAGCGAGAGAGAACCTCCGCTCCGGCTATTGTGCTGAACGCGCCGGAACGACGTTCCAGCACCAGGGCGTTTGCGCTTAACAATCGGAAGGGGGATCCAGCGCATGGGTCTTTTCGACAAGGTCTTCGGAGTCAATCGCGCCGGAGCGGCCACGGCGGCGCTCGACGGCAAGGAGTCGGTGGCGGCGCTGATGCTGGCCACGGTGGCGGCCGACGGGGTGATCACCGAGGATGAGCTGACCGGTTTCACCAACGCGGTCAACCGCATGAGCATGTTCCGGGCCATGGGCCAGGCCGGCTTCAGCAGGATGCTCCAGAAGCTCCTGGGCATGCTCAAGAAAGACGGGCCGGAGGCCCTGGTGGGCGTGGCCGTGAGCTCGGTTCCGCCCGACTATCGCGAGACCGCCTTCGCGCTCTGCGCCGACCTGGTGATGGGCGACGGCGAGGTGGATCCGGCCGAGGAGAAGTTGCTCGACCAGATGTACAAAGCGCTGGGCGTGAGCGAGGAGCTGGCCCACAAGGTCATCCAGGTGATGGCCATCAAGAACAAGGTCTGATCGGAGCTCTGTCGAGAGCCTCGCTCGAAGCGGGCTCTTTTCATTTACTCTGGAGGCGGGTAAACTCTCGCTCCACGGCCCCGATCCAGCCCTCCAGGCGATCCTCGGGGGGGGCCCAGCCCCACTGGATCTCGCCCAGGCTGTTGAGAAAGCCCACCGCCTCGACGTGGACGCCGCCCGGGTCGGGTCCCAGGTCGGGGCGCATGCGAGGAAAGCGCTCCTGCACCACGTTGAGCTGCAGCTTGAGGCCCTCGCGGATCAAGACCAGCTGGTAAGGCGGCACCGAGCGCAGAGGAGCGATCAGCACCTCGTCCTCGAGCTCGCCGGCCAGAAGGTCGCGCCCCTGGCTTTCGGGGACGCTGGCGTTCTGGCCAGTGACCAGGTGTAGAGCGGTGGGCAGCAGATCCATGTGGCAGGTCGCGGTAGCGATGCGGCCCGGCTTCACCCCCCGTCCCAGGATGAAGCAAGGCACCCGGCACTGGATGTCCGAGGCGCGCGTGCCGTGGGCCAGGGTGGTATCTTCCCAGAAGCTCTCGCCGTGATCGCCGGTCACGATCACGACCGTGCTCTCCAGGTCGAGCTCGCTCAGCATGGAGTCGATCTCGGCCTCGAGGTAGGCCACGCTGTTGGCATAGCGATTCTTCACCAGCACCGGGTCGGCCAGGGTGAAGTCTTGCAGGCCGACCGTAGTCAGGCTGGGCTCGCGCAGCTCGAAGTCGGGCGGGTAGGCGTATGGGAAGTGGGTCGACTGCGGGAAACAGAAGATGAACTGAGGCCGCGTGGCGGTGCGCAAGCGCTCGGGCAAGGAGCTGATCATCTCGTGGTCGGACTGGATCCAGTATTCCCAGCCGGTCTTGTCGGGCGGATTGACCCACATCTCATCGAAGGTGGGCTGGCTCAAGAAGCGCTCGAGCCACTTCCAGCCCCGAAAGGCTGAGCCGGCCATCAGCCGGCAGTCATAGCCGGCGTTGCGCAGGATCTGGTTGAAGAGCGGTGCTTCGTGGTGGGACAGGTCGCGCTTGTAGAAGATGGGATTGCGGGCGTAGAGCAGGGAGTACATCCCCAGATGGCTGGTGTTAGAGCCGGAATAGTGCTGCTCGAGTACCAGGCCGCGCTGCATCCACTTCCAGAGGTGGGGCGTGTCGGTGGGGCTGACGGAGTTGAAGCGCCAGCTCTCGAGCAAGAGCAGCACCACGTGCACGGGCTTTCCCTCGGGGGTGATGCGAGTGGTCAGCTCCGGGGGACGCTGCAGAGCCGGGCCCAACCGCTCCAGCTCGGGCCTGGTCCGATCCTGCAACCGGCGCAAGAACGGCGAGCCCAGGCGGGGATCGAGGTAGGTGATCGGGATGCCCGTCTCGACTTGCTCGGGGCGGTACTGGACCTGGTCAATCATCCGCTGGCCGTGGAGCAGGGTGACCGCGTCCTCGGACTCGGCCAGCTTCAGGGGCACGTTCAGGGTCTCCCCGGCCGGCAGACGACCCTGGAGCGGAAGCGTGACGCCCGACCCGGTGACCAGCGACCAGCCGGTCAGGTCGAGCTCGCTGCCCAGATTACGCAGCACCACGTGCGCCTCGTGACCGGCTCCGGGCCGGGGCAGGACCGAGACCAGGGCGACCGGGCGGGGATGAACCGCCGACCAGCCCTGCAGGGCCAGCCAGCGTAGCTCGGGATGGCGGGTGGGCAGGTGCAGGAAGGTGCGCGCTATCAGGTAAGGATCGCTGAAAAAGAGCGGCAGCAGGGCGGCCAGCAGCAGGCTGGCCGGGTAGAGAGCCACCAGCACGCGATAGCGAAGCGTGTCGGCCAGCCAGCTGCTGACCCGGGCCACCGAGAGCACCAGCACCAGCAGGCCCGCCACTGTCAAGACCACCGGCAGGGCGATGGCCGCTCCTCCACCGGCGAACTTCATTCCCTCGCCCGGAGGCGAGTTGAGCACGTCCACCCCGAACCACAGGAAGGGCATGATGTGCGTGCCCAGCATCTTCTGGCAGGCCAGGTCAAGACCCAGGAAGCCGAGCAATGCCAACCAGCTCGACAGGGCCACGGCGGCGGCCCAGCGAGGGTAACCGCGTCGGGCCAGCCAGCAGGAGACCGCCGTGGGCAGGGCCAGCAGCCAGAGGTTGCGCAGAAAAAGCAGCCCGAACAGCCCCAGCAAGTCGGCGGGCGGGTCGACCAGGCGCTGGTCGAGCTGGAGAACCAGCTGATAATGCTGCCATTCGGTCAGGCTCCACAAGAAAGCCGAGAACCAGCCGAACATGAGCGCAGTGCGGGTCTTCACGTTATCCTCAACAATTGGAGCTTCGTCACGGCGGTCGAAGTTAGGCCTCGGGCCGGGCATTCCTCCGCGAGGCCCGAGGCCATCTTCTCGCGAAGTCGTCGGCGTGTCCGAGTTTCGCCAGAATCCAGCCACCCGAGAATGGATCCTGTTCGCGCCCGAGCGGGCTCGCCGGCCAGGCAAGCAGCAGCCCAGGCGCGCCCTCGCTCCACCGCGACCGCCGCACGACCCCGAGTGCCCTCTGTGCCCGGGCCAGGAAGAGGCCTGCACTCCGGGGGAAACGCTGCGCTACCTGGATGCTGCCGGGAATTGGACCGTGCGCAGCTTTCCCAACAAGTTCCCTGCCGTCGAGCCCCACGAGCTGGCCGACCGGACCGGAGCGATGCTCGAGCGCCGCATGCCGGCCGTCGGGCACCACGAGGTCATCTGCGAGTCGCGCCGGCACGACGCCACTCTGGCCAGCCTGGCTCCAGCCGAGGTGGAGCTGGTGGTGCGGGCCTGGCACGAGCGCATGCAGGCCCTGCGCCTCTTCAAGCTGGCCGATTACGTGAGCCTGTTCAAGAACCACGGCGTGAGGGCCGGCACCTCGCTCGAGCATCCCCACTCGCAGATCGTCACCCTGCCAATGGTACCCTGGCAGGTGCGCCACCGCCTCGAGGGGGCGGCCCGCTACTATGACGACCACGGGCGCTGCGTCTGGTGCGACGTGCTGCACGAGGAGCGAGACGGAGGCCTGCGACTCGTGGGCGAGCGGCCCGGATTCACCGCCTTCGTGCCTTACGCCACCTATCGCCCCAGCACGGTCTGGATCGTTCCTCACGCCCACGCCGGCTGCTTTAGCCTGGCCCAACCCGAGGTGCTGCCCGAAATGGCCTCGCTGCTGCACGAGGTAACGTTCCGCCTGGACCGGGCGCTGGGCGACCCGTCCTTCAACCTGGTCTTCCGGGTGGGCAGCCGGGGCCACTTGCGCACCGAGTACTGCCACTGGTACCTGGCCATCGTGCCCAGGCTGAGCAAGATGTCGGGCTTCGAGCTGGGCACGGGAATGTACATCAACACCTCCTGGCCCGAGCAGGATGCCAGGAAGCTGCGCAAGGTGGCCTACCCCGGCTGATTTTGTCGGCGCCGGCTGATGATCAACGCGGGCATGCACACGAGCAGGGTCAGGATCAAATAAGTGGCTGGACAGAGCGTCCCCAGCAGAACCTGCTCGCCGTTCCAGAAACCGAAGGGCACCTCGGGCGAAGCAGTCGTCACCGAGACCAGGCTGTACAGAGGCGACATGTGAACCAGGCTCCACCAGGGCGCCCAGGGGCGATCCAGACAGAGCAGCAGGCCCACGGCCGGCGTTCCGAAGATGAGGGCCACCCAGAAGAAGTAGACGATACGAAACGGTGCCCGGGGCCAGGCCTGCGCCACGGCCCGCACCACTGCCGAGGTGGACCACAAGATGACGATCGAGGTTCCGCTCAGGCAGATCAGCATGGCCGGCTGGTCGCCTGCCAGGTAGGGGCCGACGTTGAGGCCGATCACGCCCAGCGAGAAGAAGACGGTCCAAACCCACCAGCGCGAGCCCCAGTAGCGATCGAACTCGTGCTGATCGCGCCGGGTTCGGTACTCGGGACGGTTCAAAAAGCAGCCCAGCAAGAGCAGGTTGAGAGCCGCCAGCCAGCTCCAGAGCTGAGGCCAGTCACCTTCCCGCCGAGTAGGCAGGCTCAGATAGTAGGAGAAACAAGCAACGTCCAGGACATACCAGAGCACGAACAGGAGGCCCATCAGGCGGGGATAGCGAGCCCTCGGCTCGAGGTGGTTCAGGGTCTTGAGAAAGAAGAACGTCGACAGGCAGAGCAGGTTGAAGCCCAGCCAGAGGTAGCCCTGCCACGGGAACTCAAAGAGCGATTCCATCAAAGAACCGATCCAGGGCACCGTGGCTATCAGCCACAGTAACAGGGGAAGCCCGACAGCCAGGCTGGCGTAGGTCTGGGTAGTGGCATTACTGCTTCGCTTCTCGCGGGCCGAGAGCATCAGCCCGTACTGCACCAGCAGGATGGTAAACCAGAACAAGATGAAAGCCGTCAGAGCGAGTCCCTGAATGGTGCCCCCTCCGAGCACCAGGCTCAAGACCCCCATGGGCAGACCACCAAGCAGCAACAGAAAAGAGAGCAGCAAAGCGTGCATGAGCTTGCCGGCCACGATCTGGGCCGGGCTTGCTCCTCCCACGAGCAACAGGTCCAGGCTGTTGCGCTCTCTCTCGCCGCTGATGGCGGCGCTGGAGAAGGCGGGTGTGACCAGCAACAGCACCGCCGACTGCAGCAGGAGCAGTACTACCACCAGTTGGGAGGCCTCCATGCGCAGCGACCAGTAGTCGGTCTGGCTGTCCAGGTTGCGCAGCGAGAAGAGGGTGACCCCGCAGGCCAGGGCCAGGTAGATCACCTGCATCCAGACGAACTTTCTCTCGCGCAGGCCGATGCGCAGCTCCTTGCGGAAGAGGGGGTTCTTCAGCCAGACGGCCCTCATTCGCTCTCTCCACCCCGCGTCAGGGAGAGATAGGCGCTCTCGAGATCGGACCGGATGGCAACCAGCTCACACGGCTCGAGATCCTCCAGGGCCAGGGTCTTTAGCAGAGCGGCGGCGGCCTGGGGTCCTCCCGCGAGACGAAAGGTGAAGATCCCGTCATCCAGCGATTCCAATTGCTCGGCCCCGGCCGCCAGCAACAGCTCGGAAGCCCGCTGGGCGGAACCCAGGACCCGCAGTTGATAACCCTCACAGGCAGCCCGGTGCAGCACCTCATCGAGTGTGCCGAAGGCCACCAGCTTGCCCTCCTCCAGAATGCCCACTCGCGTGCAGAAGTCGGCCAACTCGGGCAGGATGTGGGAGGACACCAGAATCGTCTTGCCCATGCGACGCAGCTCGCGCAACAGCTCCTTGAGCTCGGAGCGAGCACGGGGGTCGAGTCCCGAGGCGGGCTCATCCAGGATCAGCACCTGCGGGTCATGCAGCAGCGTGCGGGCCAGGCACAGGCGCTGGCGCATCCCCTTGGAGAGATGCTCGGTGAAGGCCTCTCGCCGCTCTCCCAGGTCGGTCAGCTCGAGCACGTCGGCGATCAGTCGCTGGCGGCGGGACGAGTCCAATCCGTGCAGCTCGGCGAAGAGATCGAGGTATTCCCACACCTTCAGGCCGTCATAGAGTCCGAACTGGTCGGGCATGAAGCCGATGGCCTGGCGCACCCTCTCGGGCTCCTCGCGCACCGAGATACCGGCCACGTAAGCCTCGCCTTCGCTGGGCTCGAGCAGGGTGGAGAGAATGCGGATGGTGGTGGTCTTGCCAGCCCCGTTGGGACCGATGAAGGCGAAGGTGTCCTGGGGCTGGATGCGCATGCTGAGCGCATCCAGCGCCAGCTGCTCGCCGTAACGATGGGTCACCTCGACCAGCTCGATCATCGCAGCAGCACTGCCAGGAGGTTATGGTCGCGGCGCCGTCCCACGCCCGGACCGCTTACCGGGTCGGGCGACTCGGACACAAAGCCGATCAACCAGAGTCCTCCGCCCCGGTGCACCGTGTCGCGCAGCACTCGATGCTGGTCAGCGGAGTCCCGGGGTGGTGATTTGAAAAGCGCCATAGAGATGGCTCTGCGGCCCGGCTCGAGCCGGAAGAACTCGCTGGCCAGGCCACGATCAGAGAACTGGCACTCTACCAGAGTGAGCCCCGAGTCGTTCTGCACGTGGCCCACCAGCCGGTCCCCCTGGCGCGCGAGCTCGAGGGTGATGGGGCCAGGCAACGGGCAGCTCTCAGTCAGAAGCAAGGTGGTGCCCGACCAGGCGTTTAGCTTGAGGTCCCGCATCTGCAAACGTCCGTTACGAAGACCGGTGCCCGAGGAGACCAGGCTCTCACCATAATAGCTGCCCGCCGCGCTGAGGTCGGCCTCGGCACCGCACTCGAGGGTATAGCTGCCTTCCCACAGAGTATCCAGAAAGACGGAGGCCTCATAGAGGCCGCGGCTCTCCCCGCTTTCCAGCCGGAGCAGCCCGAACTGCTCGAGACGGGGTTCGAACCCGCGCGTCTGGGCGGTGTACAAGACGATCAGGGCCGAGAAGGTGAGCGAGAGCAGAGGCAAGGTGAGCAGCGCCCAGACACGTCTCTGACGGTTGCGCAGAAACCAGAAATTGAGCGGCCCGGCGGCCAGGAAGTAGCAGCCCAACGCCAGCGCGATGGCCGGATACCGGATGCGATCGGCGTGGCTCAGGCCCCACAGCTCCTGCGGCTGCCAGCGAGGCCAGTCATTCGGGGTCCCGACGAAGATGCGGTCGAGCAGCGCGAAGGTGGTCTTCTCGCCCAGCAACTGGGGCCGGGTCATCTCGGCAGAGATCAGGTAGGCCCGGCCCAGTCCGCGACCGCCGGCGACCATGAGCGGATGCCCCTCACGCTTGACCAGCACATTGTCGCCGGGTCGCACGCTCCCGGAGAGGAGCTCGTAACCGGCCTGCAAGGTCACGGCCTTTTCCGGGCGCATGGGGAAGAAAGCGTCCAGAGGCGTGCCCCGGTACTCATTCGGGTCCGAAGTGGCGATGAACACAAGCTCACCGCCCGAGCGGGCGAAGTCGGCCAGGGCGGCCATCTGCAGCTCGCTCAGGGCCAGCCGGGCCCGGTCATGCACAACCACCCGAGACGCCCCCGCGTAGGCGCGCGCGCTCTCCGGGGCGCGGAGCACCGCCCGGCTGGTGGCCAGCTGGTTGACGAGCAGCTCGTGGGCGTTGATCAGCCCCAGGAGGCCGGGCTCTGGGCTGAGCACCAGGGTGGCATTGCTCAGATAGCGGAGCTCCAGGCTCTCGACCGCGCGCAGCTTGCCCTCCACCAGCAACCTGAAATCGAGCTTGAGGCGATCATGGCGAGGCTGAAGGCTGAGGCGCAGATCGCTGTGGCGCCGAGAGCCGGCCGGCAGCTCCAACTCGACCCAGCCGGCCAGCTCCCCATCCGGGAAGCGGGCCTCGAGACGGCCCTGGACGGTCCGGGTGGTCTGGTTGGTCACCTCGGCATAAAGACCCGGGGTTCCCACCGAAACCGGCTGGCCAAAATAGCTATCGACCTTGAGCTCGAAGTCGTCGGCGGCCCTGGCAGGCATGCTGACCAGGCAGACGAGAAGGAGCCAGCAGGAGGAAAAGCGCCTGATGAACCGGATCGAAAAATTCCAGAAGCAATCGAGGCGCACTGTCAACCATTTGGACTCAAAAAGGTGAATTCCTTGTGGTGGCTGGTGCTGCTGCTCGCCGCCCTCACTCCGGCCCGGGCCGAGGAGCTGGGCGGGGCCTTGCAGCCCATCGAGCCCACGGCCCTGGTGTGCGAGCATCTGGTGGTGCGGGTCGCTTGCTCTCCTTCGGGCTCCCGAGTGGAGCTGGATGCGACCTTGCACAATCCGCTCAAGCAGCAGAGCGAGGCCAATCTCATGCTGCTGGCCGCCCCCGAGTTGCAGGTTCTGCGGGCTGATGCTCCGGTCAAGCTCGAGCTGGTAGAGACTCGCGAGCACAAGGTGGCCACATTCCTGGTGCGCCTCGATCCTGGCCAGCGCATGCGCCTGTCGGCCCGCTGGCACTCGCCGGGACGCTCGCTCCGCCTCAAGCTGCCCGGGCCCGGGTCATGGAACGGCTACGAGAGCTGCACTCTGTTCGTGACGGCCCGGCCTTCCTGGCAGCTGGCCGTGAGCCCGCCGGTGGCTCGGCTCTACTCCACCGTGGACGATGTCGTTTACGGGGCTTCGCTGGGGCCCAACCAGGCCGATTGGGTAGATGTCGAGGTGAGCTACCAGGGGCCCCCGATCTGGGTGTTTCTGATCGTGCTTCCGGCCGCCGCCAGCCTGGCCGCCGGCGCCCTGGCGCTGGCCTGGCCCGGACCTCCCGCGGGTCGGGCGGTGGGACTGGCCTATCTGATCAACGGGCCGCTCTATTTGTGGCTGGCCGGGGAAGGTTATACTGCCTGGCAACCAGGTCCCCTGCCCCTGTTCGTTTGTTTCGCGGCCGGACCGGTGGCTGCCGCGCTCTATTCGGTGCTAGGATTTCCGCGCCGGGGCATCATCCGCTAGCGACCCGAGAGGAGGATTTTCAAGCCGTGCAGAAAACTCGGCCGCGGAGGTCGGCTTGAAATGAAGAGATTTACCCACATGGCCCTGGTCGCCTGCCTGATTGTGGCCACTCGCATGGCAAGCTATGGCGAAGATTGGACCATTTCGCCGGGTCAGAGCGTCGGGCCGGTGAAGCTCGGCATGCGGCTCACCGAGGTGGAGGCCTCCAGCAAGCTTCTGCCCGCCGGCACCGGAAGCCTTATCCGCAAGGACACCCAGACCACCCTCACCTCCAAGGGCCAGATGAAGATTGTTTACACTCGCTACGGCGGCCTCGAGGTGCAGTGGGATCCGCGGGCCGTGCAGATCATCGTCACCCAGCCCACGACCACCACGGCCCAGGGACGGGCGGTGAACCTGGTAGGCCCGGGCGGCGTTCGGGTGGGCAGCAGCCTGCAGGACATGGAGCAGGCCCTCGGTCGCACCTATGAGTCGCGCGAGCTCAAGCCCCAGAAAGGGGTCTACATGTACCGCTATCTCGACAAGAACATCGGCTGCGTGGTCAAGGGCGGCAAGGTGGTCAGCATCAACATCTGGCCGGGGAAGAAGTAGTTCGCAACACCACCTTTCCGAAGGCTCCGCTCTCCATGACCGCCCGGTGGGCGGCCGGTGCTTGCTCCAGGGAGAAGGTCTTGCCCACCACGGGGGCGAGCATCTTGCACTCGAGACCGGCCCGAATGGCGGCGTGAACCTGCCCCAGCTCCTCGGCGCTGGCGTTGGCCAGCGACAGGCCCAGCACGGCCAGATCGCCGCTCATAGTCCAGCGCGGATCGATCTCGATCTTCCCCCGGCTGCCGATCACCACCACTCGCCCGCGCGGGGCCAGCAGCGACAGATCGTTCTCCAGGTTGACATTGGCCAGCATCTCCAGGATCAAACTCGGGCGCAGTGCGCGCACCTCGTCGAGATAGCCGGGGACAGCATGATTGAAAACCCGGTGGGCCCCCAGGCGGCGCACCAGGTCGAGCCCCTGCTCGGTGGAGGCGGTGCCCAGCACGGTCAGGCCAGCCGCGCGGGCCCACTGCACGGCTGCCTGGCCCACCCCGCCACTGGCCCCGTGGATCAGGACCGTCTCGCCCGGGCGAGCGTGCGCGCGCAAGAACAGGGCCCTGTAGGCGGTAGCGTAGGGGACGTAGAGTCCCGCTCCCTGCTCGAAGCTGGTCGATTCTGGCAGGGCGTGAACCTGGTCTCGAGCGCACAAAGCCAGCTCGGCATACGTCCCGGTCAGGCTGCCAGCCAGGTAGACCCGCGCTCCGGGCTCGAAGCCAGGCCCCGAGCGCACCACTCCGGCCGCGTCGCTACCGGGCGTATAGGGAAGCTGGGGCAGCCTACCGTACTTCCCAGAGCGGATATAGGTCTCGACCGGATTGACCCCGGTGGCGTGCACCTCCACGAGCACCTCATCGGGGCCCGGGACCGGGTCGGGTCGCTCCTCCAGCTTCAAGACCTCGGGGTCGCCAAACTCGCTTACGACGATCGCTCTCATCCGAGCGGCTTCGCGAAGGAAAAGCGAGCCTCCCTGCAAACAGCCGGCCATGACCTTCAAAGCCCTGCCGCTCACCCCGGCCCTGCTCGACTACCTGCGCAGCGTCTCCTTGCGCGAAACCGACCTGATGCGTCGGCTGCGCGACGAGACGGCCGAATTGCCCCACTCCCAGATGCAGATCGCTCCCGAGCAGGGGCAATTCATGGCCCTGCTCATCGAGCTGATGGGGGCCCATCGGGCGCTCGAGGTGGGGGTGTTCACTGGTTACAGCAGCCTGGCCGTGGCCAGCGCCCTGCCCGAGGACGGCCAGCTGATCGCCTGCGATATCAGCGAGGAGTGGACACGTATTGCCCGCCGCTACTGGATCGAGGCGGGAGTGGCCCACAAGATCGACCTGCGGCTGGCTCCGGCCCTCCAGACCCTGGACGACCTGCTGGCCCAGGGCCAGCAAAACTCCTTCGACTTCGCCTTCCTGGATGCCGACAAAGTCAGCTACGGCGACTACTACGAGCGCATGCTCGGGCTGGTGCGTCCGGGGGGACTCTTACTGGTGGACAACGTGCTCTGGTCAGGTGACGTGGCCGACCCGACGGCGCAGGACCGGGACACGCTAGCCCTACGGGCCTTTAACCAGCGACTGCACCTGGATCAGCGTATCAGCCTCTCGCTCTTGCCTCTGGCCGACGGGGTGACGCTCGTGCGCAAGCGCTAACTGGTCGGACCGCTGAGCATCCCGGACAAACTAGTATATTTTTACCGGAAGCCTGGTAGGCATTTTGGGCCTTTGCCGAAGACCCGTAAGGATGTATCCTGGGGTCAGAGAAAAGCTTCGACCCTCTGCGGGTGACCCCCCCCCGACCGCAGGGGGTCATTTATTTGTACCGCCCGCCCAGAGCGAACTCGATTCTTCGCATCAAAGCAGACAGAGCAAACGGCTTGGGAATGAAGTCGAAGGCCCCTTGCTCCAGCGCCGCCTGAATCTGTCCATCTTCCAGTTGAGCGGTCATCAAGAGGGCTCGGGTGCGATGCAGGGCTCCGCTGTCTTGCAGCCTGGCCAGCAACTCCGTTCCGGTCATTCCCGGCAGCACCTGATCGAGTAAGACCACGCGAGCCTGCAATTGCACCGGGTCTCCCGCCAGCATCTCGGCCGCCGCCGTCCCGTCCGCGAACCAGTGAGTGGAGAGACCGCGAGAGCGGCAAGCGTTCAAAATCAGCTCTCCCAATGCCTCATCGTCCTCGACCAGCACCAGGTCCACAAAACGGTAGGATGTCTCTCTCCGGGCACCATAGACACGCGAGCGACCTTCCTGCTTGGCCCGATATAGGGCCTGATCGGCCAAACGCAGGAGGCTCTCGATGTCCTGCGCGTCCTCGGGGAACCGGGCAACCCCGGCCGAGAACGAAAGCGTAAAACGCCCCCCTTCGGGAGTTGGCAATTCCTGGCTCTTGAGGGCTTCCAGGCACTGCTCCAGTCGGCGGATGGCGTTGGGTCCGTCGCTGTCAAACAGGCCCACTACGAACTCCTCCCCTCCCCACCGGATGACCGTGTCCTCGCCTCGGAAGGTGTTGGTGAGATGGCGAGCGCACAGGCGCAGGGCCAGGTCACCGCTACCGTGCCCATACAGGTCGTTCACCTGCTTGAAGTGGTCCAGGTCCACCATGGCCACTGCCAGCGAGGCTCCGTGCCGGGTGGCGATCTGCAGCAGGCGGGACAGCTCGCGCAAGCCCCGGCGGCGGGTGGCCACCCCGGTCAGAAGGTCGGTGTCGGCCAGGCGGCGGTAGTGTTGGGTGCGGGCGAGCCGGTTGGAGATGCGGGTGACCAGCTCGGAATCAACCACCGGCTTCTGGATGTAATCGTCGGCCCCGGCCTGGTAGATACGCTGCACCGTGTTGGTGTCGAAGTAGGCCGTCAAGAAGAGCACCGGACGGTCGCTCCAGCGCGGATCGGTACGCAGCACGCGACACAGATCGAGGCCGCTGAGGTAGGGCATGTCCACGTCCAGCAGGATCAGGTCGGGGGACGACACCTCGAGTGCCTCCCAGAACAGTGTCGGGTCGGCCAGGGCCTCGACCGACAACCCCATCGGCTCGAGTGTGCCTTTGACGGCCTCCAGAATCGACGGATCGTCGTCGACCGCCAGGACCCGCACCCCCAACTGCCCCCGGCGCTCGAGCAAGGTTCTCAGCTCCTCGCTGATCTGCTGGGGAGTAAACGGCCGACACAACACCTCCACGCTTCCCATCTCGGTCAGGGCCAGGCGGGCGTGCAGACCCTGCTCGCCGGTCAGGACAAGCATCGGCACCTGAGGGAACTCCCAGGAGAGCTCTTTGAGCAGTTGGACGCGGCTGGCCAGGTCTCCACTGCAGGCATCCAGGAGCAGAGCTCCGGGCAGCTGATCGCGCACCAGCAGACGCGCTTCCTCGTTGCTGGAGGCTCGCGTCAGGGTGAATCCCGGCAAGCCGGCAGTGAGCTCCGGGTCGTCGCTGACCACCAGGATATTCTTGCCCGGCTGAGCCCGGGGCTCCGCAGCCGGGGCGGGGGGCATGCTTCCCTCCAGCTGAGCCCGAATCCGCTGGGCCAGCTCCACCAGGCGCACCCGCTGCTCACCGGACAGGACCGTGGAGTGGGCCAGCAACGACTCGGCCTCGCGAGCCAGCAGCGAGGCCTCCTGGAAACCGAATGTTCCGGCCGAGCCCACCAGCTTGTGCATCTCGCGCTCCACCTGCCGGCGCGCGTTGGATTCGAGATCGCCGTGCTGCAAGACCTCGGCGGCCATCTCCAGCGAGTGTACCCGGGCCAGGTTCGAGGCACGGAACTTGAGCCACAGGCCAGCCAGCGCGCTCAGGGTCTGGCTGCGGGCCGCCGCCGCACGAGGGGGCTGGGGACGCATGCGGATGCCCAGCTCGGCGGCCACCGAGCGGGCCAGCTCGGGCAGGTCGACCGGGGTGGCCAGTACCCGCTTGACCCCCAGGCGGCGAACGAGGCGTGAAGCCATGCCAGCCTGATCGTAGTCGCCAGGCGGCAGGCAGTAGATGATGGGGACGGCGTGCAGAGGGGTCTCCAGCTTGCGCAGCTCGGCCATGGAGCCCAGAGGATCGTCACCCAGAGCGGATTGCTCGAGCAAGAGCAGACTGGGGATGCTCTGGAGAAGCTCCAGCGTCTCTACCGGCTCGATGTCGAGTTCGTAGAAATAGTTGCGAAGACGCTCGAGCAGCTCGACCGGGAAACCGAGCGCGAAAACCTTCAAGATTCCCAGGCCGCGCGCATGCGAAGGGCCTCCTGGCGAAGTTGGTCGAGCTCCGTGTCGTCGATCGACAGCTTCGCCGCCGTGCGCTGGATATACGAGTACTCTTCACTGGCCAGGGCGTTGTCAGCAAAGGCCACGGCCAGCAACAAGCGCATGGCGTTGAGCCGGCTGTCATGGTCGGGAATGTAAGCTTCCAGGTGCGCCATGTCGGGGTGCTGCCTCAGGTCGACCTTCAGCTCCTCGACCTCGGAGCTTTCGCACCCCATGCGCAACAGAACGTTGGCCACCATGGTCTCTTCCTCGGGAGCCCAGCGATGGTCGGCCCAGGCCATCTGGATCAGGGCTTTGACGATCTCCCTCTGGCGATCATTCACTCGGACCGCTTCGCAGCAAGACCACGCCCGCTCCTTCCGAGAAGTCTATTCCTCTTCCTCGGGAGGCTGGCAGCTGACCGCCACCAGCTTGGCCATGCGCTTGAGGTCGCTGTTAAGTCGCTCGGCGCTGTAATCAGCGTCGACCACCTTGAGCAGTCGGTACTCGCGAGCGGTCATCTCGAACTCCACCCAGGGCTCCAAACCGCGCAGAGTATCCACGAACTCGTCATCGAGGGTGGCCCGGGCCTCCTCAACGGTGGCGTTCTTGATCACGTAGCGCTGGTCGAACTCGGGTCGGCCGAGTTTGATCTCGCCCGAGATACCAAGCTGATCGAGATGCTGAGTGAGATGGCTCTCGGCGCACACGAGCAGCTTGTGGCGGGGACGGGCCCTGGCCACGATGAGAAGCTTGCCCTCCGGCACGAAGCCGAGATGGTAAGATTGGCCGTGCTGCTCGAGCCGCGTCTCCACGCACTCGGGCTCGGCGCTGGTGGGCCGGCCCTGGGCCACGCGGGCTCGCAGGTGCTCAGCGAAGGTCTCCAGATCGAGTGTTTTCAGTTCCATAGCTTCTTCCTTTGGCCTCTGGGGCGGCTAGTCCTCCACCAGAGCAGGCAAACGCACTTGAAGTGGGTTCGTCTCTTCCAGGAAGAACTCACCATCCAGGGCGCTGTCGCCTCCTGGCCAGATGGAGAAACCACCCCGATAGCGAGGCGGGATGCTCCAGTCTCCCTGGATGGTGCGCCCCTGCTGCACCCCGGAATAATACACGCTGTGTGATCCGGGGTAACTCTTGGTCCACCAGACGCGGCGCGACTCCAGGTCATAGTGGCCCCCGATGAGAAAGGCACCGATGTCGTCTTGTCCGCGGCCGATCATGCGTCCGCGGCGAAAGGTCAGGTCGAGCGACTGGCGGTGAAACTGGCGGTCCCCCGGCTGGGTGTAGAAGCCGGTCCAGGGGCCTGAGGGGAAGCCAGAGTCCTTTTCGTTCTCCTCGGGTTGGGCCATCCCCTAAATATTAGGAGTCTCGGTCCAGCTTGTAAAGCACCACCTGGTTCTGCTCCACGGTGGCGAAGGTCAGCACCCGTCCGTCCTCGCTCAGCTTCGGCCAGAAACTGGGGCCCTCCACGGTCAGAGGGGTAGCCTGCCCGTTCTCCAGGAGCATCACCTGCGGCTCGCGTGACTCGCCGGGCTTCTTGCTGCGTCGGGTCCAGGCGGCCACCGAGCCGTCCGCGGAGAGGGTCGGCTCGCTCTCATCCACCTTCTTCTCGCCGGCCAGGACAGTGACGTTGCCGCCCTTGTCGTGGAAACAGAACACGTCATCATCGAACTCGCGCGAAACCTGCGAGAAGGCCACCACCCGGCCGTTGGCGCTGATGGCCGGGTCAAACTCGGACTCGGGATTGTCGGTCAACGGCTTGATGGTGCCGTGCTCATCCTTCATCCACAGGTCGCCTCCATCGAAGCGAACCTTGCGCCGAAAAAAGACCCGGCTGCCGTCGGCGCTGATCAATGGGTCGGTATTCACCCCATCGCCCGAGGTGACCTGATCCATCTTGCCTTCCTGCTCGCGGAAGATGTCAAAGCCCCAGGGGCTGCCGCTGTCATCGTTGGTCCAGACGATGGTGCGCCCGTCGGCCGAGACCTGGGGATCGGTCTCGTGGGCCGGCCCATCGGCGACCACCAGGGTCTGACCCTGGACGTGCTTTTTGATGTCCCAACTGCCCTGGCCCCACTCCTTGCCGGAATAGTGGCTCCAGGCCACCACCTCGCCGTCGCGGCTGAGCGAGGGGGAGATGTCGTGGCGCGGATCATCGGTCAGACGCTCGACGCGATCGCCGCAGTGCCGGAAGACGTCCCACTGCTCGTTGTCGATCCACTTGTTGTAGACCACCGTGCTGCCGTCGCCGGACAGCACGGCCGGGCCCAGGTTGCCCTGGTCGATTCGGGTCAGCTTGCCCGCGAGGGCCGGGTTGATCTGCATGCCGGCAGCTTAGGGGTCAGGGCGCTCCAGATTGTTGCTGTCTTTTTAACTCATTCAAAGACGACTGCAAAGACTGCTCCGACTCGACGAGACCGAACCAGGCGGTGTACTGGGGGAAGTTGGCCGTCAGGCGAGGATAGCCGACCCGAGTATGGTTCTCCCCTTTGCAGAAAATGGTGAAGTTGGTAGGTCCTGCCTCATAGGAGGCGGTGTAGGTATCCTTCTTCCCGGCCGCCAGGCACTCGGGGATGCTCTTGAGGTAGTTGGGCGTGAGGTATCCGAGGCTCGTCGGATAGCGCCCCTCGTTGTCGGAGGAGTACATCTCCAGGGCCGTGGCCACGTTTTTCAGATTGGACTTGCAGGAGGTCAACTGACCCTGCGCACGGGCGACGATAAATCAAGGCACCAGGATCGCCGCCAACATCATCAGGCAAAACACCACGATCATCAGTTCGACGATGGTAAACCCACGACGGGACACATGCCTCACCTCCCTCCCACCATTCTCATTCGGTAGACGGCCAGGAAGGCCAGGCAGTTCAGTCGGAAGACGACCTCGATTCCGGCCAGCACCGGATCGCCCCCCAGTATGCGTCCCACCGCTATCAGGAGGCTCTGCAGGCTGATGCCCAGCAGAAAGGCATAACCAAAGGTCTTGTCCAGTTCGAGGCCCACGATGGCCAGCACCGCCATCAAAGTCTTGAGACTGAGGCCCAGGGCCAGCCGTTTGTCGTCTGAGTTCAGGCTTCCCCAGATGTTCTGAGCGTCGCCGGGAAAAGACAGCACGAGGAAGAGCACGCTGCCCGCCACGATGAGTCGGCGCCAGATCACTTCGAGCGCCGCAGATAGTCGGCCACCACCGCCAGCGCCAGCAACCGGAAGACCAGGTCGGCCCCGGAGTGCACCGCCAACCAGGTATCAGGTGTGGTCAGGCCCTGCAGGTAAAGCGAGCGGCGCACCAGGCCGAGCAGCACGCTCAACCCCAGCACCAAGTAGCCCCACTTCCGGTTCAGGGCCAGTCCGATCAGGCCGCCGAGGAGCAGGCCGTTGCGCACGATCTGGGCGATCAACAGCCAGATCGGCGTACCCGTCATCTTGAGATCCTGGCTGACGTCGCTGACCAGGATCAGCGCGCCCACCCCGATAATCGCCCAGCGCAACATCGGCGGGACATTCGGCGAGTGGCTAAAGGACTCCCGCCTGCACCGAGGGGCTCTGGGCCGTGGCCTGGGGCGGAGGGGTCAGCACTGTGCCACCCAGCCAGGCACAACCCAGCACGGCCAGCAAGAACAGGGCGCGGCGAATGCGACGGTGGTACCAGTTCATACGAAGTCCTCCCACGAGCTTGAAGATATTCCCAGAGTCGCAAGCGGCGGGACTCTTGTTCCCGGCTCTCGAAACTTTCCTCAAGTCAACACCCAGGGGAGGCAGTCCATGGCCGATTACTACGTGAACGCTCTGGAAGCCCTGACCGGAATCTCGGCCCGCGATGCGATGGGCGACGTCTCCGGCCTCGAGAACCTGGGCTCGGCCGCCTCCCGGGTAGCCGGGGTACGGCCCGGCCAGGGAGTCTCAACCGCCGACCAGGCCGACATCTCCTTTGCCCACGCCCAGAGCCCGTCATCTCAGGTCAACGGCCAGATGGCCGACGCCTGGGAGTCCATCCGGCGCGGCAATAACACCTACTACTTCAGCAGCGCCACCGACGCCCAGGGGCGCTACCATGCCGCAGTCGAAGCCAGGGCCAACGAGGTGGTGGCCAGCTTTGCCGGGGACGCCGAGGACATCGGCGAGATCCGCAACCGCCTGCTGCGGGGCGAGTCGCTCGATAGCGTGCTGGCCGACGTGCGCGAGAAGCGCCACGATCTGAACGTGGCCGCCGCCGTGGCCAAGAACAAGTCGACCGCCCAGGCGATGGTCAACAATGACATCGTCGACCCGAACATCCACGAGAGCTCTTCGGTAGCTTACGCTAAAGACGGCTCCACCGCGGGCGCCTCCTCGGGCAAGGAGTCTTCGTCGGCGGCCCACGCAGAGGGAGAATCCACAGCCGGAGCTTACTCCGACGGGAACTCCACCGCGGCGGCCAAAGCCAAAGACGGTTCCCACGCCGTCTCGGGTGCCTTCGAGCAATCAATGGGCTTTGCCAGCGCACGCAACAAGTCGGAAGCCACCGTGGACGCCAACAACGGGGCCACCGCCGAGGCGGAGGCCGACCTGCAGGGAGTAAGCCGCTCGGAGGCGCGCAACGACTCGCGAGCGACCTCCCGGGCCCGGGCCGGTGACGCCCATGCCGAGGCCACCACTGGCTCCACTGCCCAGGCCACCAGCGAGCAGGATCGCCACATGAAGTTTGAGGTGGGCAAGGACGCCAAGAGCGTCTGGGGGGCGCTGCGCCAAGCCGGCTGGTCAGACGAAGAGATCGTCAAGCAGAAGCTGGTCGATCAGGTGGCCCGCGAGAACCAGCTCAAGGACCCCAACGCGGTCCAGCCGGGCCAGAAGCTGCGCGTCCAGCCCAACCCCTCCCGACGTCCGTCGGCTGAAGCCGAGGCCCGCGAGTATTCCGAAGCCAGCGCCACCGCCCGGGGCCCCGATTCGCACGCCGGAGCCCTGTCCGATCAAGACAGCAAGCTCGAGGTCCACAGCAAGCCTTTCCAGTCCCACGACATCAAGGCCTCGCCCCCGCGCGAGTAGAGGCTCGCCCGCCCGGGCGTCGAAAACTGCAGCGTGGACCCGCTTTACCAGCTCATTTACCAGAGCACGCAGCAGCGGATGACGGAGAATACGCAGAAGTCGAGCGACTTGCTGCGCATTCAGAAGAAAGAGCTCAAAGAAAAGAGCTCGCGTGCCAACGAGCTGGACTCGGCCGAGCTTTCCCCCGACCTCAACTCGATGGGGGAAGACTTGATGGGGTCCATGGACCCCGACATGTTCGGACGCAGCAATTCCGCGGAGCGCTTCAAGCGAGCCTGGGAGGAAGAGCCCGAGGAGCGCAAAGAGCAGACCGAGGAAGAGGAAGGCGAAGGGGAGGAGGAGGGACAGACCGGCGATGGGCCGGTAGCTGCCGCTCCTGAGGCTCGCACGGAGGAGCTATCCCCCGAGCCCGAGGAGTCCACTTCGGAGCCGGAGCCGGAACCCGACTCAGACTCCGATTCAGACTCGGCAGAGGAAGCGGACTCAGAAGAGGAAGATCCCGAGTCAGAACCAGAGCCCGATGCCGATGCCGAAGACCCGCCTGCGGTGGTCCTCGAGCCGGACGTGCTCGACCGTTCCGAGGCCGCCCTCCAGGCCACCGATACCCTGGAGACGCCCGAGCCGATCGAGGCCCCGGCTGAGGAGAAGGTGGAGTCTCCCGCCTCGGGCTTCACTTCGCTGCTCGACCAGGGCTCGGGCTTCCTGCGCTCGGATGAGAAGGCCGATACCGCCGAGCTGGTGCTGGAGCCGGACGACCTGCCCCTGCCCGACCTGCCACCCGGCCTGGCTGACCTGACGGCCCGCCTGATCTCGGGCGACAGCGCCCGGCCCGCCTATCGCCGTCTGGCCCACCTGCTGTCACGCTTCGGGGCCGGAGTGTTGCGCATGGCCCTGCGCGAGAAAGTGCAGGTCTACCTGTTGCCTCCCGGCAACCGGCTGCAGGCCCACCCTCTGGTGGCGAACCTCCTGGGCGAGGACGAGGTCGAGGGCGCGGTCTACATCCCTGAAAAGCGCACCATGGTGGTCGAAGACTCCTGCGTGGCCCGGGTTCCGCGCGGCTTCCACCCGGTGCTCTACTACTTTGCCCACGCCTTCGACCACGTGCTCGGGGGGGGCGAAGGCTATGCCAGCCTGAAGTCGGCCGCCGTGGTGGCCAGCTACGAGAGCTGCCGCCAGAGCCTGGCCGGACACCGCTTCGCCGACGACCTGGCGGGAGCGTCCCCGGTGCACTACTTCGCTCAGGCGGTGGAGTCGTATCTGGGCGAGAACGACAGCCTGGAGCCGCTCTGGTCGCGCGACGACCTGTATGACTTCGACCGCTCGATCTACGACTATGTCGATTACCTGCTGCGCCGGATCAACAAGTAGATGGTTCTCTACCCCCTGCGGTCAAGCAACGAGGGACGCAAGGCGGGCGAGTTCCCGGTGGGCCAGATTCACTTTGACGGCCAGACCGTGACCATCGAATGCCCCGACCGCGATCTCCTGGCCCGCCTGCGCGAGCTCTTCGCCCAGCCCCGTCGGGTGCGGGCGGTACGGGGCGACCAGGAGCAGGTGATGGCTCACACCTGGATCCAACTCGAGCCGGGCACCGAGCAGCACTTCAGTGCCTGCGTGGCCCGACTGCACCACTTCGGCCTCGTGCCAGGCTAAGACATCGACCGGAACCGGGCTGACCCAGGAATTTCTTGCCCTACTTTTCTGCCCGCCTTCCCACGCATCCTGATCCGCGTGCAGAACTGCGCCGAAGGTGGCGTGCCAATCTCCCCTCTCCTGTCCGGTAACTCTTGGAGCGAGGAAACCCGGGTGGATATCAGTGGCGGTCAGCTCAAGCTTGGCAGAGAGGGTTACTCATCATCACCCTCGAAGATCTTGTAGTGCAAAAAGAACATTTTCCACTACAGACAACCAGAGCATGTTTCTGAGGATGACCGGTCGCAAGTTCCTGTTGCTGCACTCTTATCGGGAAGGCGGGGGTCGCGTGCGCCAGCTGACCCTGCAACGATTCGAGGGGATCAGTGGACTTCAAATGGCGCTGACTCGGGCGGGGTGGCGAGCCCTTCAGGAGGACCTCGAACAGCGATTCCCTCAGTTGAAGGTGGACTGGGATAGCCTGAGGGGCAAACTGGTGGAGATGGTCGACAAGGCAACTCGGGGGGAGGAGCGGCCTCCGCGTTCGTCGCGTCGAGGGGAAGCACGTAATGAAAAGGGATGCGAGCAGACCCTCGACCCGGCCGACGAGGGCGCCCAGGTCCTCCGGCGGGCGGTGGGACGGCTGCGGCGGCTCTTGCTTCAGTCCGACCCGGAGAGCTTGCGACTGGCGGGACGGGATCTCGACGAGCTGGCGGGATGGCTTGGCAAGCTCGCCCCGCGAGAATCAGAAAGCGTTGAGCGCGAGCTGGCTGATGCAGACGCCCTGGAGACGGAAGACCCGAAGGCAGCTCGCCGACGGCTTCGTCGGGCTCAGAAACTCAGGCCCTGGGATGGGGGGCTTTGGAGGCTTGAAGGGGATCTGCTGTCGCGTCATCGGCGCTGGAAAGGGGCCGAGAAGGCTTACCGTGAGGCAGCTCGACTCGACCGGCACAGCCTGGCAACGAACAGGCGGCTCTTTCATCCCGGAGAGCCCGAGGCGCAACCCTATTTGCTCGACCTGGAAGGATTGGCAACGGTTCTGGAGAGACAGGGTCGTTTGGAGGAGGCCTGCCAGGTGCTCGGGGAGCGCACTCGGCTCTGTCCCGAACCGGCTGCTCGCGAGGCCCTGGGAGCGGCTCTGCACCGGGCTGGTCGGTTCGAGGGAGCCCGCCAGGAGTTCCGCAGGCTCCCTGATCGCGACTGCAGGAGGCACTACCACGAGGCAGCCACCTGGCTCGAGCAGGGCGCTGCCCTGACAGGCCTGGAGGTCTTGCTTCGGGCCATCGCTCGCAACGACGGGCCAGCCTGCACCCTCCCTCCACGATTTCGAGGGGCCAGAGTCAAGCAACCCGATTTCAACTACTGGGAACAGTTTGGCGAGCTGTGGGGCGAGGAGGCGCGTTCCTTCCTTCGAGCCGTTCGCGAAGAACGGATGGTTCGATTCCGGATGACCCTGCTTGGCAAGCGGCGGTACCGGGTGCGTAAGGTGATGCCGCCGGAACTGATGAGAAAGGTGGCCCGACGGGCCCTGGACCGGCTCCGCTGCCCTGAACAGGCGATCCTGACGAGTCGTTCCTAGCCAATTAAAGAGGCTGCGAGAACCGGAGGCAACAATCCGTTCATCACCTGACCCGGAGGAAGGCCTACAATCGCCTCGCATGAATAGCCTGGAAACGGCCGCACGCTTCGTCAGCCAGTATGATCAGCGTGCTTCGCGGATGCTCTGGCGCAAGGAGTTCGAGGGGGGCTGGGTTTACGAGCCGACCGTCAGCTCGCAGGGCGACCTCTACGTGGGCGGTGGTCGCGGCGAGTTGCTGGCCCTCGACCCGCAGGGTGAGCTGCGCTGGAAGCTTCCCGCCGGCCTGGTAACTCAAGCTCCGGTGTTGTCTGCCGACGAAGAGACCGTCTACGTGGCCACCCAGGAGAGCCAGTTGATGGCTCTGGGCAAAAACGGTAACCTTCTGTGGGAGCAGCGGCTGGGCTACGGGGGCGTGAGCACCCCGGTGCTGACCCCGTCAGGGAGCCTGCTGGCCGGCAGCCTGGCCGGCGAGTTGGTGGCTTTCACGCCGCAGGGCGAGCCAACCTGGAGCTTCAAGACCAAAGGTGGCATCCAGCAGCCGGCTCTGGTCACCCCCGAGGGAGCGATCTTCCTGCGCGACAACCGGGGCACGGTCTACTCCCTGGACGGGGACGGCAAAGAGCTCTGGAAGCTCGATACCCAGGGCTGTGGACCGCTGGCCCGCAACGCAGACGGCCTGATCCTGGTCTCAGATTGGAAAGACCTCAAAGCCGTCGACCCCGCCAGCGGCCAGTTGCGCTGGCAGGTGCCGGCCAACATCCCCCGCGACTGCGGCCCCACGGTGGCCAGCGACGGCACCATCTTCGTGCCCGGCCACGACAAGAAGCTGCAGGCCCTCAACCCGGATGGCAGTGAGAAATGGCGTGCCGAGGGCCCGGTGGGCCTGGCCACCACGCCCCTGATCTCGGGGGACCAGCAAACCGTGGTGGTGCGCGGATGGGACCGCCAGGTGCTGGTCTTCGGAGCCGAAGGCGGCCTGCGCTGGGTGGCGCCCACTCCCCGGTACAACGGGGCCAGCATCATGTCCAACCTGGCCGTGGGACGAGATGGCATCGTTTATGCCGGCAGCCAGGACTCCAGCCTGGCCGCCTTCCGGGGCCTGACCGCCCAGGAACAACTGCAGGCCGCCCGTGAGCACCGGAGCGACGAGAGCCCGGGGGTCCGGGTCGGCCCCGAGTGGGTGGTCATCGGGGGCACGCGACTGCGCCCGCGGAAGGCTCAGGCCGGGACCTGAGAGAGCGAGGCACCCAGGCGCCCGGCAGCAGCCTGGCGCAGCTTGGCGTCCTGATAATCCACCAGCTGTCCACTCAGCTCGGGATGTCCCTCCAGCGCCAGCCAGGCAGCCACCTGGGCGGGCACCTCGGGTGGCTCCAGCTCGCCCTTCTCCTTGAGGCCGTGGAAGTAGTCGGCCAGCTCGGTGGGCATCTTGTGGCGATGCTCACGGATTTGGCCCTGCATGTCGGTGTCCACCACCCCCGGACGCAGCGACAGGCAGACCACCTCGGGCTCTTCGGCGGCAACCGTGGCGGTCAACAGCAGAAGTCCGGCCTTGGTGGCGCAGTAAGCGTTCCAGCTCGGCACCGGGCGGCTGGCCGCCCCCGTGCTGATGTTGACGATGCGCCCCCGGCTCTGGCGCAGAGCCGGCAGAGCCGCCTGCATCAACCGGATGGGAGACACCAGGTTGAGCTGCACGGCCTGATGCCAGTGAGCCGGGTCGACATCGGCCAGCTTGCCGATGGGGTGGATGGTGCCGGCATTGTTCACCAGAGCGTCCAGGCGCCCGCACCGGTCGATCACCGAGGTCAGCGCCAGCGCCCCGGCCTCGGGGTTGGACAGGTCAACGGGGTAGACCAGGGCCGTGCCCCCGCGCGCTTCCACCCGGCGGGCTACCTGCTCGAGATCGGCCTGATTGCGGGCCATCAGGGCCACGATTGCACCCGCCTGGCCAAGCCACTCGGCCACGGCCGCTCCCAGGCCTCGGGAAGCTCCGGTTACGATGATGACGGGTTTCATAGGCTGTGGCACCTCCTACTTTGCTGGCCGGGCGCTTCCGTCCGGGCGGGCAAAACCCTGTTTTGTTCGAGAGGAGCTTCGATGCGTTCGAGCGGAAGGAGGGGGTGAATTTTTCTCAGGAGGCGACTATGCTGACCGTGGAAGTAGATACCCGTGTGATCGTCGAGAAACGCCATCCCAGAGCCCAGATCCCTCGCAAAGCCCACGATACCGACGCCTGTTACGACCTGATCGCCGTCGAGGGAGGACGGATCGAGCCCGACGAGACCCGCACCCTGGACACGGGCATCGCCATCCAGCTCGAGCCGGGCTGGGAGGCCCAGGTGCGTGGCCGCAGCGGTCTGGCCAGCAAGGGTATCGTGATCCACCCCGGCACCATCGACCACCTCTACCGTAAGACAGTGCGGGTGCTGGTACACAACCTGTCCGGCCGGCCTTACATCGTGCAGGCCGGCGACCGCATCGCCCAGATGAAGGTCAGCCGTATCTGGAACGTTGCCCTGGAAGAGGGCGCGGTGGAAGAGACCGGCCGCGGGGGTCTCGGCAGCACTGGCCGCTGAGGCGCGGCCGGGTGAAAGAAACAAGAAATGCCCCGTCGTGACGGGGCATTTGTTCATCGTGAGACCGCTCACTCGGCCGGAACGATTTCGAACTCCTCCTGGAAGGTGGTCTTCTGCTCCCCCACTTTGTCGCGGATGGTCAGATTCACCTTGTAAGTCCCCGTGAGGTCGGACTCTTCCAGGGTGATCTTGTTGTTGGCATTCACGTTGTCGGCTCCCTCGTCGGCCTCGCCCTTCAGGTCGAGCAGGTTCTCTTTCTCGAGCACCACCTTGCCCTCGGGATCGGTCACGAGCAGGTCTTCCTGTACCCACACGGTTTTATCGTCACCCTGCTTGAAGCCCTGAACGTCAAATACTAGGAAGACCTCTTCACCCACCATGAACTTCTTGTCTTCACGGGCCGGGCCCTCAGGCGACTCGGCGAAGGTGAAGTTGGCCACCTTGAGAGCGCCAGAAGCAGACTGGTCGGGCTTGCTCTGACCGGAGGAGGCCTGACCGGAGCCTTCCCAGGTGAACGAGCTGTTGTGGTTGGTGACTCCCCCGCCATTCTTATCCGTGAGCTTCATCTTCACTTCATACTTGCCGGAGGGTAATCCGTCGGGAAGGGTCAGCTCATTGTGTCCCTTAACGACGTCCACCGACTCCTCGTAGGACTTGTCGATGAGGGAGATGTCCGGGGCGTTGATCACCTCTTTGCCATCGGGGCCGGTCACAGTAAGTGCCTCGGAGATGACGACCTTCTTGTCATCACCCTGCTTGAAGCCCTTCACTTCGAAAAGGGTGAAGACTTTCTCGCCCTCTTTGAATTTGGGGTCCGAACGCGCGGGGCCCTCGGCTCCCTCGCCAAACTTGAAATCGTTGACCGTAAGGCCACCTGAGCTCGTCGAGGTGGTCACAGTGCAGCCTGCTACTAGGGCCAGGCAGACAACCAGTATCGCCAGAATGTGTCTTGTCATCATCGTAGCTCCTTCTCCATGTGGGCCGAATCTACCGGATCAAGAGGAGATTTCCTGCCCCCTGTTAACGAAAGAGCACCGGCCCAGGAGCCGGTGCTCTTTGCATTGCGTCGAACGGCCTACGGAGCCGGCTGGGGCTCGGCGTAGATAAAGTCGTCCACCACCACCATGTCGTTCACCCCCCCGTTAGTCACGTCGTTGTTGGCACCCGAGAGCGGCGCCTCGCCGGTGACCAGGGTCACCTCGCGGCAACTCGCGCCCTGGAACTGAACGCCCAGGAAGGCCAGCCCTCGCGAGCCAGGCAGCGGGCTCACCGTCGGCGTGAACGTGGAGCCATCGGGCAAGACGAAGACCAGAGAACTGGTGTTGCGGTCGGGGTCGCAGAACACCGCCCCGAAGGCTGAGGAGACAGCCGGCGTGGTGGTGCCGGGCAGGAAGAACTCGGTGTCAAACCGGTTGGCTCCCAGGGTGGCGAAAAGCTTCACGGGCGAAAAGGCCTGGAACTGGGTGGGGTAAGTGGCGTTCACGTCCCCGTAGGCATTGTCGCTGACCCGGAAACCCGAGCCGTTGGTGGCGAAGACCACCCCGCGGGGGCTGTTCAGGTTAAAGAAGTTGGCCGGGAACGTGTTGGTGTTCGTCTGGGCGGCTGGAACACCGTCCCAGTTGATCTCGCGCCGACCGGCCGGGAAGGAAGTGGCCACATTAGGGTTGAGCCCTCCCAGGGCAGCCCGGAACGCGTCCACGGTAGGCTGGATGGCAGCCGCGTTGGCCCCGCCCGCCGAGAAGATGGTCACATCGAAGACATTCACGATGGCCTGGGCGGTGGTTCCGTTCTCGGCCACGGCAGTGATGGTCGTCTGCCCCACACCCACACCGGTCACCGCTCCCACGTCGTTGACGGTGGCCACAGTGGCATCGGCGGTGGACCAACTGACCTGGCCAGAAATGTCGAGCACTGCCCCGTCGTCAAAGGTACCGGTGGCGGCCAACGCTTCGGTGGTGCCCACCCGCAGGAAGCTGCCGTTGGGGGTGACGGCCAGAGCGGTCACCGCGCTCACCACGGTCACGTCGCAGAAAGCCTCGCGGCCGTTGAGGCGGGCCGTGATGGTGACAAGGCCCGGCCCCACCCCTGTCACCAGACCGGTGTTGGAGACGGTGGCCACGTTGATGTTGCTCGAGAGCCATTCGGCCGAATTGGTCACAACCTCGGTGCCGTCTTGAAAGATATTCCCGGTGGCGGCAAGCTGCAGCGTCTGCCCCCGGGCGATGGTGGCCACGGTGGGGGCCACGTTCAGGACCTGGACGTTGAAGAACGGGTTGCCGGGGTCGCTGCAGGCCGACGAAAGCAAAGCCAATGCGACCAACATGACCACGAAATACTTGCGCAAAACGACCTCCTCAGGCGGGGCTTGAAAGTTCTTCGCGCCATTCGAGGCCGCCGCCCGGCTTCCTCCGCAGGCGCACCCCCGGAGCCACCGGGCGGGCCCGCAGGCAGTGATCGCAGTTGCCGCAGAAATCGGCCGGGGGCTGCCCAAAGTAATCCAGCAACCGCTGACGACGACAGGTGGCCACTTCGAGAAAGGCGAGCATGGCGTCGAGTCGCTCGCGGTCGGCCTTCTTGAGCGCCAGGATCTTCAGCCAGCCGGCGACGGTGGTAGCCGGCTGGTGGCGCAGGTTGCGCGGGCCGTCGTAGCCGATCAGAGCCCCCAGAGCCAGGTTCCAGCGACTATCCGTCCAGGTGGGGAACTCGTTGCGAGCCGCAAAGGGTACCCGCCGGCCCAGCGCCGTGCGCACCTGATCGATCTCCTCGAGCGTGGGGAAGCGTCTCTCGTGGTAAAAGTTCAAGATGTCTCGGTCCAGCGGGTCGTGCAGCACCACGGAGCGTGCTGGCCGGCCGTCTCGGCCGGCCCGGCCGGCCTCCTGAAAGTAGGCCTCCAGCGAGCCCGGAGCCTGAAAGTGGGCCACCGTACGAATGTCCGGCTTGTCCACACCCATCCCGAAGGCCATGGTGGCCACCAGCACGGGAATGCGCCCGCTCAAGAAGGCCTGCTGGGCCGAGCGACGCACTTCAGGGTAGAGGCCGGCGTGGTAGGCCAGGGCCGGTATCCCGCGCTCGCTGAGCCACTCGGCCAGCTTCTGGGCATCCCGCTTGCGAGCCACGTAGACCAGCGCCGGGAGAGCCTCGGGCGCGGCCAGGAGCTTGCCCAGCTCCTGCGTGCGGCGGGCGGCCGGACAAGACTGCACGGCCATGGACAGATTGGGTCGATCCACCTCCCCCACCACCATGTCGGCCGCGGGCAGCCCCAGCGCGTGAAGGATGCCGCGCTGCACCCGCGGAGTGGCGGTGGCCGTGAGGGCCAGCACTGAGCGAGGCTTCAGCTCAGAAAGAACCGACTTGAGGCGCAGGTAGTCCGGCCGAAAGTCGTGGCCCCACTCGCAGATCAGGTGCGCCTCGTCGACTGCCAGCAGAGGCACGCGGCCGCTGGCCAGAGCCTGCATCAGACCGGGCATCGTGAAGCGCTCGGGGGCGGCGAACACGAAGCGGGCCCGGCCGGCCGCGATAGCCTCCAGTGCGGCCTGGTTCTCCTCGGGCGACTGCAAGTTGGTGAGCGAGTGGACCTCGGCCACGCCCATCCGACGCAGGGCTTCCACCTGATCCTGGATCAGGGCCAGCAGGGGACTGACCACCACCGTAGGCCCCTCCGAGATGAGACCGGGAAGTTGGTAGCAAAGAGACTTGCCCGAGCCCGTCGGCAGCACGGCCAGCACCGAGCGGCCGGCCAGCACGGCCTCGACCACCTCTCTCTGGTGGGGGCGAAAGCTCCCATGGGCAAAGTACGACCTGAGCTCGTGATCCAGGGAATGCATGCGAAGTACCTCTGAGACCGCCAGAATGAGGCCGGACTACTCGGCCAGGAAGCGATCCTCTGAGGAGATCGTAAGGCCGACGGGTTAACCGGATGTGGCCGGATCGTGTCCGTCTGGTTGCCAGGGTGTATCCAAAAAATGAACGCCGCCAGCAGAGCAGTCAGCTGGCGCGACACCAGCTGATCGCCACTTCCACCAGCACCTCGGCCGCCAGGCCCAGGGAGTCCTCCAGCACCCACTCCTCGTCGGCCACCTCGCCAGCAGGTCCGAAAACCAGAGCCGGAACACCGGCCGCCTGCAACAGGGCGGCGTCGGTCCAGCCGGGATAGGCGGTGCGGCGCGGGGGCAAGTCGGTGGTCCGGGCCACCGCCTGCTCGAGCACGGCCAGCAGCGGGCTGGCGGGGGGATGGTGGTAGGCCGGCCGGCTGGCCGTCTGGCTGGGGGCCAGCTTGGCGCGAAAGCTGGGGTCGGCACCGGCCAGGCCTCTGAGCAGCGAGGTCAGCTCGGCCTCGGCCTGGCTCTCGGCTTCGCCTGGCAAGAGCCGCCGCTCGGCCCGCAGGCGGCACTGGCGCGGCTGGGCGCCCCACTCGGCGGCCGAGAAGATGGCCGTAGGCCGAAACGAAGGCGGACCCAGCCCCTCGGGGGCGGGCTGGGAGGCCAGCCGGCGATCCAGCTCGTCCAGGCCGAGCACCACCCGGGCCATCTGGGTCACCGGGTTGGAGCCGCGCGAACGCTGAGTGTCGATCTCGAGCACGGCCGAGCCGGCGTGCAGCCAGCCCACCGAGAGCCCGGTGCACTCGCACACCAGGGCCGCCTGGGGCCGATAGCGCTCGAGCAGGGCCCGGGTGCCCAGCGAGCCGACCTTCTGATCCACCACCAGGGCCACCAGCAGGTCGCCGCCCAGCTTGAGACCGGTTTCGGCCAGGATCATGGCCGACCAGAGCATGGTGGAGATACCCGCCTTCATGTCGGCGCTGCCCAGTCCGAGCAACTTCCCCTTCTGGCGTCGGGCCACGAACGGCTGGCGCATCTCGGCGGGAGCCTCGGTATCCAGGTGCCCCAGCAGCATCAGCGAAGGGCCGTCTCCCCGCCCCCGCAGAACCCCAACCACGTTGGTGCGACCGGGGGCCACCTCCTGCACCTCCACGTCCAGGCCCGCCTCGCGCAGGCAGGTGGCGCAGTAGACGGCCAGCTCGGCCTCGCCGGTGCCCCCGGTAAAACCCGGATTGACCGAAGGGATCTGGACCAGATCGACCAGGGTGGGCAGCAGCAGGTCGGGCGGGACGGGGATGGTGGCGGGCATAGCGGCGTGGAGAGGTTCGCGCGCTACTCCTGGAAGCCCTCCGGGCCCCAGAAGGCGAGCAGCTCGCAGGGCACCACCAGGTCAAAACCTTGCAAGCCCAGCTGCAGGCGACGGTCGGCCACCGTCCAGGCCAGCGCCCGGGTGAAGGGGTGAGCCGCCCCAAGCTGGGCCCGGGAGGCGCTGATGGCATCGCTGTCCCCCTGACGGGTCAGGGCGCTCTGGCAGTAAGCGATGGTCGAGGAGTCGGCGCTCGACCAGAGGCACAGCCCTCGCTCTTTGAGGTCGTGGTCCACGTCTTCGACGAAGTTGCCCGGCTCGGGCAGGGCATGCTCGAAGCGCCGCTTGAGCAGCGCCAGGGCGAAGTACAGCCGCACCGAGCGGGCCAGCCCGACGCTCTGCTCGGCGGCCTGCATGGTCAGCCGGTGGGCCACATCCCACTCGCCCGCCCTGGCCTCCAGCCGGGCCCGCAGGTCCAGCACGACAGGGCGCTCGTCGCCCGAGCGGGCCAGCTCGCCGCGCGCTTCGACAAAATGGTCTTGCTTCAGGGCCAGCAGACCGCGGGCCAGCGGCGTGTCGCTCAGAGCGGGGTCTTTCCAGTCGAGCAAGAGATCAAGCAGGGCGCTGCGGTGGTCGCGCGGGTTGAGCAGGGCGCGAGCTTCGACGAGATCGCCAGCGGCGGCATGCAGCAGGGCTCGCTCCTCGGCCACGGCCGGTCCGGGCAGCAGCTCGTGGAGCGCCTCCAGGTTGCGCAGGAGGGCTCGCAGCGCCGCCAACGACAGGGGGCCCTCCCGCCTGATGGCATTGAGGCGCCCCAGGATCTGCTGCAGGGCCGGTCCCCACTCCTGGTTGGTCGGCTCGAGCCAGGCCGGAGCGCATTCGCGCAGCAGCCTGCCCAGTTGCTCGTCGCTCGCGCCCTGAAGGCGTCGAGCCTGTACTCTGGTCCAGGCGGTCTTGTTCACTCGCCGCCGGAATCGCGCCGCCAGGGCGACGAGTAACTCGTCGGGCAGCTGGCTCAGGTGGTCGGTCAGGGCCTCGTCGAGCAGGGCCTGGACGGTCTCGAGGGCACTCGTCAGGGCCTCGTCCTGGACCACCCGGGTGTAGGAGAGGTCGATGCGCTGGCTGGGGCGCACCAGGGTCAGGCTGAGGAACGGATCCGGGCTGGCCGCGTCCGGCTGGGGGAAGCGAATGCCCTGGGCCACGATGGTCAGGCCCCGGTTCTGGACAGCCGGGCCCACGGCCGCGATGGCGTGGTAGTCGCCCGTGAGCGGGCGCTCCAACAACGGAGTCTGATCCTCCCAGCGCTGCTCGAGCAAGCCCTGCACCGGGTCACGCCGCTCGGTCAGGGGCGAGGCGGTGGCCACCGCGTCCAGGGTGCGACGATCGGCCTGGCCCACCAGCTTGATCACCAGAGCGCAGGGTCCGAGCTGGAAGGTGCGATCCAGGGCTCGCCCGTTGATGCTGATGGCAGTGCCCAGACCGGCGCAGTGACGGGCGATCAGCCGGCTCTCAGGGGGCAGCTGGAGCCACTCCCCCAGGTACTTGAACAGCGCCCGCCAGCCGTAGCCCTCGCGTACCTGCAGGCGTAGCCCGGGGAAGGCCGGGCAGGCGAGGAGGCGCAGGGCCCCACGGCGGATCTCGAGCCGACTCTCGCCCGAATCGACCTGAATGAAGCGCGGTTTGAGCGCCTGAGCGCTGAGCAGGGCCAGGCCCAGAGGGAGCATCGCACCGTCCAATCGGAACAGATCCTCCAGCTCGGCCCGGCTGAGCGGCTCGCCCAGCCAGCTGAAGATGAAGTCGTCCGCGTCGTTGACGACCTCCACCGCGCCCGCCCCGCGCCGGGTGGCGGCAGCCATCAAGAGCAAACCGTAGCGGTTCTTGTCGAGCAGTTGGTGGCGTCGCAGCTTCTCGAGGCCGTGGCGCAGGTCGAGCGAGAACGAGCCGCTGGAATCGACCGTGCCAGCCCCGCGCAACTCCTCGAGCAGGTTCTCCAGGCTCATGGGAGGCTGATTTGGCCTCGAGCCGGCTACTCCCCCTCCAGCTCGATCAGGTAGACCTCCCAGCGACGCGTGAGCACCAGGCTCCAGCTCTGATCGTCCGGGAAGATGTAGAGCATGGCGGCGTCCCAGGAGAGTTGCTGGTCCTCCAGCTCTCGCAGACCGGGGGCATGCATGCGCTGCACCACGGGAGCGTATTCCTCCCAGACGCTGAGGGATTGATTGCGGCGCAGCAGCTCGAAGCGGTCGCGGGCGGCCTGGCCGGTGCTGACCTTGCGTCCCGTCAGGCTGCCCAGGTGTTCCGGGGTCCAATCCCAGTCGTAGCGACGGCCGCCCAGAAAGCGTTGTTGCCACTCTTGCATGGAGGGGGCGGCGGGAGCAGGCAGATTGAGACCCGGGCTGTCCGACTCGAACCAGCTCGGACCTTCCCAGACGGCGGGCCCGCTTCCCAGGCTGGGGCGGGGTCGCGGCTCGGGCGGGGCCAGGCTGGCGGCCCGCCGCAGAAGCTGATAACGGCGCTCGCAGCCACGCTCCTCGCTCCGATCGCCGCGCCGGCGGTGCAGCTCGAGCAGCTCTTCCTGGCAACGGCGGGCCTCCTCGGGGCAGCCCAGGTCGAGCAGAAAGCGCAGCTCGAGCTCGTAGGGACGGGCCGACTGAGGATCGATCTTGCGCATCTCTCGGCTCACCAGCAGGGCCTGGCGATAGAGCCCTTGATCGCGGTAGAAGGCGAAGACGACGCTGGCCTCCTCCATGGCCTGAGCGGGCTGGCTTGTGGCCACCAGCGATCGAATGCGAAGGTGGAGCGACTCGTCGGTCTCAGGGCCCCAGCCCCGCAGGGGCTCGAGCGTCACCTGGGCCTCCTCGTGCTGGCCCTCGTCGAGCAGCCGCCGCGCTTCCTGGATGCGCCAGGGGGTCTGGGCCAGCTGCTCGGCCACCTCCACCGCCCGGTTGCGCCGCAGCTCCTCGTCCAGCAGGGCCACCAGCTCGCGGTTAGCCGGGTTCTCGCGATAGGTCCAGGCCCGCCCCCCTGGACGCGCCCCGGCCTGCACCAATACCGGGATGAGCCGCGTCAGCCGGCGCGAGACGGCCAGGTCCAGGGCGGTGAAGCCGATGGCGCCCGGGGCCAGGACCTCGGCATTGGGATGGGCCCCCTGAGCCAACAAGACCTGCACCTCCTCCAGACGGTCGGCCAGCGTGGCCAGGTGGAGCGGGGTGTAGCCCTCGGCGTAGTAGACGTTCGGGGCACGCCATGGTTCCTCGGGTTGCACCCCTTCATGGTAGCGTGCAAACGGTCGGATTTCCGGTTCAAGCATGGGGTCAGGATAGCGCACGCAAGTCAACGAGACCGTGAGGTTTTCCCTGGAAAGGCCTGCACATGCACCCGGTCAGCTCGCCGTCGGCCTGGAACCTTACTCGGACCCGAAGGCTTAAGAGCTCCCTCTATTCTACGCCACCCCGGGTTAGTCCATTGACTAACAATCCAGATACAGGCTACACTCCAGGGATGGAAGAAGTTACCGTGCACGAAGCCAAGACCCATCTTTCCAAGCTTCTCAAGCGTGTGGAGGCGGGAGAATCCCTGCTGATCAAACGCGGGGATGTGCCGGTGGCTCGCCTCATTCCCGTGGAGATGAAACGCTCCCCCCGCCGGTGGGGCCAGTACGCCGGACAGATTGAGATCGCCGACGACTTTGACGCCCCTCTGCCAGCGGACATCATGCGCTATTTCCTGGAATGAGGATGCTTCTCGATACCCACGTCTGGCTTTGGGCCTGCCTGGGCGACCGGCGGCTTGGGGCCAGAACGCGGGCCACCCTGGCCGACCCGAATGCAACCCTCTTTCTGTCCGCTGTCAGCGCCTGGGAGACCACGATCAAGTTTCGACTGGGAAAGCTCAGCCTGCCGGTCCGGCCCCTGCAACTGGTCGAGGATAGCATGCGTCTTCACTCCCTGCTGGCGCTGCCCGTGACCCATCTGCACGCCTGCGCCGTTTCCGACCTCACTGACCACCACCACGATCCGTTCGATCGGCTGCTTCTCGCCCAGGCCGCGGTTGAGAACCTCGAGCTGGTGACCGCCGATGAGATGCTGCGCCGCTATCAGGTGCCTTTGCGCTGGGCCCTGGATTGAGGCCGGCTCCAGGACTCTTCCCGCGCCCTCCAGAAGCTCTGTTCTACCTTGGACGTACCCGAGATTCCGGGCTATCGCATCCAGGCCGAGCTAGGCCGGGGAGCTCGTGGCGTGGTCTACCGGGCCCAACGCGGCGGGGTGAGCTATGCCATCAAAGTCGAGCTGGATGGCGATGATCGCTCGCTCCTCTCGTGCGGCGCCATCCTGGCCTGCATGCGCCATCCCGGGCTGCCCGAGGTGGTCGAGGTGGGCGAGGCGGGCGGGCGGCCCTACCTGGTGCGCGAGTATGTGCCCGGTTACAGCCTGGCGGCCGAGCTCGAGACCGGGCCACTGCCAGAGAACGAGCTGATCGAGATCGCCAAGACCATCGCCGGGGCCCTCGACCAGGTGCACCGGCACGGGCTGATCCACCGCGACGTCAAGCCTTCCAACATCATGCTCAGCCGCTCGGGGGGAGCCCGGCTGATCGACTTCGGCTTCGCCACCAACATCCACGCCTCCAAGCACGATGCCGTGGGCACCTATCTCTACGCTGCTCCCGAGCAGAGCGGGGTACTCGACGCCCCCATCGACCAGCGCTCCGACCTCTATGCCCTGGGCGCGGTGCTCTTTCACTGCGCCACCGGGCGGCCTCCTTACGAGTCGGAGAGCACCGCCAGCTTGCTCCAGATGCACGCCGCCGCCCCCGTGCCCCGCCTGGAGGACCATCGCCCCGAGCTCTCCCCCGCTCTGGGTCTGATCATCGAGAAGCTGCTGGCCAAGGATCCCCGCGACCGCTACCAGACCGGGCACAGCCTGCTGGCCGACCTGCGGGCTCTCAACAAGCTCAACCAGCGCTATGCCGACGAGGGCAAGATCGCTCTGGGCGAGAGCGCCCAGGAGCTGACCTCCCAGTTCCACGAGATGGTGGGCCGCGAGGCCGAGCTCGAGGAGCTGCTCTCGGCCCTCGAGCGCACCTCGCGGGGGGACGGCCAGTCGGTGCTCGTCGAAGGCGAGGGAGGCAGCGGCAAGAGCTTTCTGGCCCGCGAGTTCCTGCGCAAGGCGGTCACGGCCCGCCCTCTGGTGCTGGAGGCGCGCTGCGAGCAGGGCCAGCCTCCCTACGCCCCCATGCGGGCCTGGGCCGAAGGCTACTTCCAGCAACTGCCGGGCCTGCCGGCGGTGCAGCGCAAGTTCGTGGAGGACGAGCTGGCCTCGTTTCTGGAGCAGTGGGGCTCACTTTTAGGTCGGCTCAGCCCGGCCCTGTCCCGGGGCCAGGAGCAGAGCGCCGTGCCCGAGGCTGGCGACCGCTTTCTGGATGCCGCCGCCGCCTTCTTCCTGCAGCTCGCGCGCATGCACGGCTGCCTAATCCTGCTGCTCGACGACGCCCACCACCTCGACGAGGGTGGGCACCAGGTGCTGCGCCGCGTGCGCACCGCCCTGGAGGAGGTGCCCATCCTGCTCCTGGCCACGGCCCGCTCGTCGCTCGAGAGCCGCCAGGGGCTCGAGCTCTACCTCCGCTCGGCTCGCCCCAGCGTGCGTCTGGCCCTGGAGCCCCTGGGCAACCCCGAAATCGAGCTGCTGGTATACTCCTACCTGGGCTCGCGTCCGGTGGACGCCGAGCTGGTGCACCAGGTGGCCGTGCGCAGCCACGGCAACCCTTTCGCCACAGCCGAGTATGTGCGGGCCATGCTCAGCTCGGGGGTGGTGCTGCCCAGCCTGGAGGGCTGGCGGGTCGACCACCAGGGCCTGCAGAGCCTCAGGCTGCCGGCCGACGTGCTGGAGCTGGTGCTGCAGCGGGCCGCCATGGTGTCGCCTGAGGTACGCCAGCTGATGACCCTGGCCGCCGTCTACGGCAGCCGCTTCAGCCTGGCCGGCCTTTCGGCCGTGGTGGAGAAGCCCGAGGCCCAGGTGCAAGACCTGCTGGAGGTGGCGGTGCAGTTCAGCATCGTCGAGCAGGCCGCTCCCGGCAGCTACCTGTTCGTGCACGACCGCATCCGCGAGGCCTTCCTGGGAGGGCTGCAGGAGGAGGCCCGCCGCGAGCTGCACCGGCGCGTGGCCCAGGGGCTCGAGAAGCTGGCCAAAATCCAGCCCGAGCTGGCCTACGCGGTGGCGCGCCACTATGCGCTGGGACTGGGCCAGGGGGGCCGGGTCTACGAGACCAACCTGTCGGCCGGCCTGATGGCCCTGCGCGACTTCGCCTTCGAGGACGCCTACCAGTTCCTGACCCAGGCCTGCCGCTCGGCTGAGAAGCGCACCGAGTGGATGGAGCCGCTCAGCCTGGCCTGCGAGCGCACCAACCGGGTGGAGGAGGCGATCAAGCTGCTGACCCGGCTGCTGGAAGGCAAGCCCGACTCCCTGCGTCGGGCCCAATATCTGCACCGCGTCTCCAAGCTCCGCCTCTCCAAGCTCGACCGGGCCCAGGCCCGGGATGGCTGCCGCCAGGCCCTGGCTGCCATCGGCAAGCCGGTGCTCGATCATCCCCTCTGGAACGGGGTGGCCGCCGCCTACTACTTCGGCCTCTGGCTGCTGGCCGACTTCACCCGCATCGGCCGGGCCGGCACCGGCAACCGTGAGCGCGAGGAGACCGTGGCCGAGCTCTACCAGAGCTACTCCGAGGGCGAGTACTTCGAGATGCACTACCCCAAGATGCTCGAGATGGGGGCCCGCGCCTGCCTCTCGGGCCATCGCATCGGCCCCTCGCCGCAGATGATCACCAGCTACGCCAACATGATGATCTTCTTCGGCATGCTGCGAAAGAGCAAGATCGTCGAGCGGCGCGCCTCCACCATCCAGAAGCTGGCCGACCAGCTCGGCGATCCGGTCAGTAACAGCCATCTGCAGGTGATGCGCCACGTGGCCCTGCACATCGCGGGCGAGTGCGGCGAGGTGGAGGACGGCCTGGATCGGGTGCTGACCCAGCAGGGCCACCTCACCGAAGCCTGGGTCTACCTGATCGGGGTGGCCGACCTGGCCTGGGTGCTCATGATGCGCGGCTACCAGGACCGCGCCTGGGCCTGGGTGCAGCGGGGCATCGAGCGCTGCAAGCTGACCTCGAGCCCGGCCGGGGTCGTGCGCGACCTGGACATCCTCTCATGCTACGCCATCTCGTGTCTGGCCGTGCTGGGCCGTCCCGGGGAGGCGCTCGAATACGTGGAGCGGCTCAGAGAGAAGTGCACCACCGGCCAGGCCGACCGCTCGCTCGAGGCCAACTACCTGGGCCATCTCTTGATGCTGCACCGCGAAACGGGCGAGCTGACCTCTCCCATGGTGGAGACCGGAGAGCAGTTCTTGAAGCTCAAGATGCTCCCGGCGCTCACTCCCCTGCACCGGCGCCACTTCTTCGTGCTGTGGGCCTACGCCAACCTGGACCGCTGCCAGCGCGGCGAGGCCAGCGAGGACGACTATGCTCGCCTGGACCAGTCCATGAAGCAGCTCAAGAAGACGTCCAACCGGGTGGTGATAAAGGCCCACTACCTGACCGCTCTGGGGGCTCGCGAGCACCTGGCCGGCCGTCACCACCGGGCCCTCGAGCACCTCTCCAGAGCCCAGGACCTGGCCGCCCTGCACGACGCCCCCTGGGTCACCTTCGAGGTGGGCCGCTGGCGCTCGCGCGTTCTGAGCGCCATGCAGAAGTTCGACGCCGCCAACCGCGAGGCGGCCCGCGCCTACCAGCTGGCCGTCGAGATGAACTGGCCCTCGCGGGCCCGAGCGGCGGCCCGCGAATTCGCGCTGGGTCGCTCCAGCTCCATGGGAGGCTCGGCCTCGCTGTCGGCCGGCAGCCGCCGCTCCGAGACGGGCGATGCCACGCACGCCCGCCTCGAGCGCCAGCTCTCGGCCCTGCTCAACCTCAGCCTGGCCTCGGCCCGCGTGCTGCGCCCCTATGAGCAGGCCCGAGCCGTGCTCGACGAGCTGATCAAGATCCTCAACGCCGAGCGCGCCTACCTGTTCATGCTCGGCGACGAGGGGATCGGCTTCGTGACCGGTCGCGACCGCACCGGCGAAACCCTGTCCGCCCCCACCGGCTACAGCCGCACGGTGGTGGACACGGTGCACTTCAGCCGCGAGCCGGTGGTGATCGCCGGCACCGAGGAGGGCGCCGCCCTGGGAGCCGTCAGCGTGGTGGCCCACGACCTGCGCAGCATCATCTGCGCTCCCCTGTTCCTGCGCGAGCAGTTCGTAGGGGTGGTTTACCTCGACAACCGGCTGGCTCGGGGCGTGTTTACCGACGAGGACATCGAGATCCTCAACGCTCTCTCCAGCCACATCGCGGTGGCCATGGAGACGGCCCGAGCGGCGCGCCTGGAGGTGGAGGTGCAGTCCGAGCGCAGCCGTCGCGAGCTCGCGGACCGGCTCAGCGAGTTCACCAGCGCTCTCTCGTCCACCCTGGACACGCGCGTGATCCTCGACAACTTGCTCGAGACCATGGCCCATATCGTGCCCTTTGTGCGAGCCAGTCTGTGGCTGGTCCACGAGCAGCAACTGCAGTCGGTCATGCTGCGAGGCTTCCCCGAGTGGCTGGGCACCAGCAGCGAGGTGGACCCCGACGGGCTGGCCCAGGCGGTGGTGAGCGCCCGCCCGGTGTTGGAGCCGTCGGTGCAGAGCGAGCCGGGCTTCCCCAACCTGACCTTCCCGGCTCCCTTCAGCTGGATCGCGTCCCCGCTGTTGAGCGAGGGACGAGTGATCGGGGTGCTGACCCTGTCGGCCGCCAAAGTGGACGCCTTCACCGACTACGAGGCCGAGGTGGCCTTCACGTTCTGCAACCAGGCCGGCATCGCCCTGGCCAACGCCAGCATGTTCCAGGAGATTGACCGGCTGGCCACCACCGACCACCTGACCGGGGTCTACAACCGTCGCCGTTTCTGGGAGCTGGCCGAGCTGACGCTGGAGCAGGTGCACGAGGTATCGGCCATCATGCTGGACGTGGATCACTTCAAGCGCTTCAACGACACCTACGGCCACGCGGTGGGCGACGAGGTGCTGCGGCTGGTGTCCTGGACCCTGCAAGACTGCGTTGGTGAGGCCGGGCTGCTGGCCCGTTACGGAGGCGAGGAGTTCTGCATTCTTCTGCCCGAGCTAGGGCTCGAGCAGGCCCTCAGGCAGGCCGAGACTGTCCGCCAGGCGGTCGAACGCACTCCGCTCGAGCACGAGAAGGGGCCGCTGGGGGTCACCCTCAGCCTGGGCGTGGCCACCCTGCAGCAGGGCGAGACGCTCGACCACTTGCTGGCCCGGGCCGACGCGGCCCTCTACCAGGCCAAGAGCTCCGGACGCAACCGGGTGGCGGCTGGGGAAGGCGAAGCGCAGGCGTCATCTGAGCAAAGGCTGGTGCGCAGCGCGCCGCGTCAGCCGTAAAGCTCGAGCGAGAGCCGCAAGGTCCACTACCACTCGGCATATTGCTTGCGATACCACTTCTTCTCCACGTAAGAGATGATAATCCCTGCGAAAGCTCCCCACATGGCCCCGAAGACGACGCCGTGCAGAGTGCCCATCCCGGTTATCAGGCTGAGAATGCCCAGAGCGCCACCGTAGGTGCCCCCTATCCGGGCGGCGTCCTGCTGGTAGCAGAGCTCGTCCATGAAGCCCAGGATCACGCCCAGTACGGTGCAGTAGATGATGCACTCGATCATGATCCACAGGAACAGGAGCTTCACCCCGAACAGGGCGCCCAGAATGGCCCGGGCAAAACTATTCGTGAAGGAGATCCCGAGCACGCCTCGGATCAAGCCCAGCACCACGCCGCCGACCAGTCCAGCACGAACCCCGTGAGCCCAATCTGACTTGCGCTCATCCGAGCTCTTCGCGTAATCGACCACTACCTCGGCACTGGTCGCTTCGGCCTCCATGACGGCAAGGTCCCCCTCGCACTGGTAGCAACTGGTATCTGCCTGGCGATTCATACCGCCGCAGCTCGGGCATTTCTTGTAACTCAAAGCACCCTCCCTCGAGTCTTGAATGCTTCAAGTATAGGAAGGGCTGATGGAAGCTGACCAGGGGAAAACGAGGGGCAATTTCCCCCCCCTTACCGGTGCGAGGTGATTGGCGCTCTGCCTCACCTGCGCTCTGCGCAGTCTTCTTCGAAGCCGCCAGCCTGGCGTACAAAGAAGAACCGGCGGAAGACCGCCGGGCACCGAACCTGTCGAGTTCTCTCTGGTTAGCGGAACAATCCGGTTAATCGATCCCAGGTATCACTGGCAGTGGTGGTGACCGCGTCGTAGGCCTGGTTACCGTAGTGGGCGGCGCCCTCGTAAGCCTGGTTGCTGTAGTGCTTGGCCCCTTCCCAACCCTGCTGGCCGTAGTAGGTGGCTCCCTCGTAAGCCTGATTACCGTAGTGCTTGGCGCCATCCCAACCCGCCTGGGCAGCGTTGCCGGCTCCCTGGACCGCCTGGGTTCCATAGTACTTGGCGCCTTCCCAGCCCTGTTGAGCGTAGTGGGCGGCCCCGTCATAGGCCCGGCCAGCCAGGTTGAGCCCGGCGTCGAGGGTGTCCGAGGCCGTATGCAGCGCCCGGCCGCCGATGCTGTCGTAAAGGTCCCGGCCGGGAGTGAGCTGCTGTCCAGACAGGAACTTGGAAACCTCGCCGATGACCGAGGGACTGGCCGTGATGCCCAGGTTGTAGCCGGGGGTCTCGATGTGGGTGCTGCCCCAGGCCGTCTTGTTGATGGCCCCGGGAACGGTGGCCGAGTCGTGCGAGACCACGCCGTCGCCGCCCAGGGGAGTGGAGCCCTGGATGGCCAGGGCACCGCCCGGAAGCCGGGAGAGTTGATCCTGGAATCGCTGGTTGAGTCTCTGCAGGAAGTTGCTGCCCTTGCCCAGCTCGGGCAGAGCGGCGCGGTCCTTGTTGGTGCGCTCGGTGGCGAAGAGGTTGTCGGTGGCCAGCTGGCCAGGCAGGGTCTGGGCCAGGTCGGCCACGCCCGAGCCCTTGTTGGGAGTGCCCAGCATGGTCAAGCTGCGAACTTTGTCGCCCTGGCCGCTGTCGAGCAGGTTGCGCGAGTCGACCCCGCCCTTACTGTGGCTGACCAGGTCGACCATGCCGCCGCCGCGCAGCTGGCTGACCACCTGCACGGCTTTGGCCAGCTCGGCCTTGTTGACATCGCTGTTGGCGGCGTTGCCGGAAAACTGCATGTTGAAGATGTTGCCCTGGTGGTTGAGGCCCAACCTCTTGGCCAGCTCGGCCGGGTCCTTGATGGCCTTGATCTCGTCCATCGACAGCTTGGAGAGGTCAGCTCCCTTGATGGTTCCGCCCATCTGGTTGGCGCCGGTGGAAGTCCAGTAGTCGGTCATGGTCTTGAAGGAGCTCTCATCGGCAAACAGGCCGTGCACGGTCAGCACGTTGTCGAGCTTGGGCGGGTCGCCCAGCTGTTGCTGCAGCTGTTTGACGGTCTCGCTGGGAGGAGTGCCGGCCTCCTGGCCCTTCTTGACCCCTTCTTCGACCTGACCCTGGACCCGCACCGCCTCCTCGCGGCGGGTCTCGCCGGGAGCCTGGCCGCTCTGGGTTCCACTGGCGCCGGCAGCGTTCTGGGTGCCGTCGCCCGCCACGCCATTGCCATTGGTGCCGGTAGCGTTCTGGGCGCCAGTGCCCGCCGCGCCATTCTGGTTGCCGGCATCCTGGGCACGCGGGTCCTGGGCCCCGGTGGAGGCCACCGACCGACTTGGCGCGGCCGTATCCTGGCCGTTGCCCGGAGCGCTGACCGAGCTCACCGAGCCGTTGCTCTGCGGCGAGCCCACGGCCTGGGCACCGTAGTTGGCATTCAATCCGGCCAGCAGCGCGCTGGTGCCGGCTTCCTCGGCCGCCCGGGTCTTCCCGGCCGCCTGCTCTTCGCGCAACTCGGCGCTCGGCTTGAAGCTGTCTACCTGGCTGGCAGGCTTGACCTCGCTGGTGCGAGCTTTGGTGCTGGCGGCGGTGGTGCTCTCGTTACGCTGGGTGGAGCGGGCTTTGGACGGGTTGGACGTCCGACTGGTCCCTCGGCTGGCGCTTGCGCCTGAGCTGCTCCGCTTGGAGCTGCTCTGAGTGCTCCTCTTGGCCGTGGTCGCGGCCGGCCGAGACGACCGCGAGACCGAGCTGCTGCTGCTTCTTTGAACTGCCATCTTGAGTCTCAGGATAGGTCCCCTGGAGGAGGCGATGGTTGCAGCCATGTTTCCGACTTGTAACAAGCGTAAACTCCAGGTAAACAATTCTCGGCAACTTTCGCACGCTCAAAGGGCCTCGATCAGGGTCAATAACGTTGCCATCACAAAGAAATCGCCCCTTCGAACCCTGTTACACAATGGTCACAAGAGATACTTCTCGGACACAACTCACGAGCACATAATGACCATAAAAACCCAAAAACAACCATCCCTGCCATCGCACAAGACAGCAGGGAGAGCCCCGGCTGGATGCGATTGCTGCGCGAGCTCTCGGGGGGGGTGAGCCCCATCCTCGTCTTCATCGGACGCCCGGCCGGCCGCTGCTCGTACCAGTGGTCCCCCGGGAATCCGTCGGCGTGAGGACGAACGCTGCACTGCGTGAAGGTCCCCGAGATTCCGGGCTATCGAATCGACGGCGAGCTAGGGCGCGGAGCGCGCGGGGTGGTCTACCGGGGCAAGCGAGGGGATGTGACCTACGCGGTCAAGGTGCAAAACGACCCCCAGGATCGCTCGCTCTTGTTTTACGCCACCCTGGCCTGCATCCGCCATCCCGGGCTACCCGAGATCATCGAGGTGGGCGAGGCCGCCGGCCGCCCCTACCTGGTGCGCGAGTTCGTGCCCGGCTACACGCTGCAGGCCGAGCTCGAGGCCGGCCCGCTGGAGGAAGGCGAGCTGGTGGAGGTGGCCAAGATGCTGGCCGGGGGCCTCGACCAGGTGCACCGCCACGGGCTGATCCATCGCGACGTCAAGCCCGCCAACGTGGTCGTCTCGAGAGCCGGGACGGCCCGGCTGATCGACTTCGGCTTCGCCACCTTCGTGCACAGCCAGAGCGCCGAGTCGGCCGTGGGCACCTACCAGTACTCCGCTCCCGAGCAGACCGGCATGCTCGACGCCCCTCTCGACCAGCGAACCGACCTCTACGCGCTGGGGGCGGTGCTGTTCCACTGCGCCACCGGACGCCCCCCCTACCAGGCCGAGAGCACCTCCGAGCTGCTCCGCCTGCACGCCTCGGCCCCCATCCCCCTGGTGCGCGACTACAATCCCAAGATCAGCCCGGCCCTGGCCCAGATCATCGAGAAGCTGCTGGCCAAGGACCCGCGCGATCGCTACCAGACCGGCCAGAGCCTGCTGGCCGACCTGCGGGCCCTGACCAAGCTGAGCCAGCGCCTGGCCGAGGGGCAACCGGTGCGCCTGGGCGAGACGGGCCAGGAGCTGCGCCACCAGGCCCAGGCCATGGTGGGCCGCGAAGCCGAGCTCGAGGAGCTGAGCGGGGCTCTCGAGCAGACCATGCGCGGGCGCGGCGTGTCGGCCCTGATCGAAGGCCAGGGCGGCAGCGGCAAGAGCCTGCTCTCCCAGGAATTTCTGCGGCGCGCCCAGAGCCAGCGCCCCCTGGTGCTGGAGGCGCGCTGCATGCAGGGGCAGGTTCCCTTCGCCTCCATCCGCGTCTGGGTAGAGGCCTTCTTCGCCCGCCTGGCACTCTTGCCACCGGTGCAGCGCCAGCCCATCGAAAGCGAGCTGCGTAAGTTCGCCAGTGAGCGAGCCGGCTTTCTGGCCCGACTGGGTCCCTCGGCGGCCAGTTTCTTCGGGGCCCAACCTGAGGAGGGCACGGGGGATCAGGTCTTCGAGTGCGCGGCGCGCTTTTTTCTCGAGC
>CAYYHB010000003.1:33770-65906 GCA_964471395.1 uncultured Burkholderiales bacterium | reverse complement strand
CGTTTGATTGCTTCCCAGTCATAGGGAGCCAGGGTGCGCAGATCCAGGATCTCCGCCTCGATCCCTTCCTGGGCCAGCTCCCTGGCTGCCAGCAGGCTCTTCTGCACCAGGGCGCCATAGGTAACCACGGTCAGGTCGCGGCCCTCCCGCACGCGGTTGGCCTGGCCGAAAGGGATCATGTAGTTGGACCCGGGATAACGGCCTTTGTTGTAGGTCTGTCGGTAGAGGTGCTTGTGCTCCAGAAACATCACCGGATCATCGCACCGGATGGCGGTGCGCAGCAGACCGTTGGCGTCCTCGGCGGTTGAGGGGAAGACCACCCGCACTCCGGGCGTGTGGGTGAACAGAACCTCGCCGCACTGCGAGTGGTAAGGGGCACCGCCCTTGAGGTAACCCCCAATCGGAACGCGCAGCACCAGAGGGCACTTGAAGGCGCCATTGGAGCGCCAGCGCACCGTAGCCAGCTCATTGCGAAGCTGCTGCATGGCTGGCCAGATGTAGTCGAAGAACTGGATCTCGGGCACGGGCTTGAGCCCACGCTGGGCCATCCCGATGGCCCGACCCACGATGTTGGCCTCGGCCAGGGGGGAATTGAACACCCGCTCGGCACCGAAGCGGGCCTGCAGGCCGTAGGTCACCTTGAACACTCCGCCCTTGCCCTTGCACTCGGACAGTACCTCCGACCTGCTCGCGTCAGCCACATCCTCACCGAAGATGACGATTCGTGGGTCCCGCTCCATCTCATCGCGCAGGCACGCGTTGATCAGGTCCACCATAGTCGTAGGCTCACCCTCGAAAGTGGGTGGATGGAAGAAGGCCTCAGCAGTGGGATCCACATCCATCGAATAGATGTGATGCGACAGGGTCTCCGGACCGGCGGCGGGGTGGCGCTCGGCCTCTTCGGCCGCGCTGGTGACCACCTGCTCACACTCGGCCTCCAATCGCGCCAGTACTTCCTCGCTGGCCAGGCCCTCTGTGAGCAGGTAGGCTCGCGTGCAGACGAGAGGGTCGCGGCTGGCCTCCTGCTGTCGCTCAACAGCGGTCTTGTAGAAGCTCTCATCATCGGAAAGCGAATGGGAATAAGGACGTGTCACCTTTACGTGCACCAGAGCCGGCCCCCGGCGCTGACGGCAGTAGTTGGTTGCCTCCAGAAGTGCTTCATAACAGTCCAGGAAGTTGCTGCCATCAGCTTGACGATGGAAGAGGTCGGGCCACTCGCCCACCAACCGAGAGATGCTGCCACCGGCCGTCTGCACCTCGACCGGCACCGAAATGGCGTAGCCATTGTCCTCCACCAAGTAGAGAACAGGCAGCTTCAGGTTACAGGCCGTGTTGAGTGATTCGAAAAACTCGCCCTCGGAGGTGGTTCCATCTCCGGTGGAGACATAGATTACCTCGTCGGACTTGAACGCCAACTCCAACCCATTGGTCTGAGCATAACGGCCCGCCTCGGCTGCGCCGACCGCCTGCAAGAATTGCGTGCCGGTGGGGCTTGAAGAGGTCATGATGTTCAGCCGGGCGTGACCCCAGTGGGAAGGCATCTGGCGGCCGCCCGAATTGGGGTCATCCCCTGCCCCCACGGCCGAGAGCAACATTTCCAACGGGGTCATTCCCAACGCCAGACAGAGTGCACGATCGCGATAGTAAGGGTAGAACCAGTCATGACCGGCCTTGAGCACCATTCCGGCAGCCACCAGCGGCGCTTCGTGGCCAGCCCCGCTGATCTGAAAGAAGATTTTGTTCTGCCTTTTCATCTGAATCTCGCGATCATCGATTCGACGAGAGGTTACCATCAAACGATAGGCGTCCAGAAGTTGCTGGGGAGAAAGGCCGGCCCTCAAAGGCCTGGTTTGGGTTGACATTGCGGCACGTCCGTAAATCTCAGGAATTTTGCCCGGCGGGCGGCTGGGAACTTCTTCCCCCGCGCAGGGGAACCTTCCTCTGCAGGAGACGGGCCGGCAAGCCACTAACCATAGGGCTTCATTATTCCAAGGAGCGAATTATGTCGACGACCACGCAACCCTTGCCGGAAACCCTCAATATAGCCCAGAGCTTGATGGACGAGAATCGTCATCGCGAGGCCTTTGAGCTGTTGAGCCAGGCCCGTCGTGAGCAAGGTGACCAGGCCCCTCTGACCGATCGGGGGCGGCTCCACCTCCTGACTGGTAATTGCCTGGTGGCATGCGAGCGCGGCGCTGAAGCGCTGACTCACTTCAAGCGCAGCTTCGAGCTCTATGAGGATGGAAAGGATGTCCTCGGGCAAGCCAACGCCCTCGAGCAACTTGGCACAACCTACCACCAGCGCCACGAGTTCACCCAGGCCGGTCAGACCTTTCAACGGGCCATTCGTCTCTTCGAGAAGGCGCAAGATGTCTCTGGACAGGCCCGCAATTTGCGCAACCTGGGCGGTGTTCAGATCGACTTGAACAACCACCAAGCCGCCCAGGCAGCCTACCAGCAGGCCCGGGTCCTGTTCAAGGAGGCGGGGGACCAGGAAGGCATGGCCAGCTGTGTCACCAATTCGGCTCTCCTGCTCTACCGCAATCCCGGCCGTCCGGCGGCCATCACCGAGTACCGAAGAGCCATCGAAGAGGACGGTGTGGACCATTACCTGGTCTACAACAACCTGGGCTTCCTGCTCACCCTCGACAGCCAATTCGAGGAGGCCAAGGGGTATCTTGAGAGAGCTCTTGCCAGCCTCGAGACGCTGAAGGTTGAAGACGACAACCTGGCTCTCACCGTGCTCAACCTGGGAAATCTTGAAGCACTGACCAACAACCTCGACAAGGCTGACAGTCTGTTGCGTGATGCAGCCAGACGCTTCGAGAGCATTACCCCGGGTCGAGCTGTGGAAGTGCTGCTGATCCCCTGCCACGGATACGAGGACCAGGGCTTCGAGCGCTTCCTTGTGGCCGAAGACGGGCACAAGCGAGCCGTGACCCATCTGAATCTAGCGACCCTGCTCTTCCAGCGCGGACAGCTCGCCGAGGCCCTGGTCGAGGGCCAGAAAGGCCTGGAAATGGACCGAGAACAGCCTTATCCGCTGCTGGTCATGGGCTGGCTGCACCTGCAAAGCAAGGACACCGGCGAGGCCACCCGCTGCTTTCGCAAGGCGGTAGGCATGGAGCCGAACAACGAACATTACCGCAAAGTGCTTGAGATGGTGAATCCTTACCTGTCGGCCAAGGCGGGTCGCAATGACCCGTGTCCCTGCGGAAGCAGCAAGAAATTCAAAAAATGTCACGGCTCGGAGGTTTGAGCCCGGCCGAGCGGGTGGAGTTGGCCCTGGCTTGCCAGCCCCTTGACCGTCCTCCCTGGACCTGCTACTACCCCTTTGGTCTCCAGCACATGTCCGGCGAGGCCCAGGCATCTGTGCATCTGGCCTTCGCCGAGCGCTACGGGGTCGATCTGGTGCGCATTTCGTGCGATTACCCCTACCCGCTGGCCAAAGGCCAGCGCCTTGAGCGCAGCAAGGACTTTGCCGCCCTGGAGCCCTTGGAAGGCAAGCATGCGAGCTTTGACCATTCCTTGTCCTGCCTTAAGAAAGTCCATGCTGGATTGAAAGGGAGCCGCTATCTTCTGGATACGGTGAGCAGCCCTTTCACCACCCTGGCCCGACTGGCGGGGAATGAGTTGTGCATGCAAGCCATGCGGGAGCATCCAGGCTTCTTTAAGACCGCGCTCGAAGCTGTTACTCGTACCCTCGAGCGTTATGCCGGTCGGGCCCTTGAGGCCGGTGCTCAGGGCCTGTTTCTGCTGGTTTCGGCCGCCTCCCATCATCACATGAGACCCGAGGAATACACCGAGCACATCGCTCCATACGACGAACGGGTGTTATTGGCTGCAGCCGGGGCTCCCTGCAACGCGGTCTATGCGGTCGGTACTCGACTTTTCCTCGAACCCCTCAAAGCACTTCCCTGCCGTCTGTTGGGTTGGTCGCAGGTGCACGCCGGTCCTGGACTGGTCCGGGGACGGACCAACTTCTCGGGCGCGGTTCTGGGCGGACTGGACGAACTGCACCCCGAACGCTACCCCGACCTGCTGGCCCGCTCACCCGAGGAGTGGACCGCCCCGGGCCTGATTCTGGCCCCGGGAGGACCGCTGCAGCCCGAGACCGACCCGCGTCGCCTGGACGACCTGCGTCAAGCTGTGTTCGCGCTCGCCCAAGAAACGCGCGAGCGCGAGAAGCCTGCTCCTAAACCGCGCAAGGCTCGCGAGCCGCGTCCCGAGCCGACTTCTTATCCGACACCCCGCACGACAGGGAAGTCACGCCTTACGACCAGCCCGACCCTGGGCGCAGGCGACGCAGGCTCCGCATTAGCGGAAGACTGAGCCAGGCGTAGAGCGGGCAGTGCACCAGGGCTACCAGAAGGGCAGGCCCGGCGTGCAACAGGGGATCGATCCCATACAACCTGGACAAGAAGAAACTCACCAGCACGACTGAGCAAAGCAGTTTGGTGACCAGGATGGCCAGGGTCAACTTCAACAGCGTTGTCCAGCCCGATTCGTCCGTGGCCCGACCAGGAAGAGCGGAGCGGGAACCCAGAGGTTTAGATCCCGCGACCTCACCTACCGAACTCGAGTTCGGGCTCATCCAGGAAAACAGGAGGACGGGAAGCGCCCCGGTCGTGGCTTGAGTGAGAGTGAAGCCCGGAAAGTAGGGTCCAGGGGGCGGTCCGATCAGATACCCGAGAACATCCGAAACCGCTCCCACCAGAAAGCCCGCCGCCGGGCCCAGCACAAGGCCCGAGAGAATGACGGGAAAACCGATAAATCGAAAGAGATTGCCAAATTTTCCCGGAGGGGCGGGCAATTGATCGAAAACCAGGGTCAAGGCCACGAACATCGCGGCCCAGGTCAGGTTGCGTGCCGACACACGGGGCAGGTTCCCCGGTCGCAGTAGGGTTCCTCTCAGGCTATGGCCAACAGGTTGTTGTGAGACTGGAGGAACGACTGCTACACCTCGGCTCGCTCATTGTCTTGCTGGGGCTGCCGCTGGCCTGCTCCACCCGGCTGGCTGACTCAGTCGAGGTCCCAAAGTCTGCCGTCTATCTGGCCGGTGGCCTGACCCTGACATTTGCCTGGATGCTGGGAGCGGCCCGGGCCAGTTGGCCCTGGTTTCGGCCCAATTCCCTGACAGCCTGGTGGGTTGCCCTGTATTCCTGGTGGGCGGCGAGCAGCCTGTGGGGTCTGGGAGGTCTGGCCGGGCAGGTGCCCGCCCTCGAGCACCTGGTCGGGTTACTGGTGCTGCTGTCCTGGACCGCCACGGGAACTCCCGATCGCTGGAAGCTCTGGTGGAGAATGATCCTGGCCGCCGGGCTGGTCGTGACGACCTACGCCTGGTTGCAGCGTTTGGGACTCGACCCGATGCTCTGGTCGCACCCCGAGATCTCGCGGGTCCGCACCATATCCACGATGGGCAACTCCAATTATCTGGCCCTTTACATGGTCGCCTGGCTGGCCCTCTCGCTTCCCTCCATCCTGGCCTCGGGACGACGCTGGCTGTGGATTCCCTGGCTGTTGACCTGGATGGCCCTGGTACAGACCGGCACCAGGGGCGCCTGGATAGCCTGCCTGGTCAGCCTCATCGTTGCGTTGATCATCGTTCGCCATCGGGCTGTGCTGGGGATAGCGCTGGCCATGGCCCTGGGCTTCGTGCTTGTGGTCGCAAGCGGAGCCGATCTGTTGCGCGAGCGGACTCAAGTGGAAGGCCTGGGAAACGAGGACGTCACCACTCGGGTCTACCTGTGGAAGGCCGCTTTCAGCATCCTGCTGGCCCATCCCCTGGGTGCCGGGCCGGGGGCCTTTACCCCCCTGGCACTGGCCTACCGAGAATGGGAGCCCATGGAATCACGACCCCTCCAACGCCTGCCCGAAAACCCCCACAACCAGATTCTCAGCGTGGGAGTTGACTGCGGCTGGCCAGGAGTCTTCCTTCTGATGGGCGGCCTTCTAACTTTCCTGCGTGGCCGAATAGCTGGCTGTCGCCAGAGCTCGACCGAACTAGCCCTTCTCCTGACAGGAGTGGGATTATCAATTCATCTAATGGCCCTGAACCTGACATTGCCCACCGAGGCCCTGTGGCTGGCCAGCCTGAGCTGGCCGGGCCAGTTCGCCCCCCCCGCCAGGATGCGGCCTCCCCCTGCCCTGCTCTGGTTGGCCGGATTAATCTGGTTGGGCGGCTGTCTACTGGCTGGCGGCTGGATAGCCGGGGAATCTCGCGTCTGGTGGGCTGACGAGGCGCGCTTTCAAGGATTTGCTGCCCTGCAGCGGGGCCAGGATGCGCGAGTCCTCCTGACGACGGCAGCGAGGCGCTATCAGGAAGCGCTGCCCCTGGCCCAGCCTCAGCGCCAACCGGAAATCGAAGCCCTCCAGGGATATTTCTATCTGGAATTATCCAGTCGCGTCGGGGGAAATCGCGAGCTCGACAAGGAGGCTATGCGGGCTCTCCAGAGGGCGGAAGCCCTCGACCCTCGTAATCCCTATTACCCGGACAATCAGGGTTTCGTCGCCCGCCGCTTGAGTGGATCAGGGGAGGAGCATCATCGTCGCGCAATCCGTCTTGACCCATACAACCCCGCATTCTGGGCTCATCTTGGCGACGATCAACGTCAGCGAGGTCTGCACGAGCAGGCACTCGAGAGCTACCGTCACAGTCTCGAGCTCTATCCCGATCACGGCCCCACCCTGATCAATTATGGCGAGATGTTGCTCGAACTGGGTCGAGAGGAAGAGGGGACGGCGGCCCTGCGGCGAGCGAAGGAACTGGAGGATCGCTGAGTCTCAGCGAGAACTGTCGGGCCATGGCAAGAGACGGATGGTTTGACGGCAAGGGCATTGATCTTCATCGAGACGACTTTCTGGAGACCCACTCGGGTTGGAAGCGCTATATGGAGGATGGCCAGATCACGGCTGGAGAGATTCTCGAGCAGGAAGCCCGCATCACTCATATGCTCAAGCAGATCGAAGACAGCCTGAACGACGATCAGCACGCCAAGTTGACCAAGATACTTCTCGAGTACGAGGTTCTGGTAAACATGGCCCTGATCCACTATCCCTCCGTTGTAGACAAGGAGAGGTATTGGAGTCTTTGCTTCCAAAACCCACGTTGACTCAAGTCAGCGGATCATGGTATAATCTTACCGATTCCGCGTAGCTATCTTTCCCCGTTTTGAGGTTTTCATGAAAAAAGAGATCGTGGTCATGGACAACTGTGAGTTCATCGAGATCTTGCTGCGATACAAGGGAGTCATCAACTAACAAGAAGGGTTCTGGTCTTTGACCGGCCTCAATTTTTATGCAAGCAGAGCGGTCCGCGAGCTTGCAAGCCGGGTCCGAACCGTCCCAACGCACAGGAAAGGCTGGCCGTAGAATGCGCGAGGGGGCACACCAGTGCGCGAGAGGTGAGGCTTGTCCGGCCCCCTGTCCCAACCGAATTTAAGGCTGGCCGAGCGCCTGTTAGCCTGTTCCGAGCTGGCAGGCGTTCCCATTTACCTCCTGAACGGAGCTCCCATCGATGAGGTCTGCAGCCTGCCCGACTACTGCCATCGGGCCCTGCGTTCGCCCGAGCGCGAACGCTGCCTCAGTTTCCACGACAAACTCCGCGAGCGAGCCCAGGGACAACCTGGCCAGCCCTGCCTGGAAATCTGTCCTCTGGGGGTCGCGTGCTTCAGTTGGAGTTCGGATAGCCTGGACATTGCCGGAGGTCACGCCTCGGTAACTAGCCATGCCGAGCTTCCCGTGATCAGCCTGGCCAGATTGGAGGCCGTGGCCCGACGAGCCGGGCAGTTGCTTGAAGAGGACCGGATCTGCTCCAGTGGCCCCCTGAACGACCTTCTGACAGCCACTCTCGATCAGGCGGCTCGTCTGGGTGCTGTCGGAGCCAGCATCCAGCTTCTTGATGGGCCTCAACTCTTGCCAGTCGACCAGGTTCGCGGCCGATTCACTACCCGGGGAAGTCGCGTCTTCATGCCCATTGGACGACCCGACCGCGTACGCGGCTTGCTCACCCTGGAATTCAAGGATTCTCCACCTATGGACGGACTGGACGCCCTGGCGCGCCAAGCCGGATTGGCTATCGAGAACGCCCAGGCCCTGGTGCAGGAGCAGCAACGCTCGCGCGAAGCCACTGCCCTCTACCAGGCGGCTCGTTCAGTCGAGCAGGCCCACGAGCTATGGGAAGTGCTGCAGCGTTCCTGCGAAGCCCTTGCCAGGCTGGCCGAAGTCAATCGGTGCTTGATCCTCCTCAAGCACCCCGGCCGTCCATTCTTTACTCTGGAAGCGTCCATCGGCCTTTCCGAAGACCAGCAAGAGTTCTTCTCGGCCTTTCGGCTTCCGATCAACCAGCTTTCGGAAGGGAACCGCCTGCGACTGGCTGAGGGGAAACCTATCTTGTCTGAGGCTAACCCTGGTGAATGCCAGGGCCTGGCCCGTCTGTTCGCTCTGCTGCCAAGCGCCAACGCGCTGGTCGTACCTCTCCCGAGCAAGGATGGTCTACTGGGATTGGTCTTTCTGGATGACTCCCGGGGCAACCACCACTTTTCGTCGGCCAGCATCCGACAGGTAATGACACTGGCGTTGCAGGTTGCCAATGCCATTCAGCGGGCCAGTTTGATAGACCAGTTGCAGGCCAACCTTGGACCTCTCAAAGCACTTTACCAGGTTTCGACGGCCATTACCGGAACCTTGAGCCTGACCAAAGTCATTCGTCTGATTGTCGATCAGGCCGTCGAACTGCTCGAGCAGTCGGCTTGCGGGCTTCTGGTACTCGACGAGATGGGTGAGAGTTTTCGGCTCGAAACGAGTGTGGGGCTACCCTCAGGTCTGCTCGACCCTGCTCTGCAGGCCCGAATGGCCCGTCACGCAGTAGAACGAAAGCGCGCCCACTCATACTATCCAGGCAAAGACCAGGACAGCGAGCACGGTCAGGAGTTCGATGGGGCTCTGAATGCAGCCGGATTTGGAGGAGTGCTCTCGGTGCCGCTGATCGCCCGCAAGAAAATGGTGGGGGTTCTGAACTGCTTTACTCCGCCGGGCATCCGCTTCCGCCAACAAGAGGTTCGACTCTTGAGAGGCTTTGCAAATCAAGCCGCGGTGGCAGTAGAGAACGCGCGACTGCACGGTCTCGTCCGCTTCAAGATGGGCGAGCTAGGGACCCTCTTTGAAGTAAGCAAGGCCGTAACCAGCACCCTTCAACTCGACCGCGTGCTCCAAGAGATTGTCCGCCACGTGCGCGAGATCCTACGGGCCGATGCCTGCTCGCTGATGCTTCTGGAAGGTGAAAGGCTCGTCCACAAGACGGCAGAGGGAATGGACCCTGACCTTCAACGCGAGCCAGTCCGACTCGGCAGCGGTCCGCTCGGTCTGGCAGCCAAGAACCGTCGGCCCATGCTGCTTCTCGACCGCGATCCCCATCGCGAAGAGTTCCCGGCCGCTGTCAGAGCCGAAGGCATGGCCACCGTGCTCTCTGTTCCGGTGGAAACTCGGGGCCGAGTGGTGGGACTGATCAATGTCTACTACCGAGAGGTCACCAGCCTGGCTCCGGCCCAGGTGAACCTGCTGGGCACACTGGGAAGCCAGGCCGCCGTCGCCATTGAGAACGCCCGCCTGTATGCCGAGAAGGAGCGAGTCGCCGAACTTCTTCGCGACGTGCTGATCCCCCGCGAACGGCTAGATTTTCCGGGCCTGGCAGTAGGCCACCGCTTCATTCCCTCCATGGACCTTTCGGGCGACTACTATGATCTGATCCCCCTTGGCAGGCACAAGTGCGGACTGGTCATGGCCGACGTGTCGGGGAAAGGTCCCGATGCCGCCATCCAGACCGTTCGAGCCAAGCATATCCTAAAAAGCTATGCCCTGGCCGGTTACTCTCCTCGCAAAATTCTTAACCTGCTCAATCATCAGGTGGGACAAGATCCAATCACGAGCCGTCAGGTAACCGTTTTCTATGCCGAAGCAGACTTGAAGACCCGGCGGCTCCGCTTTGCATCGGCCGGGCACGAACCGCCGATCTTCTGGAGCCCCCATCAAGAACGCCCCCGCCTTCTCTACGCTGAAGGAATCCTGATCGGTGCCATTCCTGAAGCAACCTACGAAGATTGCTCCATCGAGCTCCCCGAGGGGTCCTGGCTTGTTCTCTACACCGACGGTTTGACCGAGGCCCGCAACGAGGTTGGGGAGTTCTTCGGTCTGCAACGAGTGCTTGAGATTCTCCAGAGCCACACAGGGAACTCACCTCAGAGGCTGGTCAACCGGATCTATGATGAAGTCCGGCGCTTTTCCAACAGCCGGTTGTCAGATGATTTCTCGGTCATGGCGATCCGTTTCTGAACCCTCCACTCCTCCCCACTTTAACCCACATTTGTCGTGCAGTCTTACTCAGGTTTTCCACTTATTAACACAAGTCTTGTGGATATTTACACAGAAGAGGTCCGTGTATGAAGTAGAGAGGGTTCTAGATTCTACTCGATGTCCAGGACAACCGAGGGGTCCTCAAACAGGTAGTTGTAGTCAAAACCGAGTTGATCAGCCAGGAAAATACCATTCTCCATGACCTGCACAGAGTCGATCCAAATATCGCAGGAGCCGGTAATGACATCGACGTGGGTTCCACAAGTCCAGTCCGCTCCGGTCTGACTTCCGTAGGGATCTCCAAAGGCGATATGGACGCCCGGCATTTTCTCATCCTGGAGCAGATTGCCAGTAAACTCGAATACTGCTAGGTTAGTGCCAATGGCAAACTCGCCGACTCGATTCGAGTAGCGGTGCTTGTGACAGTAGGCCCAGAACTCGCGCTCGAGCTCCTTGTTGGCGCAAGTTGCGGCTTGCAGATAACCACCCTGGATGTGAAGCACCATCGGAGTGTGACTGATCAGACCATACTTTGGTCCAAAGTGATCTCCAATAGTCCCATCGACCACGAACACACCATCCACCGAGAGAGGGGCCGTGAAGATCTCGCCCCCGGGCAGGTTAGACCAGACCTCCTCGATGATACCGCTGGTCTTGCGCCAGATGCGATTGGGAGCGAAGGTCGCTTCGAGATCGGTGCCAAATCGGCTGCGCACGGTAATTTTGCTGGCCCGGCTGGCCTGCTCAAGCAAGCGTTTGCTGACTTCGTCAACCTTGCGGAAGTCGGCTCGCATTCCCTGGCACATGATAGACTCGGTGATCCCGACCATATGGGCGTAGCGCAATCCCATGCGCTCCACCGTCCCAACGAACTGTTGACGATGGCTCAACTCGTTGGCCATCGGACAGACGCAATACAATACCACATCGGCATGGTCAAGAGGCTGCATGAGCGGCTCGCTCAAAGAAAGCGCGGGTCGCTGCACATGGTCTTCGAGAATCTCTAGCCGAATCGGGGCGCCCACCCGCCGGCAGGCGTCAGCCAGCGCCTGCGCAATGCATTCAGAGGCCCGGTCGGACAGTATGTAGACCCTCTGGTGGGACTGAACCGCGAGACAGACCTCGATTGCGTTGCGCGCACCGGGGACAAGGCGGGAATCATACGCAGCTTGGACTATCATGGCTTGTGTCGGATTGTACACATCTGGTCTATCCTGTAAAGGGGCCGAGCAGAGCTATACTGCACACGCCATGATAATCCGCAGCCACATGCCCAGCTTTACTCGAAGCCAGGCGGCCATTTCGGCCCCCCCAGGTACTGCCAGTTCCGAGAAAGAAGACCAGCTAACGCTCAAGGAGGGCTTTATTACCGGGGCAGCGATCGGCGGGGGGTTCGGTACCATCTTGGGCTCAGCGGTCGGATTCGGTGGCACCGTCGTGGGAGCCACTCTTCTAGGCTCCCAACTCGGCTCGAGTTTCGGGCCGGCCGGATCTGTGATCGGGGGAGGTTTAGGACTGGTCGCCAGCCTGGTCGAAGAACGCTATCTGCACGCAGGGACCACTATTGGAGGAATCTCCGGGTTGTTAGCCGGTGGCCTGGTCGGTGGAATTGTCGGGGCCGGAGTGGCTCTGTTCGTCTAGGGTTGGCAAACCCCGGGCCACCTCGTTGATCAGGCTCAGCAAGCGGGCCCCCTGCTCCAGGGACGGATCATAGGCAAAGCTCACCTGAGGAATGCGCTTCAGGCTGACCTGCCGGTTGATTTCATGACGTATGAACCCGGAGGCTCGGTTCAACCCTTCGAGAATCTCGGGGCGGCGTTCCGGCGCCGCCAGTGTACTCACCAGGAACTTCGCCGAACTCAGATCAGGCGACACCTTGACCTCTGTGATGCTGACCAGATCGTCTCCCAGACCCGGGTCCTTAACCCTTCTCAAGACATCGGCGGCCACCTCGCGCAAGAGATCGCTGACACGCTCCATGCGGCGTTTACTCATGATTTGGTTGTCTCCCTGGTCTTGTTGCCACCCGACATCTACAGTCCCGCGCGCCGCCTGGTTCAGAATAGAAACTGCAGATGTTGGACTTCTGAAGCTGCGCGGCCTCTTAGAGACTCTCGCGCTCCTTGTACTCTTTCTTGAAGGCCTCGATAACGTCGCCTTCCTGGAGGTCAGGATAGTTCAGCACGGAAAGACCGCACTCGTAGCCCTCAGTCACCTCCTTCACATCGTCCTTGAAGCGTTTGAGCGACTCCAGTTTACCTACATAGGCAATTACGCCCTCGCGCACGACGCGCACCTCAGCATCACGTGTAATTCTTCCTTCGGTCACATAGCAGCCTGCCACCCGGCCAACCTTGGTGATCTTGAAGATCTGGCGCACCTCGACTTTGCCCAACTCAACTTCCGAGATGTCAGGAGAGAGCAGGCCGGTCATGGCCTTCTTGATGTCCTCGATAACGTGGTAAATGACTCGATAGAGACGGATGTCCACACCTTCCTGGTCGGCCAGGCGCTTGACCGAGGTGTCCGGTCGCACATTGAATCCGATAACAATAGCGTCCGAAGCGCTGGCCAGCATGATATCCGATTCACTGATGGCTCCCACAGCCGAGTGGACGATAGTCAGTCGTACCTCATCCGTCGACAGCTTCTCGAGGGATGCCCGCAGAGCCTCGACGCTCCCGTGGCCTTCGGCCTTCAAGAGCAACTTGAGGTCCTTTACTTCACCCGCCGATATGCCTGCGAACAGGTCATCGAGTGTGGTGCGAGACCCCGAGTGGATACGCGCGTGGCGACTCTTTTGAGTCCGAGCCTCGCTGACTTGTTTCGCCATCTTCTCGTCGTCAACTACCTGCAAGAAATCCCCCGCGTCCGGAACGTCGGTCAAACCGATGATCTCAGCCGGAATGGCGGGACCGGCCCGCCGAACTTTCTCACCGTTCTCATTAAGTAGGCTGCGCACGCGCCCCCAGGTGTTGCCCACCACAACGGTGTCACCCACCCGCAAGGTTCCATTCTGCACTAAAACCGTGGCAACCGGACCAAGACCTTTGTCGAGCCAGGCTTCGATGATGGTCCCCTGCCCTTTGCGGCTGGGATTCGCCTTCAGCTCACCCATGTCTGCCACCAGCAAAACCATCTCAAGCAACTCGCTCAGGCCTGATCTCTTCTTGGCGGAAACAGGGATACAGATCGTATCGCCACCCCAGGCCTCGGTAAGAAGACCGTACTCGGTCAGTTGCTGCATGACCTTATCAGGATTGGCCTGTGGCTTGTCCATCTTGTTCAGAGCCACAATAATAGGCACATTGGCAGCCCGAGCGTGATTGATAGCCTCTACTGTCTGAGGCATGATGCCATCGTCAGCGGCCACCACGAGAATGGCTATGTCCGTCACCTTGGCGCCACGCGCCCGCATCTGAGTGAAGGCCTCGTGACCGGGGGTGTCGATGAAGGTAATCAGTCGGTCACGATGGTGGACTGTATAGGCACCGATCTTCTGAGTAATTCCGCCAGCCTCGGTGGCTGTGACCTCCGTTTCGCGAATTGCGTCTAACAGGGAGGTTTTGCCGTGGTCAACGTGACCGAGCACGGTTACAACCGGGGGACGAATCTCCAGCAAATCCCGATCCTCGTCCCCGAGCAGCGCAATATCGACTTCCTCGTCCTCGGCTTGGCCAACTTCGAAACCATATACCTGCGCGATCTGTGAAGCCTGCTCATACTCCAGGGCCTGATTAATGGTCACCATCTGACCCTGCTTGATCAAATACTTGATCAGCTCGCTGGCCGGGACTTCAAGCCGAGTGGCCAGTTCGCCCACGGCGATCATCTCGGGAATCTCAATCGCTTTGCGCTGATTGGACTGGACCGGACTGGGACGATTCTTGTAGTACCCTTTACTCTTTGGGCGACCACCACCGCGCGGCCCACCCTGTGGACCCGATCGATTCGGCGGCTGCCCCGGCCGACGAGGACGACTCGGCAAGATGTCACGGGTGACCTGCCCACCAGGTCGGCCCGGGCCCTGTCCAACAACAGGACCGCGACCGGGCGTGCCTCCTGGAGGACCCCCTGCGGGAGGTCTGCGGGCCTCCATGACAGCCGTGGGAGCGGCAGTAGCTACCGGTTGGGAGGCCGGTCGCTTGTCCCGATACTCGGCCGCAATCATCTGATCTGGCGGGAGGCGACGTAGCTCTTCCTGAGAGAGTACGGGCGCAACTTCGGTCTCTGTTGCTTCCGCCACGGGCGCCTGAATTTTTACGGGCTCTTCAACCGGTGCTGGCGCCGCTTCGACAGTCGCTTGGGGCGGAGGGGCCTCTTCCCGGGCCAGCATCGCCTCGGCCGTCAGCTTCTTGGTTTCGGTCGCGCTGGAAACTAATTCCTCGCCGCGCATCTTGCGCTCCTGTCGATCTAACAAGGCAGCCTTCTCTTCGGCAGTAGCGTGCCGAACGATACGCATGACCCGCACTGGCTGAGCCGGCTTGGCCTGAACCTGCGGTGCTTGAGCCTTTGCCTTCTCGGCCGCCTCTTCGCGAGCCCTGGCGGCAGCAGCTTCGGTCTCCCGCCGCACCTGCTCGCGTTCCACTAGAGGAGCCACAACCTCGCGAATCTTGGCCACCGCGTCATCAGGAAGACTGCTTGACGCGGTCTTGACCGTAATGCCCATGTCCTTGAGCAATTTGATCAAAGGCTTGCTGTCATTCATCCCGAGCTCTCGGGCCAGTTCGTAAACTCGAATTTTTCCGCTCATCCAACCACGTCCTTAATGCCAGCGGGCTGCTCCAGACAGCACCGCATCCACGCAAGATCCTCCCCACTGAACCGATCCAAGAACAACTTGCGCAGGCGCCGCTCCTTATGCAGGCGCTCGAAACACTCGAGCGCCCGGCATAGATACAAACCGCGACCTGCCCTCGATCGTACCTCGCGGTCCAGGGCAAACTTGGGACCCAAGCCCTCCCGAACAAATCGAAATAACGCAGTTTTAGGGCGAAGCGCCCTGCACACCACGCACATTCGCAAAGGGATGTGCACCGGCCTTTCGTTCAACCGCTGAATCGGGCCTCACAACCTCGAAGCGAGGACAAAATCAAAGGGGCATTAGTCTTCATCATACCGACCCACTCTCCTGCGCCCCTTCTTGCCCGCCGTTGAACGAGCGCGATTGGCAAGGTCCTCGTCCTTCAGGTGGGGGCGACCAAGCAGCTCATCCATCGAGAATGCTTCCTTGGGATCAATCCCGATGACGGGCTCGGGGATCTTCTCAATTTCCGCCTTAAACTCGTTAACGTCCATGTCGGGCACGACCTCGACTTCGGTAAAGCGAGACGGAGCACTCACCGCCACCATCTCAACCGTCTCTTCTGCCGCGGCCGGACGGGGAGCCGGGCGCTCAACGCGAGGAGGCGGCGGAGGTGGGGGGGCCTCGGCCGCCAGTCTCTTGAGCTCCTCACGCTGCTTGGCCTCGACCTCGGCCATCTCACGCGCCTGGGTCTCGCTCTTAATATCTATCTTCCAGCCCGTCAGGCGCGCCGCCAAGCGCGCATTCTGTCCTTCCTTGCCAATCGCCAGGGATAGCTGGTGATCGGGGACCACGACGACAGCCGAGCGATCGCTTTCATACAGGGTAACCCTGCTGACGCGAGCTGGTTGAAGGCTGTTGGCGACAAATAAAATTGAGTCGTCTGACCAGGGAATAACGTCGATCTTCTCGCCCCGCAGCTCATCCACCACAGCCTGCACACGGCTTCCCTTAGGACCCACGCAGGCGCCCACGGGATCTACTGAAGAATCCAACGACTTCACTGCAATCTTCGAGCGTAGGCCAGCCTCGCGGACGACCGCCTTGACCTGGATGATACCCTGGCGAATCTCGGGCACCTCCAGTTCGAAAAGGCGCATCAGAAAGCCGGGCTGAGCCCGTGAAAGCGCAACCTGAGGTCCGCGAGCCGAGTTCTTTACCTCCATCACATAGGCTTTGATACGGTCTCCATGACGAAACCACTCATTATGAGCTTGCTCACTTGGAGGAATGACGCCCTCTGCCCTGCCCAGGTCAATCAGCACATTGCGATGCTCATAGCGCTGAACGGTGCCACTGACGAGCTCCCCTTCGCGACGAATGTATTCTCCGTAGATAACCTCGCGCTCAGCCTCGCGAATTCGCTGCACGATGACTTGCTTTGCGGTCTGTGCCGCGATGCGCCCGAAGGTATCGTTGGGGACCTCAAGATCGATCTCCATCCCGATGTCAGAATCGGGAGAATAATTTCGAGCTTCCTCCAGCGACATCTCAAGACCCGGCTCTTCCACCTCTGGAACAACCAGCTTGCGCTGCCAGATATGTAATTCACCCGAATGTCGATCGATTTCAATTATAACATTTTGATTTGGACCAAAGTTCCGCTTATAGGCTGCTACAAGCGCGTCCTCGATAGCATGCAATAGCATATCGAGTGGAATATTACGTTCCTTCTCGATCTGCTTGAGTGCACTCAAAAAGTCGGAGTTCATTCCCAGGTTCCTCCTCCGGGGTGGCTAGGGAGTTGATTCGCTGGCCGTTTGCTCGGAGGGAAGTCCAGGGGAGGACACCTCCAAGAAATAGCTATGATGAATCAGGTCCAATTCATCGAGCCGTCGAGAAAGCGGCCGGTGCAGTCGTTCACAGTCTTGCACCCGTACTCCGCCTTCGCGATTAACGATGATGCTCAGGCACCAACCGATATCCTGCTTCAGATAATCGACCCGCACCAGATCGAGTTGATGCTCTTGCGTCAACCTGCGAACTTCACGCTCGATCTGCTCCAGAACCCTGGGGCTAAGCTTGGACATCCCTGCTTCCTTTCCTCAGACTGACCGTCCCAAAATGAAAACGGGCCCAGTCCGCTCAACGGAGCCCGTTCGAATCTATCTGTGCTCCAAAAGAAAAGAGTGGGATTTCCCACTCTTTTCCTCAAGCGGAATTTGAGCAAACGAAACTATATCACAAGGCTGCTTAGCTTGGCAAGGTTACCTCAGGAAGCCACTCCCACGCGAGTCTGCTCATCGAGCACAGGTTCGCGCAGTCGTACCGGCATCAGCACGTAGTCAAATCCGGTCTCTCCATACGGCCTCAGAATGGCACTGCGAGTTTCATCCTGAAGGCTGAACTCAAGCTCCTCCGCCTCCAACACTGAAAGACCGTCGACAATGTAACGTCCATTGAAAGCAATGGTCAGCTCATCCCCTTCGAGCACCACCGGAATCTCTTCACGCCCGCTGCCAAGGTCTGGGGTATTGGCTGAGATTCTGAGACGCTCAGGGCTGAAATCGAGCCGCACAAGGTGAGGGGACTGCTTCTCCTGGGCCACGATCAGCATTCGCTTCATTCCTTCAAGCAGGCTGTCCTTACCCACTCGGCAGGTACGCTGGAAGCTCCGCGGGATAACTTTCTCGAAGTCCGGGAAGGTGCCCTCGAGCAGTCGACAATGCATCGAAGTCGCGGGAAGATGGAAGAAAACTTGGCCCGGAGTAAAGGCCACCCTGACGTCCTCATCGTCGTTGCTCAACACCCGAACGAGTTCAAGGAGGGCCCGGGCAGGAATCACAGCCGAAGTATCACGGGCATCGTCGTGCGGGAGTTCCCGGCGCATGCAGGCAAGACGACGACCATCCGTCCCAACCAGGGTAATGGAATCGAACTTGAGCAGAGTCAACAGACCGGTCATAACGGCCCTGGTTTCCTCCTGGCTAGCGGCAGCTACCGCCACACGCCGCACCATGGTTTTAAGCAGTCCCTGACGAATGGAAATCGTTTGTGCCTCCTCGGCCGATGGCAATGAGGGGAATTCCTCAGCTGGCAAAGTCGAGACGTGGAACTCGGAGCGTCGCGAGCGAATGGCAAGTAGACCCTCCTGGACAAGCTTTATCTCAACGGGACCGGCGGGAAGCTTCGCTACAATCTCGCTCATCAAGCGAGCCGGGCAAGTCAGGGAGCCCTGTTCCTCAACCTGGGCAGAAAGTCTCGTCTGTAAGCCCAGGTCGAGATCAGTAGCGGTCAACTCGAGGGTTTCCTGGGTGGCCTTCAGCAAAACGTGGCTTAGAATGGGCAGGGGACTGCGACCGTGAATGGCTCGCGATGCAACTTGTAGACCTTCCTCGAGCTGAGCTTTTTCTATGTGCACATGCATGGCAGTGGAAGAACCTCCTTGATCGATCTAATTAACAGTCATCATAGTACCTGTGGTACCTGTGGATAATCTCTAGACACGTGTTATGGTATGCATTTGATGCATGGCTTCCTTGGGGAAGACCATGGGAATTTCTTCAAGTTCATGCCCATGGGACGGAGATGGTCGGAAATCATAGCAGTGTTTCCCCAAGGATGTTGAATGATATTCACATAGTTACCCCCATAACTTGAATAATAATAAACCCGCTTTAAAAAACGACGCTTACAGTTGTTCGCCGTCGTTAAAGTTGTCGTAGGAGCCAGGTTCACCGGGACAGTTCCTTGAGACGTTGGGTGATGTTGTCCAGACTGGTCTTGTAAAAGGTGTCGGAGAGATTCTCTTCTACCTTCCGGTATGCGTGCATGACGGTGGTGTGGTCTTTCCCACCAAACTGAAGACCAATCTCGGGATAGGAGGCCCCAATCATCTCTTTGCAGAGATACATCGCAACCTGTCGAGGGCGCACGACACGCTGATCGCGTCTCTTTCCAAGAATGTCGGCCAGGGTAATGCCAAAATATTCAGCAACAATCTCTTGAATTGAGCGAATGTCTAGAATCTGAACAGGACTGTCGCTGAGCAAGCCCTGAAGTGCTTCGAGTGCCAAGTTCAGAGTAACGGGCTTGCGTTGCAGTGAACTATAGGCCACAACCCGTGTCAGTGCCCCTTCGAGCTCTCGAATATTCGACGGGATTTTCTCAGCAATCAGGGCGGTCACGTCATTGGGTATGGGAATACCGCACTTTTCAGCCTTCTTGCGCAAGATGGCTGTGCGGGTTTCTACGTCGGGGGGCTGAATATCAGCAATCATTCCCCATTCGAAGCGCGAGCGGAGTCGGTCTTCGAGCGTGGGTATCTGTTTGGGTGGGCGATCACTGGAAATGACTATCTGCTTGTAGGCCCCGTGGAGCTCATTGAAAGTATGGAAGAATTCTTCCTGAGTACGTTCCTTGTTGGCCAGGAACTGGATGTCATCGACTAGCAGGACGTCGACGTTGCGATAGTTTCGTCGGAACTTTTTCATCTGAGCTTCGGAAATCGAGTCAATCATCTCATTGGTAAAGCGTTCTGCTGACATATACACCACTCGGGCTTTCCGCCGTTTCTGCAGTACAGCGTGACCAATGGCATGCATCAGATGAGTCTTGCCTAACCCAACTCCGCCATAGATAAATAGTGGGTTGTAGGCCTTGGCGGGGCTGTCGGCGACCGCCCGAGCGGCTGCTGCGGCCAGGTTATTTCCGCTTCCCTGGATATATGCCTCGAATGTATAGCGAGGATTCAAGAGGAGATCGTAGGTTTCGCCTTGGTCTGCCTCAGTGTCTTCATGGTCGGGAACATGGATGGAGGTTTGCTCGCCTGTCTCGTTGCGTAGTGCGACAAACTCGACTTGAAAGTCCTCTCCTGTGACCTTTCGAAGAACGGCTCGAACGATATCGCGATTCTGGGTCTTGGTTAGAAAGTCGCGTGAAAAGCTCCCCTTAATGCCAACCTTGAGAAGGTTGCCATCTACTGAGAGCGGCCGACTGCCCTGCAGGGAGTTCTGCACCGGTGAGTCCAGCGTGCTCTCAAGGACTTCCAGACAGTTGGACCAGATTGGAAAAAAGTTGGTTGTCGAGATGTCCCTTCCGGACATAGGGCGGTCGGCCTCCTGAAGCTGCGAGCTGGCTCTCGTGTGGATGAAAGCGATCAATGCTTGTCACGACGACCGATTTCCGAGCCGGGGGTCGGATCGGAGTAAGTCACTGTAACGACGGGTTTTCCACGAGAGTTTGCGGGCTTCGGTTGGCCAGAAAGCGATTCCTACCGAAACATGACCGAAACCAAATCCACATTGTCCACAGAGTTATGCACTGTTTGTGGAAAACTCCCTCGGAGGGCGGCTGGATGGCGCTGCTGTCGATCGGGCTCAAACGCGCTTTCGGATAGTAACCGTCCTTAATTTTCGTGGAGTTCGACCAGAATCGACCTTGTCATAGGACGTCATGAGGCCGTAATGGTAACCTTTAAATGGTTTTCCACAGACTTTCCCACAGTTGGGGAAAAGTGTCTTTAAGTTGACAGCCAGGGCCGGCAGACATATACTGTCGTGGCCTACGGGCTTTTTTTCTTTTTATCCATTGGAGGAGCTATGAAACGCACCTATCAGCCGAAGAAAAGGACGCGCAAGACAGAGCACGGCTTTTTTAAGAGAATGGCCAGCTCGGGTGGACGCCGCGTGCTGTCAGCGCGCCGACGCAAGGGACGCAAGCGTCTGTCCCTGTAGTTTGGAGACTTTGAAGAAGGCCCGGGACTTTGATCGGGTCTTTCGCCAGGGCCGAACTTGGAGTGGGCCTGAATTTTCGGTAATCCTTTATCGGCGACAGCGTGGCCAGGGAAGGGTCGGGTTCTGCGTCAGTAAGAAGCTTGGTGGGGCCGTTCAACGCAACCGCTTGCGCCGCAGGTTGCGGGAGGTTTACCGTTTGAGCAAGGAGAAGCTTGCGGCGCGATGGGATCTGGTGATTCTGGCCCGCAGCCTGGCAATGACGGCAACCTACCGGCAACTGGAGGAACTGTTCCTGCAACTGGCTCGCAAGGCTCAGATTCTGAGGGAACCTGGCCCGTCCGAGCCGCTGAAATTTTGATTCGCATGTATCAGAGTGTGTCTCGTTATACGCCCGCAATGTGTCGCTTTCATCCGACTTGCTCAGAATATACTCGCCAGGCTGTTGTCAAATATGGCGTTTTGCGGGGTAGTTGGATGGGAATGCGGCGCATTTTGCGTTGCCACCCCTGGCACCCGGGCGGCTCGGACCCGGTGATCTGAGGTGCGCGAGCTCGAATCAGGGCTGATCTGGGTCTTGCAGCAACTGCATCAGGTTACCGATGATTGGGGATTGGCGATCATAAGCTTTGCCGTCCTGATCAAGATTTTGCTCTACCCGTTGACTCAGAAGACCTACAAGTCCATGAAGGACATGCAGCGCGTTCAACCCGAGATGGAGAAGCTTCAGAAGCTCTACAAAGGAGACCCTGAGAAACTTCACACCGAGACCATGGCTCTCTATAAGCGCCATAAGGTAAACCCTCTCAGTGGCTGTTTGCCGGTCTTGCTGCAGATGCCAGTGGTCATTTGTATCTGGGGAGCCATCACCCACCAGCCTGAAATTTTCGAGAAGGCTTACTTCTTGTGGATTCACCCTGGTCCTCTGCAGAATCTTTTTCCCGAGTTGGTGGCAAGCAGTCTGGCTGGCCGCGATTTGCCAATGCTTATCTTTTACGCCCTGACCATGTATCTGTCTCAGAAGCTAACCCCGTCTCAAAGCTCAGGACCCATTAATCAGGGAATGCTGGCAATTTTCATGACGGGAATGATTACTTACGTTGCCTGGGTCGGCAAGTTTCCCTGCGCCATGCTCTTGTATTGGAGCGTGTTTACCTTTCTGACCCTGGCCCAGCAAGCTTTTATCATGCGAGCGTCGGATAAACCTGCCACCGACCAGGATCCCTGACCAAGTAAGACGTTCTTAATCCGAGAGGGAGGGTTCATTAATGCCTGAAGAATTTGACGTGGACGAAGATTACGAGGCGGAGGCACCTGTACGGAGCTCGACGCGCGTAACTGCTCCGCGCGAGGCTGAGTACGACGATGAGGAAGAAGACCCTGTCGCAGACCTCCTCTATGACATCCTTGACCTCATGGGGTTTGACGCTGAAATTGAGTATGAAGAGCGCGAAGATCATGTGCGCTATCATATCGAAGGGCCGGAGCTCGGCGCTTTGATTGGTCGCCACGGCAGCACTTTGGAAGCTATGCAGTTTTTGGTAGGCGTGATCAACGCTCGCAAGAAGCTGGTGGATTACAAGGTTGTTCTGGATGTAGAAGGCTATCGGGACCGCAGAGAGCGTCAGTTGCGCGATTTGGCGCGTCGTTCTGCGGCTCGAGCCCAGAGGGAGGGTCGCAAAGTCGTGCTGGCTCCCATGCCGGCTGGCGACCGTCGGGTCATCCACCTTGCACTGGCAGATCACCCACGTATTCGCACCTACTCCGAGGGAGAAGAGCCGGATCGATGTGTGGTCGTATCTCCCGGCTCGAAGGACCTCTGACGGAAGACACTATCGTCGCGGAGGCGTCCCCCCCTGGTGAGGGGGGGGTTTCCATCGTTCGCCTGAGTGGAGTTCTGGCGCCGTTGATCCTCGCGCGGGTTTTTCGTGCCTCGGAGCCGGTGGGTTCCTGGTCTAGCCATCGGCTCTATCACGGGTGGCTGGTGGATCTACAAGATGAGCCGGTTGATGAGATCATGGCTGTCTGGATGCGTGCCCCTCGAAGTTACACCCGCGAAGAGGTGGTGGAACTGCACCTTCATGGCAGTCCCCTGGTTGTTTCAGAGGCAGTCGACCTGTGCTGTGCGGGCGGGGCTCGCCCGGCCCGGCCAGGTGAGTTCACGCTTAGAGCCTTCTTGAACGGACGGCTGAGTCTGGCCCAGGCCGAAAGCGTTTCGCAACTCATTGCTACGGAGTCTCGTTCAGCCCTGCGGGGTCACGCGAGCGACCTGAAGGGGCGATTCTCCCGACTGGTTGAGCAGTTGCGTCAGGATCTGCTTGATTGGCTCTCGCGCCTCGAGGCAGAGCTTGACTTTGGGGAGGAAGTTGTGGGAATGCCCATCGAGGAGAGCGAATCGCGTCTCCGTGGCCTGCGTGAACGTGTGGCCCGTCTTCTGGAAGGGGCAGAAGAGGGGCGCATCGCTCAACGTGGGGTGCAGGTCGCCCTTATCGGGCCACCAAACGCAGGCAAGTCGACCCTGCTGAACGCGCTGATTGGTTCCAGGCGTGCCCTGGTTTCGCCTCACCCGGGCACCACACGAGATCGAATTGAGGAGACTATACGCGCTGTGGGGCGAACCTTTCGATTGGTGGACACGGCTGGGATTCGGGTTTCTGAGGATCCCGTTGAGTCGATGGGCCTGGAGTTGACCCGAGCTGCTGCGGTAGAATCTCAGTTGCGCGTCCTGGTGCTAGATGTCGCGTGCTCCCTCCCGCAGCTCGATCTTAGAGCCTGGAGCCCCGATCTGGTTGTTCTTAATAAGTGCGATCTCGTGCCAATCTTGCGTCTGGAGGAGGTCGTCGCCTGGGCAGGCGTGCCGGCATTGCAAGTCAGCGCGCGTGAGGGCGTGAATCTCGAGGGGTTGCTAGAGCTTCTCTCCGGGCTGGCTGCGTCTCTTGGTCACGGTCTGCAGACTCAGTATTTTTTGACGGAGAGACAACGGGCCGCCCTACGTGTGGTAAGCTCTCATCTGGAAGCAGTGGAGGCAACCTTGAGGTCCGGGCTTTCGGCCGAGTTCCTCTGCCTTGATCTCCGGGCGGCCGCGCAGGCTCTGGGTGATATCCTCGGACTCCACGTAACCGAGGAAATTTTGGAGCGCATCTTTTCAACTTTCTGTCTGGGAAAGTGAATTTGTTTCACGTGGAACAGGAGACACTTCGTCGGTGACAAGATCTTGCCAGGTGGTGATTGTGGGCGCCGGGCACGCCGGCTGCGAGGCGGCGTTGGCCTGCGCCCGCATGCAACTCGATACCATCGTCCTGACCGGCAGCCTTACGCACGTGGCGCGCATGCCCTGTAATCCGTCTATAGGTGGACCAGCCAAGGCCCACCTTGTGCGAGAGGTGGATGCGCTGGGGGGCGAAATGGCCCGTGTTATTGACCGGACGCACTTACACATACGCATGCTGAATACCGGCAAGGGGCCGGCCGTACAGGCGTTGCGTGCTCAGGCTCATCGACCCGCCTATTCGGAGGCCATGCATGATACTTTGCGCAATCAGGAGCGGGTAACCATCATCCAGGACCTGGTCTTGGGCTTGCTGACCCGCGAGGACCGTGTGGTTGGTGTGGTGGGCAGTTCGGGCTGTTGCTATCAGTGCGAGGCCGTGGTTTTAACGACTGGCACCTTTCTTGGGGGCCAGATTCATATGGGCATGGTACAACTTGCCGGGGGGCGGTCGGGAGAGCCTCCGGCTGTGGGCCTTTCTGCATGTCTCAAGTCGATGGGCCTTCATATGGGGCGCCTGAAGACTGGCACGACCCCGCGTGTGCATCGCGATACAATCGACTTTGGGGCTTTGGAGCGGATCGGCCCCAGTTTGGTTCCGCTGACTTTCTCCGAGATTTCTCCTCGCCAGTTGCCGGCTCGCCAGCTTGACTGCTACCTGACGCGCACCACCTCGCGTACACGCGAGGTCATTCTGGCCAACCTGCATCTCTCTCCCCTCTTTGGAGGGCAGATCCAGGGAACAGGACCGCGCTATTGCCCTTCCATTGAGGATAAGGTAGTACGTTTTCCGGAGCGTGAAACCCATCAAGTTTGGATTGAGCCAGAGGGTTTCGATGTCCCCGAAGTCTACTTGCAGGGCGTCTCAACCAGTCTTCCGCTCGAGGTTCAGCACCTCATCGTGCGGTCTCTCCCAGGGTTGGAGCAGGCGGTGATTATTCGGCCTGGTTATGCCGTGGAATATGACTACGTGTTGCCTACCCAGCTTCACAGCACCCTCGAGTCGCGGGCCTGGAAGGGCCTGTTTCTGGCTGGCCAGATCAACGGGACATCTGGATATGAAGAGGCGGCGGCTCAGGGTATTCTGGCCGGGATCAACGCCGCTCTGCGAGCCGGGGGGGGTGAGCCTATCGTGATCGGTCGTGACCAGGGATACCTCGGGGTGCTGGTGGATGATCTGGTTTGCCGTGGCACGACTGAGCCTTACCGAATGCACACCTCGCGAGCCGAGTACCGACTCTTACTCCGCCAGGATAATGCCGATCAGCGCCTGACTCCGCTGGGCCGCCAGGTAGGGTTGGTTGATCATCATCGGTGGTCGGTCTTTGAGACGAAGCAAAAGGAGATCGAAACGGAGCGTTCTCGCCTGCAGAATGAGCGTGTGAGCGGGAATGTGTCCGCAGAGCTATCCGAGTGGATGGGTCAGTCCGTTCAGGCCGGGCAGAGGTTGGAAGAACTGGTCGCTCGGCCTGGTTTCTCGCTTGCTCGCCTGCGCAGTTTTCAGGGTCTTCCTGAGCTGGACCCTCTGGTTGTAGAGCAGGTGGAGATCAGCTTTCGCTACCAGGGCTACCTGCGCCGCCAGCAGGCCGAGGTTGAGCGCCTGCAGACTTTGGAAGCTCGGACCTTACCGCTCGATCTTGATTATGCCAATATTGCCAGTCTCTCGGCGGAGGCTCGTGAGAAACTTGAGGCCGTGCGGCCCGCGACTCTTGGCCAGGCCTCTCGGGTTCCCGGGATTTCTCCTTCTGACCTGTCCTTGCTGATGGTCATGCTGAAGCAATGCCCGACCGTCTAGTCAGTGACATGGAGAGGGGTCTCGGTGAGCTTGGGCTAGAACTCGAGCCCCGGGTACTCGAGCGTCTGCTCGACTTTCGAGCTCGAGTTGAAGCTTCCCCGATTGGATTGACAGGTCTGCGCGCTCCTCACGATCAGTTGCGCGAGCTTATACTCGACTCTCTTGCGGCGGCTCCTCACCTGCCAGCTGGACTGGTCGTTGACCTTGGCTGCGGGGCGGGCGTGCCCGGTATTCCTCTGGCTTTAGCCTGCCCGACGACGAGTTGGTGGATGGTCGAGTCGAACCGTCGGAAGGCTGGTTTCGTGCACGATGTGCTTGGAGCCATGGGACTTGAGGGTCGAGTGCAAGTTCTTGCCGAGCGGGCGGAGTCGCTGGGGCACGACCCGGCCCGGAGAGGGAGTGCCCAGGTTTGCGTGGCCAAGGCTCTGGCTCCGTTGCCCGTCCTCATTGAGCTGGGTTTGCCTTTGTTGGAGCGGGGTGGTCTGCTGCTGGCTTTCAAGGGGCCGGCCGGTCTCGAGGAACAGCGATTCTCCCAGAAAGCCCTGCGCGAGCTTGGAGGTGAGTTGGAGGAGCCAATTGGCTACCGCCTCGAGGGTCGCGACCGCTGGCTCTGCCGGGTTCGCAAAGTAGCTTGCACGCCGCCTCGTTACCCTCGGCGGCCTGGAGTTCCGGCACATCAGCCGTTGTGAGTTGTTTTGGCTTCATGTGATCCGGCGAATCTTTCAGGTTTTAGTTGTCTGGGGCGAGGTCGGCCAGGGCGCTTGTCACCGCCCCCGCGCTCTGGAAGCGGTTTTCGGGTTTCTTCTCAAGCAGTTTGAGCAGAATTGGCCACAGGCCTGGTGGCAGGCTTAAACTCGGGTGGGGCGGTGGTACCTGTGCTTTCCGATGCATCTTGAGGATCTCGACCGGAGTGGGCGCCACGAAGGGTGGATGCCCGTGGAGCATTTCGAAGAGGACGCAGCCCAGACTGTAAAGATCGGAGCGGGAATCGGCCGAGGCCGGGTCGTTGATACGCTCGGGCGCAAGATACTCGGGGGTGCCCAGGGAGAGAGCTTTGGTTCTCTTGTGGGTAATTCTTGATTGCACGGTGGAAATGCCGAAGTCCATCACCTTAACCCTCTTCTGGCGAGTGACGAAAATGTTGCGCGGAGAGATGTCGCGATGGGTAACCCCACGATGGTGGGCCCAGTCGAGCGCGTCAGCGATGGATCGGGTGATTCGCGCGGCTTCCTGTGCCGGTAATCTACCTCGGCTACGAATGATGGTTCGTAGATCCTGGCCCTCGAGATACTCCATGATAAAGTAGGGTATCTTCTTGTAGCCCCCCGCTTGGTACTGTCCCACTTCCAGGACGGCGACAATGCTTGGATGTCGAAGCGTCTCTCCAATGGAGGCTTCGTGGTGGAAGGTGGCCACGAATTCCTTTGAGTTCAGCAGGTCGGCATGGGGAATCTTGACGGCCAGAGTGTGCCCTTCGTCATCGGTGGCTCGGTAGACGGTTGCTGTGCCTCCATCTGCAATGATGTCTCCGATCAGGTACTTGCCCAACTTGCTGCGAGGAGGGAGCGGGGCCCGAGAGGGAGGGGTGTTAGGATCATGGGAAGTGGGCGTGCGCCGGGAACGAATCCATGCGGCACCAAGAAGAGCTGCCAGGACGGCCCCTACTCCGAGAGCAATTTCGTTCAGCTGCTGCTCCCCCGGCTGGCATCGATCTCCGCCTGGGTGGGGCCAATCAGCATCGGTTCGGTTAGATCGACTTTCAGGGTACGCTCGACCAACCGGACGCTCAGTCCGCTCAGGATTTCAATTTCGTCACCGATCTTCAGAAGGGACTCCTGGCCGGCCTTGATCTCTTCAGAGCCGAGGCGAGCCGGGGCTTCTTTGTGCTGATGGCGATAATAGACTCCATCAGCGTCAACCCGCAGAACAGCGTGGCTGGGGCTGAGTCGACGGTCGTCAATGCGCAGGTCGCTTTCTGTGCGGTAGCCAAGAATGTTCTCTTGTCGCAGGAGGGGCAACTCCTGATCTTGGAACGCAATGGAGAGGCGGTCGATCTTGCTTTGAATAGGGGCGTTCTCATAGCGTACAACGGTTCGCCCAAGTACGAACCGGTCGCCGCTGATTGCATAGGATTCTTCACCGGGGGTCAGGAGATCCCAGTTGTGGGTGATCCTGACGGTTTCGTCCGTGTTTCGTACGAGTAACCGACCGGGCTCGAAGTCGATTTCCATCCGACCTGCGGTCTTGTCGGGGAGTGGGATCAGAGGGGTCGGTTCAGAGCCGGCCTTTCCAATACTCAATGGTGCAGTCAGCTTTTCAGGACGAATCCACACGTGGGAGCCTCGCAATGCGCCGGAAAGAATTCGGATCTGATGCGGTTCCTCGCCCTGGAACACCGGATCCTGGTCGGGGTGAAGCTGGGCCAGGAGCGGGTGAACCGAATCGAGTTGACCATTCTCGTGGGCTTCTGTGCAACGTCCCGCGCCGACCGTGTCGCAGCACAGAAAAACTACCTTGCCGCAGACTAACAGGTCATTCTCGAGGAGGGCGAAATTTGCGTCGGTTCCCACCACCCATTCTGTGGTCAGGGCCTCCTGATTGCGGATCACCAGCGGCCGCTCTCCGAGTTTGGACTCTATGAAGAGATCGGTTCCCTTGTGAAGTACGGTAGCGCGCACGTCACCGATGCTGGGAACATAGATTCCAGGGCGGGTTGTGCTCTCGGTGGGAGGCTCGCAGAGAATCAGTTGCGTGTAGTTGAGCGGGTAAAGCTCACCTCGAGATGGCCCGAGAACGGCCACCAGATAGAAACCACTGTCGGGGATAAAGACCGAGGTTTCCTCTTCGGTCGGAGTTTCTCGGGGGTCTACTTGGCGGACCTCGAGAACGAGATGACCAAGCTTGATCTTGTCTCCGGCCTGGAGTAGTTGAGGTTGGTCCATGTCCGTTCCGTTGAGTACTGTGTGGTTGGTGCGGGAGCGATGGATCAGCAGGTAGCGATGTTTTCGCGCATCCCACTCCAGCACGGCGTGAACACGACTAACCGTAGGCTCGGGAAAGGCCAGCACTCCCGGATGGACTTCGTCCCCCGGGTCATGGCGGCCCAGTGTCACGCGGTTGCGATTGAGATAATGCCGTCCACCAAGACCGCTTCCTTCGACTACGACCAGCTCAAACCTGGAATCAAGTGCTTCATCCATGCGGGCGCCTTCCCTCCGGGCCAACCAGTTCCTACTTTCTAACCAGTTTCCTTCCCGATGTCCATGTCATCAATGAAGGTAATTCAATATGCCTGGAGAAAGTTTCACGTGAAACCAGGTCCCTGGAGGTATTACATATGGCCAAAATCATGGCGATCACCAACCAGAAGGGTGGCGTCGGAAAGTCAACTACAGCGGTCAACCTGGGGGCGGCATTGGCCCGTTCCGGAAGCCGCGTCCTGGTGGTGGACGTGGACCCTCAGGGGAACACCACCAGTGGTCTTGGTGTCAGCAAGAGTACGCTGGAGACTTGCATTTATGATGTCCTGCTCGATCAGTGTCCTCCTGGCCAGGCGATTCGTAAGATTCAGGACAATCTCGACATCCTGCCGGCTACCTTGCGTCTGGCCGGAGCTGAGATCGAGATGGTCTCGGTGGTAGCCAGGGAGCAGCGGTTGGCACGCGCACTAACGCGGGTCGAATCTGCCTATGATAAGATTTTGCTGGACTGTCCTCCTTCGCTTGGGATCCTGACCATGAACGCTCTTTCTGCCGCGTCTGAGGTCCTTGTCCCGATTCAGTGTGAATTCTATGCACTGGAAGGGATCACGCAGTTGATGAACGTGGTCGAGTTGGTGAGAGCCCACGTGAACCCGGCTCTTCAGATCGGGGGAGTTCTTCTTACCCTGCACGACAGTCGTTTGAACCTTTCCGAGCAAGTCGCCGAGGAAGTGCGTCGGCACTTCGGGGAACGCGTCTTTGCCACGGTTATCCCCCGCAACGTCAAGTTGGCCGAGGCACCGAGCTTTGGTCAGTCGGTGCTCGACTACGATTACTCTTCAAGAGGGGCTCAGGCCTATCTCGAACTTGCCAGGGAGGTAATGGCTCGTGAAAAAGCAGGCTCTGGGGCGCGGTTTGTCGGCGCTCTTGCAGGATAGTAAGGAAAATCAACCTTTGGTCCAGGGGGCTGTCAGCGAGGTTTCTCTGGAGCTGTTGCGGGAGAACCCGCTGCAACCCAGGCGTCGATTTGACGAAGAGAAGCTCCAGGAACTCGCCGCTTCCATACGTGAGTATGGAGTTGTGCAACCGGTGGTGGTTACCCGCGAAGGGGACGGCTTCCGTCTGGTGGTCGGTGAACGTCGTTGCCGGGCGGCGCGTCTGGCCGGGTTGAGCACCATTCCGGCCCTAATTCGTGAGATGGCCGGCCCCAGGTTGTTGGAAGTCGCTCTGATCGAGAATATCCAGCGCGACGATCTCAACCCGATAGAGGAGGCACAAGCTTACGCGTTCCTGTTGCGTGAGCACGAGTGGACTCAGGAGGAACTGGCCACCCGGTTGGGTCGTTCGCGTCCAGCTGTTACCAATGCTCTGCGTTTGTTGGCCCTGCCTGATCCGGTCAAGGTCGATCTCGAGCAGGGTGTCCTCAGCTCGGGTCACGCGCGAACGCTTCTGTCGCTGGATTCGGAACACAAGCAATTGGAAGCATGGTCAGCCATGCGCAAGTTGTCTTGCTCGGTTCGTCAGGCCGAAGCGATGGTGGCAAATTGGGCTCGGCCGATCCGGAACAGCTCCAGGCGCGCAAACCTGACCGCCGATTGGATGGACATCCAGGCGCATCTTGAGCATAAGTTGGGCAGCGTGGTGCGCATTCGTCCCCGCAGCAAAGGGCGGGGTCATATCGAGCTGGCCTATTCCAATTCCGATGAGTTGGAGCGTCTGGTCGAGCTCTTGATTTACCTGGGAGAGAGACTCGAGCCGCCGACTCGCGCATCCGTCATGTAGGTCTTCGAGAGGGCCAGAGCGGCGGGTTGCGAAGACCTACAGGGCATGTCTACGGTTTCCTTGTTTCGCAAGTGGCGCTCGCAGCGTTTCCAGGATCTGGTGGGCCAGGAGGCGGTCGTTCAGACCCTGCGCAATGTTCTGGGCAGCGGTTCTCCGGCTCGAGCCTATCTCTTCAGCGGTCCTCGGGGTACGGGTAAGACGAGTTCAGCCCGAATTTTTGCCAAGGCCCTTAATTGTGAGCGTGGCCCAAGTTACGATCCCTGTAACGAGTGCTCCCTGTGCCGCCAGATCACCGAGGGTTCCTGTCTCGATGTGCTTGAGATCGACGCGGCCTCGCACACTCAGGTTGAGAAGATTCGCGATTTTATTGTTGACAAGGTGCATTTTTCGCCGGTCTCGGCTCGCTTCAAGGTTTACATCATCGACGAGGTGCACAAGCTTAGCGCGGCATCCTTCAATGCTCTGCTGAAAACTCTGGAAGAGCCACCATCTCACGTGGTCTTCATTCTGGCCACGACGCATCCTCACGAAGTGCTCCCCACCATTCTGTCTCGTTGTCAACGCTATGATTTTCGTGCCTTGCCCTTGGCTCGGATTCGAGAGCACGTTCTGGATGTAGCCGCGGCTGAGGGCCTCAGTCTCGATGCGGATGCCGCCAACCTGGTGGCTCGCGCGGCGGATGGCTCCCTGCGCGATGCGCTGGTCTTTCTGGAGCAGTGTGTGGCCTATGCCGGCACCAGCGTCTCAGGGGCCCAGGCCGAGTCCATCCTGGGTCTTGTCGGAATTGAGCAGATGGAACGTCTGAGCCTGGCACTCTCGGCGGGTCAGGCCGGTCAAGCTCTCGACCTTTTGCGGGGGTTGGCCGAGAGAGGGCTGGATCTCAAGCGTCTGCTATTCTCCTTCCAGGATGTTCTCCGCACCTTGCTCTTGTTGCAGGCCGGGGCCCGAGATCATGGCCTCGAGCAGAGGCTCGAGCACGAGCAAGAGGCGCTTGAGCGACTGGGCGGGAGCATTGGTCGCGGCCAGGTGATGGCCTGGCTCAGGTTAAGCCTGGAGATGGCCGAGCAGGCGCGCGAGTTTTCAGACCTGCTGATGCTCTGGGAGATTTACCTGGTTCGAATGGCCTGTCCAGCGCTCGATACGGGAATGGAAGCTCTGCTGGCCCGCGTCGACCGGTTGGAGAGGGGTGCAGTCTCCGAGAGTCGTCCGTCCGAGCGGCCCGCTCTCGCGGTGGAGAGTCGTCCGTCCGAGCGGCCCGCTCCCGC
>CAYYHB010000003.1:0-33670 GCA_964471395.1 uncultured Burkholderiales bacterium | reverse complement strand
CCGAGCGGCCCGCTCTCGCGGTGGAGAGTCGTCCGTCCGAGCGGCCCGCTCCCGCTGTGGAGAGTCGTCCGTCCGAGCGGCCCGCTCCCGCGGTGGAGAGTCGTCCGTCCGAGCGGCCCGCTCCCGCGGTGGAGAGTCGTCCGGCCTCCTTGACAGTGGAAGGTCCCTCGCCTGGGATCATTCGAGATCCATCGTCCCACGGGCAGGGATCTGCAGCGTCCGTCTCGGAAGTCGCAGGAGCGGGCCCTCTCACCGATTTGCGCGAGATTCGGAACCAGCTGTTGCTCCGGGCGAAGAAGCTCGACCAGCGGTTGCACTCGGTCCTGGTCGAGGCTCGCGTGGTGGAGGTCGGGGAGAATCTGGTGCTAGGACTCGCCGATCACTTCTATCAGGGTTGGCACGGTGAGCAGATAAAGACAGGCGGACCCATGCGCTCGGCTCTCGATCAGTTGGCTCGCGAGCTCGTCGGACGTCCGGTCGTGTTGAATAGCCTGCCCCAGCAAGGACGGCCAGGACGCGCCAGCGAACCGGTTGATGAGCACGAAAGTTTCGTGCAGAGGGCTCGGCGGGTTTTGCCTGGCGAGGTTCTGCCAGGAGAAGGTTGAGGTGGATGGAGATGAGCTCACGCAAGGTCCTGGTCGTTGACGACGACGAGCATATCCTGCGCTCGTTAGCGCAGTATCTTGAGCTGGAGGAGTTCTCGGTCAAAACCGCCTCGGGCGGCGCCGAGGCCCTTGCGCTGGTGGAGTCGGATCGGCCCGACCTGGTGGTGCTCGACGTGATGATGCCGGAGATGGATGGCTTCGAAGTGCTCGAGAATCTGCGTCGCAAGCCTGAAACCGAGAAGCTCCCTGTTATCATGCTGACGGCGCGCGATCAGCACGGGGATGTCCTCAAAGGGTACCAGATGGGGGTCAGCTCGTACATGGTGAAGCCATTCAATCTCGACGAACTGGTCGAAGTCATCAACCAGGTCTTCGCCGAGGCCTGAGAGGGAGTTAGCGATGCAAAGACAGATCATGAAGAAGATGCAGAAGATGCAGGCCAAGCTTCAGAATTCGATGGGCCAGATGCAGCAGATGCAGGACGAGCTCGAAAAGTCTGAAGTCGAGGGCAGCGCCGGCCAGGGCATGGTGACCGTTCGGGTGAATGGTCAGCAGCAGATTCTTTCCGTTAAGATCAAGAAGGAAGCGGTCGACCCTGACGATGTGGAGATGCTTGAAGATCTGGTCTTCGCCGCCGTTAAGGACGCACTCGACAAGGCACGGACCCTGTCGCAAGACAAGATGGCTCAGCTCACGGCCGGTTTGCCTCTTCCCCCGGGACTTTTCTAGGCCAGAGTGTACGAGTATCCTGAGCCGCTCGAGCGCCTCGTGGAGGCCTTGCTCAAGTTGCCCACCGTGGGGCCAAAGACGGCTAGCAGGCTGGCGTTCCACCTGCTCAAGGCGCCTCTGGAGGATGTCGAGGGCCTGGCGCGCGCCCTTACCGAGTTGCGCTCGCGGATGCGCTCATGCGAGCGATGTGGGAACTATTCCGATCAGCCCGAGTGCTCAATTTGCCGGGATCCACGACGTGAGTCAGGCTTGCTCTGCGTGGTCGGCGAAGCGCGGGATATCTCCGCCCTTGAGCGTACCGGGGAGTTTCGTGGTCGCTATCACGTTCTAGGCGGATTGATCTCACCGATGGACGGAATTGGGCCCGATCAACTGGCCATTGCACCCCTGTTCGAGAGATTGGAGAGAGAGCCTCTCCAAGAGCTGATTCTTGCCACGAACCCTACGGTCTCTGGCGAGGCCACTGCGCTTTATTTGCAGCGGTTGCTGACCGCCCGACCCGGGCTCAAGGTAACCCGGCTGGCTCAGGGGCTCCCCATGGGAGCCGATCTCGAGTATGCCGATGAACTGACCCTCGGAAGAGCCTTGCAGGGCCGGTCCCAGGTTACCTGAGGGCTACTTCGTTCCCCCGCCAGCCGACTGCTCTTTTGCCTTCTTGATCTTGATGGCGACATACTGGCTGTCGGGGTGGATTTTCTTGGCTTGCTCGTAGGCGGCGATGGCTTCCGGGTATCGGTTGAGCTTCATGTAACAGTCGCCCAGGAGGCAAGCCGAGTCGTAGCCCATGGTGATGCCGTTGGGGTCGAGCTCAAGTGCCTTGATCAGGTGGGCGACGGCCTGATCGTAGTTCTGCAGGTCGAAGTAGCTGGATCCGGTGTAGTAGTAGCCGTCCGGATAGGTGGGCAGTTCGGCGTTGATGCGCTGGAAGAGTTGCAGAGCGTCAGCGGCCTTTTTCTCGTCCACCAGCAAAATGTTGCCCAACTGCTCCATGGCCATGGTATCGTGCGGATTGAGCCGCAACGCTTTGATAAAGTATCCCTTGGCTCTCGGCATCATGCGCTTTTGAAAGTAGACCAGACCCATCCCGCAGTGGGCCATGGCCTGGTTGGGGTCGTCTTTGAGTGCCTGCTTGAACTCGCTGAGCGCCTCCTCAAGCACGTTCGGCATCAACCTCCCGCGCAGGAAATATGCCATGCCCAGATGGGCCTGCAGGACCGGACTGTCACCTCCAGAGACGGCCCGTTGCTCGATCTTGTTGATGACGCCGTTGATGTCTCGCTTGTGGAAATAGGAGTCCAGGTAGAAGGCCATGGCCATCGTGTTCTGGGGGTCCTGGTCAAGCACCGCCTCGAATCCGGTGATGGCTTCCTCCCATTTCTGGGCGTAGAAGGAGGCCATGGGACCTTCCATGGCCGGATTTGCGTTCTCGGCAGCAACCGGGCGGATGAGGCTGGCCAGCACCAGGCTTGCCAGCAACAGGTATGCGAAAGACCTCACGGTAGATCAACTCCAGGGCTAAATTGAACGTCGCCCCACAGGGCAGCGATCCAGCACAGCGACAGATTCTGCTCGCAGGATCCTAACCCTTTACTGCCCCCTGAGTCAAACCCTGGACCAGGAATCGCTGCAAGCCGAGGAATAGCACCAGAATGGGTAGGGAACCAAGCATCGAAGCGGCTGCAAAGAGGGTCCAGTTGGTTGAAAAGTTGCCGGAAACGAAACCCTGCATACCCACCGCAAGTGTGTAGCGCTGCTCATCGAACAGGAGCACGGACGGGAAGATGAAGTCCGAGTAAGGTGCGATAAAGTTGAAAACGGCCACCACCGTCAGGACCGGACCAAGCAGTGGCAGCACAACGAGTAAGAATGTTTGCGTAGGGGTTGCTCCATCGATACAGGCAGCCTCTTCGAGCTCGCGTGGCAGCGAGTCGACATAGCCTTTGATCATCCAGGAGTTGAAAGGAATTCCAGCTCCGATGTATACCAGAGATAATCCCAGAAGACTGTTGAGCCCGATCCAGCCGCCGGTTGCGGCACCCATGGACTGAAGCAGCCGGAAGACGGCCACCATGCTCATTGCGGCCGGGAACATCTGGAGCAAAATCATCACCAGCAAACCGTTCTTGCGGCCGTGAAAGCGGAACCGCGAGAAAGCATACCCGGCCAGGGTAGTGACGACCAGGGCGACCGTCGTCGAGAGGAGCGAGACGAGCAGGGTGTTGCCCATCCATTCCAGGAAAGGCGTCTGGGTCAGCAGGGCCTGATAGTTTGCCAGCGTCCATTCGCCGAGGGGGGGCACCAGGTTTCGTGATACCAGAGTGGCTTTGCGGTTGATGGAGGCGAAAAACACCAGCATGGCGGGCATCAGTACGGCGCACAACACGATGGTCAGGGCAATCTGCCAGCTCCAGAGGTTGAGTCGGCTTGGTCTCATCAGGCGTCCTCAAAGGCACCGGTCAGGCGGAAATTTACCGCTGAGAGCCCGGCAACGATCAAGAAAATAATAATGGCATAGGCGCAGGCCATGCCATATTGGAAAAGCCCGAAGGCCAACTTGTAGGAGTATGTGATCAGGATGTCGGTGGCGCCGGCGGTGCTGCCCGGGACTGCCGGCCCGCCGTTTGTCAACAGGTATATGGCGGTAAACTGGTTGAAGTTGAAGGCGAAGCTGGAGATTAGCACCGGTAAGAGCGCCGAACGGAGCATGGGTAGGGTGATCTGGAAGAACTGGCGGGGGGCAGGGGCCCCGTCCACTGAGGCCGATTCGTAAAGCTCGCGCGGAATTGACTGGAGGGCACCGAGGCAGACCGTCATCATGAACGGAAAGCCCAGCCAGACGTTCACGACCAGCACCGAGATGCGTGCCCAGAAAGGGTCGTCCAGCCAGCGGATGTTCAGCCCCAGAAGCACGTTCAGGGCTCCTTCATTGGAGTTGAGCAGGCCTTGCCACATCAGGACCGAGATAAAAGCCGGTATGGCCCATGGCACGATGAAGAGCGTGCGGTAGAGGTTTCGAAACCTGACCTCTGGTTTGTTCAATCCCATGGCCAGGAACAGGCCCAGGCCCAGACTGAGAATCACGGACCCGCCCGCCCAGATCAGCGTCCAACTGAGGACTCGGGCAAACTCGCGGACCTCGTCGCCGGTCAGGATGGTCACAAAATTGCGTAATCCAACGAAACGGAAGTCGGAGTAGTGATAGAGAGAGAAGTTGGTGAAGGCCAGGTAGACCGAATAAAGATTGGGTAAAAGCGAGAGCAGGCTCATCAGAACAAGAGCCGGAGCGATGTAGGCATAGGGCAGCAACGTGCGGCGGTCGTTCACGACTTACTCCATCATCTGCCGAATGCGCTTTTGGATGCGCTGCCTGGTGAGCGGAAGTTGCACAGAAGGCTGAACCTCGCCCTTGGTGATCAGCTCGACCGTCTGCTTCATGTCCTCCCAGACCGCGCTGACAGCCGGGTGGTTGGGCATGGGGATACCGGCCTCCACCACTCGGGCAAAGGCCAGCAAATCGGGGCCAACTTGAAGGTCGCGGCCAGCCTCCTCGAGAGCCAGTCGGTTGGCGGGGGGTCTACCTGAGGCGAGGGCGATCTGGACCTGGGCTCGGGGTGTGGCCAGGAACCTGAGAAACTCGAGGGAAACCTGGCGGGCGATGGCCCGGTTGTTCAGCATGACCCCCTCGACTGTCACCAGACATGGAGCGGGATCTACATCGAGTCCGGGCACCGGCTCGATCACGTAGGGTACGCCCGCCTGGCGCAGGTCCTTCAAGAACCAGGGACCGTTGAGCGTCATGGCGGCTCGGCGCTCGAGGTACAGACTGCGAGCCAGGTCGGTCGTTGCGTCTGAGGGCACCAGGCCTTCGGCGGTCAGGCGACGCAAGAACTCTCCCGCCTGCTGGGCACCCGTTGTGTCCAGCCCCAGGTCCTCGGGATCGATTTGGCCCGCGCGGGTGCCGAACAGGTAAGCTCCGTGAGTGGCAAAGATAGGCCAGGTGAAATAGAGGTCTTTTAGTTCCCAGTATATTCCGTAGCGACCTGGTTGGGGAGGTAGCTCGTGGGCCAGGCGAACTAACTCTTCGAGGTTGGCGGGGCTCCTGGGCACTAATTCGGGGTTGCGAATGAGGGCCACACACTGGGCCACCAGAGGAACAGCGTAGAGCTGTCCCTGGAAGGTCATAGCTTCGATTGTGACCGGCAAGAATTGTTGACCAAATGAGTCCGAGCCAGAGAGGAGCTGGGGGTCCAGGGGCTCGAGCAGACCAGCGGTCTTCAAAATTCCCACCCAGTCCTGGGGCCCGATCAGGAGGTCGGGGCCCTGACCGGCCGGAGCGGCGATCAGGTACTTGTCACGCAGTCGCTGGAAAGGCACTTTGACCACGCGCACTTTCTTGCCACCGCTCTGGACCGAGAATTCGTTGGCCAGCTGGATCAGCGTGGGCAGTTCGGACTCAAATCCAGTCCATAAGATCACTTCGTCGGGACTGCGCTGACTCGGACTGCACCCTGGCCAGGCGACCAGCAGGCAGGCAGCCAGCAGGACAAGCCGCAGGGCACGCATGGCTGTGGGGTTTACCGCACGCTGGAGGGGTTCCTCCCGCGTGCGGGGCAGAGGAATTTGGCTCAAGTTCCCAGAAGGCCAAGACCCGCGTCCTGGTGCGATGCGAGGGAGGTTTCGAGGTGGCGTTTTCGCCTCAAGTCCTGGGTCAGGCCGAAGTGGTGTTGCTGCAGGGTATGGAGCAGGCAGCGGTGCTGGCTTACACTCCGGGCGAAACCCCGATCACGTTGGCAGCGGTGCGGGGCAAGGAGGTTGAAGAGCTTCTCTGGTGCGCTCAGGAGATGAACTTGCCCCTGGTGGACGTGCCTCTGGAGGAGTTCAGTCTCAGTCAGTTTCCCCTCGATCAGGAGATACCTGAGCCTGCGTACCGTGTGGTCGCTCAGTGCCTGGCCCTGATCCAGCGAGCTCGGCCGGGTCCGACTCCGGTGCGTTTGGTTCGTACTGTAGGAAAGCTCCCCACCGCTCTCAAGAAACGATTGGCATGCAAGGCCAATGAGGTGCTTGGCCAGCTCGAGGTGGCTCGGGTTGCCGTTCAGGTTGGCACCGACTCGGCCGACTTGAGTGAGGCCCTGCTCAAGCTTGCTCCGCGACTCGAGCTGGAGCTGGGAGTCATCTTATCGGACATCTCTCTGGCTGTTCTCCCCGAACTGGCAGAGGGGCATTATCGCGTCGCGCTGAGGGATGTGGTGGTCTCTCAGGGTAGCTTTGAACCCCAAAATCTTGAGCCCCTCGTTCGGGGCGTGGCCCGGGCGGTTGAGCAGAACGCATGGCGTTTGCTGGGATATCGCGAGACGGAAGCCTTGCTTGACAACCTGCGAAGAACTCACTCCGGGCTGGTCAAGGAGCTGTTCCCTCAGCGCTTCTCCATTACGTCCTTGCGCGTGATTCTTCGAAATCTACTCAGGGAAGGGCTCTCGATTCGGGACCTGTCTTCCATCCTCGAAGCTCTGGTCGAGTTCCGCGGTCATTCCCAGGATCCCGATCAACTCACAGAGTTCGTTCGCTCCAGCTTCTCCCATTTTTTATGCGCTAAGTTCAGCGACAGTGAGGGAGTGTTGCACGCCCTGATTCTCGAGCCCAGCGCCGAGCGCTCGGTTCTGGCCGGCCTGCGGGAATCAAGCTCGGCTCTCTGGCTGGACCTCGACCTGGATACCAGTCTGAAGATTCTTACCTCCGTTTCCCGAGGATTACAGCGTGCCAGTGAGGTTGGCGTTCCCGTGGTCGTTTTGTGCTCGCCCAGGCCTCGGCGATTCCTCCGGCGACTGCTCGAGCCTTCATTTCCCATGGTGGCCGTCCTGGCATACAGCGAGGTGGCTCCCCTGGCTGAAGTCCGCACTTTCGGGCTGATTGGTACTTAGGACCGATGGCAGTCCAACGCTACCAGCGCAATCAGTTTGTCTATCTCTTGATTCCCAGCGATTCGCACCGCGATCTGGGACTGTTTTTGATCTTTCTCGGTCTGGTCGGGACGGTGCCCGGCTTTTACATCATCAATCGACTCTTCTTACACTGGGCGGAATGGGACTGGCGGCTCGGAGGATTCGCCGGGCTGGCTTTGGTGGTCATGGGGATGGGCTTTCTCCTGGGGACTCGCAAGAGCTTCCGGGTTGGACAGGGCGAGATTCGCATGAAGGATGGCCTGTTTCGTCGGGTCCTGATTTATCGCTGGAAAGAAACGCCCCGCATTCGCATGAGATCGGTGGACGAAGATCGCGGTCTTAACCCGACCGAGGTGTTCGAGGTGCATCTGGTCGATGGCCACTATGACTATCTGCTCGATCGACGGCCCGGTCAACAAATGGAGAGTCGAACGCTGGCTGAGATGCTGGCCAAAGCGATCGGCTGCCCGGTGGTGGAGAAGAGCCGCGAGACCGGGGACATCGCTCTTGCGGCCAACGAGCTCGACCTCAGTTTTGTGGAGCGAGCCAAGCGCTATCCTGTGCTCCTCGGTCCGGCTCCCGACGAACCGGTGCCTGCAGCCGTGCAGGTCCGCCACGACGGTTCCACACTGGTTCTTGCCTGGAGCGCATTCAACAAGAACTTGCTGTCGGAGGTTCTGGTTTCTTTTTGCCTGCTGCTGGGGCTGGAGTTACTCCCCTTACACGGTCGAGAAGATGCACCCGCTCAATCGGTTATCGACATCATGCGCACCAGCGGCGACTACACAGGCCTTTATGCCCAACTCGGCCTGCTGGTAGCCGGGCTCTTGATCCTCAGCGGCCGGCGTCACGAGTTCCGGCTTGAGCCGACGCGGGTGGTATGGCGTCAGCGCGTCTGGGGCCTGACCACAAATTCGGCCATCATTCCTGCCGATGAGCTCGAGCAGATCTCGGTACGTGAGTCCTCTCGTGGTTCCTTCCTTCAGTTGATCTCAGATCGACTGATTATTACGCGGCGGCTGGTGGATACTCGCACGGCTGGCTGGCTGGCCAACACGGTCCGCCACTACTATGTGGACCCGAGTTCCTCTAAGAAAGAGTCTGGAGCAGGCCTGTAAGCCGGGTTCTGTGTCGCCGAAGCGACGGTGACCATCTATCTGGGCTGCCTGTTTCCAGGCAGCTCGAGCGACGTTCGTGAGGACCCTGACGGGCCGCCAGTGGCCGATGGGCCTGTCCTCGCCTGTCTTGCTCCGAACGGGGTTTACCTAGCCAGTGCGTCACCGCACTGCTGGTGGGCTCTTACCCCACCGTTGCACCCTTACCGGCTGCCCGAAGGCGGCCGGCGGTCATCATTTCTGTGGCACTTTCCTGAGGGTCGCCCCTACTGGGAGTTACCCAGCGCCCTGCCCTGCGGAGCCCGGACTTTCCTCAGCCGCTCCCGCGGCCGCGGTCACCCGGCCTGCTCCAGACCTGGACGAGCCTACCATGATGGGCCGGCGTGGGTCAATGAAGCGGCTTGGATCAATTCGTTTGTCCGCGCACTCGCAGGCTTTCGGTACGGTCGATGGCGTTCAACGTGCCGGTAATGATGTAACGTCCTGACTTGACCGGGTTCCCGGCCGAATCGGTCTGGTCCCACATGGCTGAGAAGACCTTCTTTTCGCCCGGGGGAACGATGATGGCATGGGGCTTGGGTTGGGGAACATTCTTGGCGGAGTACTTCCAGACATCCATCGGGACGTCCACGAATAGCATGTTGACCTCGCGCTGGATAATGAAGTCAAACTCCAGGCTGTCGGCGAACTGTAAGGTTACGGCCTTGTCACTCATGTTCTGGACCGAGAGCTGGACTTTGATCGGCTCCCCTCGGCTGAACGTGGCACGTTCGATCTCCAGCTTGTAAAACAGTCCATTAGCTTCGTGGCCGGCGGAAACGCCCAGGTCGCTCTGTCGGGCCCACACCAGGTAGCGTAATATCAGAATGAATAAGACGAAGACGACCGCCAGAATGGCGATGAAGTAGTGTACCTGGTGCTTTGTATTCTGAGGGATGCGCCTCTTGAGGCGAACTTTCTTTTCCGCCATTTGCCACCCTCGTTGTCAGAGTGCGCCTCGATGATGCATAATGGGAGCATCCGCAGGTTTGCAGTTTTGTGGCTGTTCCACGGTTGCTCGGAGGGTTCCTCCCCCCGGACACGTGAGGAGGAGATTGATGTTCAGGATCTTTTTGTTGACCCTGTTCCTGGGAATGACCGCTCTGGCCAGTCCTGGCACGGGAATGGTGGTCAAGAGCGGCGGCAGCGAGGTGACGCTCAACCGGGGTAGCCAGGACGGCCTGGCTCCGGGGACCCGTTATCTGGTGTATCGGAACGGACAGCCGGTGGGTGAGGTCGAGGTTACCCTGGTAGACCAGTACCAGTCTGCCGGTCGGCTGCTGAGCGGGTCGGCTCAGGTGGGGGATGTTTTACGTGCCGCCTCCGTTGGAGGACCACCAGAGACATCGGAGAGCGAGCCTGTGCAGACAGCCTACTCCGCCGAGCAGCTCCAACGGTATGAAGAACGCTATCGAGACAAGTTCCGTGGGCGAACAGCCAGGCGCTCTTTTACGGCCGTATCTCAAACACCCCGGACCGATTCGGGCATGGACGCCATGATGTGGATGAACATTGCTACCCTGGCCATAACAAGCTTCGGTCCCTACGGTTTTACCGGCAGTCCACAGATCATTGCCTCCACGGTAGCCGACTCAGTGGCCACCAACGTCTGGATGGGCGATTACTATCAAGATGCCGAGGTGGAGATCACCTTGACGAACTGGGACGAGCCTTTGATGGACAGTTTCTCCGACTACACCGCCTATCGGGAGGCTCGTGGCAACCTCCAGCAAATGGCGGCAGTGAAGTCCATACTTTACTCTCAGAAGGGGCTTGATCAAAACCAGGTGGTTGAAGTAAAGGTCCGCAACACCGGGCCTGTCATCGCCCAACTCGCACCCTTCAACTTTCACATCTTTCTGCTCGTAGACGGTCAGCGGGTTCAGTGCCAGCGTTATGACCAGATCCTCGATAAAGCCCTCAATCCTGGCGAGGAGGTCCTTGGTTTCGTCTATTTTCCGCGTATCGAGGGGTCCAGGACCACCCGCATCGCTCTGGAGGACATTCTCGGTAATAGCGAGGAGATTGGATTCGGGCGTTGAGTCGTTCAATGAATGTTACCGTTTCGCCCGCCTGGTTGCGACGTTCGACCGGATCGGCTAAACTGCCTCTGGCCCGGTCGTAGATCGGGAAAGGATTTTCGATCTTTTCTAGAATATCCTTCAACAAGGTCGAGTCTGTTAAGCGCTGCAGAGCCATTTCCTTTGGCCCAGCTCTCGGGAGGAGAATGCCGTGATGAAGTCTTGGAAGCACTCCGTGGTGGCCCTGTCGGCCGCGATGACCCTGATTCTTCCAGCCTGGGGAGACCCGACTGGCCCGGGTGCCCGCCTGGCCCAGGCCAGCAAAGGGGCCCCCAGCGGGGCATTGCACGTTTCTATCTGGTATAGCCTGGCTCCCGGCGAGGCTGCAGTCTTTCAGCGCCTGCTCAACGATTATGACCAGAAGAACCCGTATGTAGAGATCGAAGGAAAGAATTTCCCCAACTCGGCCACCCTCTACCGTGAGTTGACTTCCGGGAGCACCCACCCCACGATGGCCCTGATGGAGACCAGTTGGCTGTCCGCGGTCCAGGCTCGGGGACAGTTGATGCCGCTCGAGCAATGGATGCCCAAGGAGCAGTTCCTCTTCAATTGGAGTGTGAAGGGGAACAACTACTTGCCGCTCTGGAACGCTGTGCAGGTCGGTGGCGTGCAGATGGCCATGCCGTTCTGCTACACGACCCGGGCACTGATTTACAATCCTGAGGTGCTGCAGACAGCCGGAGTCAAATTCGCTCCGGCCACCTGGGAGCAGGTGGCCCAGGCGGCTCAAAAAATCAGCCAGAGTGGCGCCGGAATCGGTTTCACATTGGCAGCAAACGCCAGCCCGGAGCATCTTTGTCGTAACCTTCAGATCATGTGCTGGCAGACGGGCGGCGACCTTGCGACCGCCCACGGGGTCAGCCCGAGTTTGGACGGGGCGAACAAGGCTCTGGCCTATCTGCACGACCTGACCGTTGCCAAGAAGGCAGCCATGGCGGACCCAACCTCTCCTGACGGAGTGGGGATGACGATTGGTACCGTTGAGGACTACCTGACCCTTCGTGCCCGAGGCGTGAACGTACGCACGGCCGCAATTCCCGGGGTTGATAAGAGTAAGCGGACGACGGAGGCCCAGGTTTGGGCTCTGGGAATGTTTGCCGTCGACCCGGCCCAGCTCTATAAGGTCCGCGACGTGGCCTTCTATGTCCTCGACTTCCAGCAGCAGCTGAAATGGGCTGAGGAGACCCCTTTCCTGGCAGCACATGTCAAGGTCTTTGACAACCCGTTCTATCGCCAGGCGCGTCTGGCCGATCACAATAATCTGCGCGTTTTTGTCAACGTCCTGGGATCGGCTCGCATGGTGGATACCTCCGGCAACGCCCTGCCGACCCTCGAGCGCCTGGGTAAGCAATTACCCTCGGTCATCAAGGGGGAGAAGAGTGCGCAGGAGGTTCTGAAGTAGCTCCAGCACGGCTGGGAAGGACTCCCCAACCCGGCTCAGAACCGTTCCTGCCTTATGTTCTCCCTCTTTGAAATACTGGGGCTGGCCCTGATTCGGTTCTTCGAGTATGTGGGCAACCTGGTTCTGCTGCTCGTGGAGGCTGTTGGTTTTCTCCTGCGCGGGGCTCTTCGGGTGAACTTGACGATCCAACAGATGGCCTTTCTGGGCGTCAACTCAGTTGGAATCGTGATCATGACAACCACCTTTGCCGGCATGGTCATGTCGCTGCAGTTGGCCCACATTGCCGTTCGCTACGGGGTGTCCAACGTTGTTGGAGGAGGAGTCGCCCTGGCCATGTGCCGCGAGCTCGGTCCGATGCTGACCGCAGTGGTAGTGGCCGGGCGGGCCGGAGCGGCCATTACGGCTGAAATTGGAACCATGAAGGTAACGGAGCAGATCAGCGCTCTGATCACCATGGCCGTTAACCCGGTCGGCTATCTGGTCGTTCCGCGCTTCGTCGCGCTGCTCGTCATGATGCCGATCCTGACCCTCTTTTCAAACCTTTCCGGGGTGGTGGGTGGCGCGGTGGTGGCCATGCAATCCGCCGGAGTCCCCTACGAAGCTTTTTTCGACTCGATCACCCGTATGGTTGATATGGACGATGTTTTTCGAGGTTTATTTAAGGCGATGATTTTTGGTATGGAGGTCTGCCTGGTGGCCTGCTATCAGGGATTGAACACTCCTCGGGGAGCGGCCGGTGTTGGCCAGGCGACCACGGGTTCCGTCGTGGTGGCGATGATCATCATCTTTATCACCAATTACTTTATGTCCGCCTGGCTGTTTCCGGTCCACTGATGAGCACCAGTACTCCCGTTACCGGCCCTCGGACACCGCTCGTCGATCCCCCGATCGTGGCTCGGAACCTCACCGTCGCCTTCAGCGGGCGAGAGATTCTGTCCAATGTGTCTTTTGAGGTGCCTCGAGGCCAGACACTGGCTGTCATGGGGCTGTCTGGAGTGGGAAAGAGTACCACGTTGCGTTGCCTGGTCGGTTTGCAGACGCCAACCTCGGGCACGGTTCTGGTGAATGGGCGGGACATTTCCGAACTGCGCCCCAACGAATGGAACGAGCTTCGACTGCGGGTTGGTATGGTCTTTCAAATGCCGGCCCTGTTTGATTCTATGACCGTGGGCGAGAACATCGCTTTCGGTTTGCGCGAGCACACCCGGCTGAGCGAAGAGGAGATCGCTCGCATCGTCAGCGAGAAACTTGCTATCGTCGATCTGGAGGGAGTGGAGCATCTTTATCCCAATCAACTTTCCGGCGGCATGCAGAAACGCGCCAGTCTGGCCCGGACCATCGCCACCGACCCCGACATCATTCTGTACGATGAGCCAACAACGGGGTTGGATCCGATCATCACGACGGTGATCAGCGACCTCATTCTCGATGTCCAGAAACGCATGCACGCGACCTGCGTGGTGGTCACTCATGACCTGCGGGGAGCTTTGATGGTGGGCCATCGCATTTGCATGCTTCATGAGGGAAAGATCGTCTGGATCGGAACGGCCCAGGAGTTCACGACTACAACCAACGAGTTTATCGCACAATTTCGGGACGGAAAGGTGCAGGGGCCGATTCGTGTTGCGTGACCGCAGACCGCGTAAACTTTGTCGCGCGACCCGGGCCGCATCACTTTGGGAGCGGTTCGAAACAGGTTTCTCACCGCACGTTGCGTGGCCCGGCCCACGCGGCAAAGGGTAGGAGGATTGGATGGACATCAACCCGGCAGCGAGAGTAGGAATGATCGCGGTCCTTGCGGCCCTGATCCTGGGCCTTATCTACGCGCAGATCGGAAAGACCGGGGGAGATGCCGGCAAGGAATACGTGGTGCGCTTCGAGGAGGTCGCTGGACTGCAGAATCGGGCTCCCGTGCAGTTGGCCGGCGTGAAGGTCGGGTATGTGGCCAATCTCGAACTGACCGATCAGAACGATGTGCTCGTGCACATCCTGGTGACCCGCCCGGACGTCGTGCTCTTTCCCTCCAAAGAGACGGGCTATGTCTACACTGTTACGGGCAATCTGATGGGGGACAAGTGGCTCGAGATCCAGCCTGGCCCGGTTCCCGTTAATGCCAAGCCGCTGGCCGAGAATCAGGAGGTTCAGGGCGTGACCCCGGTGACGCTCGACGACCTGGCCCGAGAGGGTAGCGAGGTTATGGGAGAGTTTCGCAAGTCGGTCGAGGCTCTCAACTCGCTGGTGGCCGATCCGCGGTTCCAGAACGACATCAAGATCACTATGTCCAACTTCAAGGACATTTCGGGCAATCTCAAGGGCGCCAGCAAGGACGCCAGGGTGCTTGTGGCCTCTCTGAACGGGCGAGTAGAGAGGCTGGGTACTGCTGTTGAGACGGTCGTGGCGCACGTCGACGAGACGGTGCTTGGCTTCAAGGGTGACGCCCAGGTCGTAGGTTCCAATTTGCGCGGATTTTCTTCCGACCTGCGCTCTGTGGTCGCCAGCAACCGGGGCAACATCGATACCATCGTCATGAACCTTCGCCAAACTTCGATCACTCTCAAGAAGACCATGAGCTCGCTGGAGGGCCTGGCCTCCAACGAAGATCTGAAGGCTGACGTCCTGGCCACCGTGTCCAACCTGCGCAACATGAGTGAGCAGGTGGCCGGCATCGCCAGTGACATACGCTCGATCACCGCTGATCCCAAAGTGCAAGAAGACCTGCGCGATACTATCAAAAATGCCAAGGAAGCCAGCGCGGGGGCCAAGGAGCTGGTGGGCCGCTTCAAGGGACTGACCGAGGGCACAAGCGGAAGGCTTGGTCAGATCGATGTCGAGCAGGAGTTTTGGACCAACGACGGTCAGTCGTTTACCAACCTCAATGCCATGCTCTTTCCGGATGGGCCCTGGTCGGTTAAAGTGGGCGTGGATGCTCTCGGACGAACGAATCTGGTCAACGTCCAGGGCTCCAAAAACTTCAGCGATGCGCGTTATCGACTGCGCGGCGGCGTGATTCGCTCTCAGTTCGGCGTGGGGGCCGATGCACGGCTGTTTGATAAGCGCGTTGAGCTGAGCATGGATGCTTACAACACGCGGAATCCGCAACTTGACCTCACCGGGAAGGTGCTCTTCCCGGGTGATTTTTACATCTTGGGCGGGGTGCGCGACGTGACCGAACGCACCAGGATCCCGATGGTGGGAGCAGGAAAACGCTTCTAGATCGGGTATATCACATGTCCTGAGGTCATCGACCAGGTGTTTGACAGAATTTTCCGGTCCTGGTAAAATCGGGAAGTTTTTCCAAACAGCCGTGCGGGGGAACATTCTGTCAAGCCCATGAATCGGGGTGAGACGTGCAGGAAGGAGGGAAGAAGCAGATGGAGACCCGGGTCAACCAAGACGAGTCCATTGATTCTGCCCTGAAGAGATTCCGCCGTCAGTGCCAGCGCGATGGAGTTCTCGCCGAGATCAAGAAGCGGGAGTACTACGAGAAGCCCAGCGTTAAGCGCAAGAAGAAGGCTCTCGCCGCGCGCCGCCGTCGTTCCTGATCGAACTAAGGCGACACGGAAGGTGAAAAAAAGCCGCGTCTGGGCAAGTCAGGCGCGGTTTTTGTTTTCAGTCCTGGTAAACCCTGGGCACGACCGGTGGAATGCGGGTGACCACTTCGTAGTTGATGGTGCCGGTCCAGCCAGCCACTACCTCTGCTGAAATGCGCTGCTCGCCCTGACGACCGATCAGTACCACTTCGTCGCCTGGAGCTGCTTGCGGGACATCAGTCACGTCCACCATGGTCATGTTCATGCAGACGCGCCCAACGACTCGCGCGCGCTGGCCTCGGATCAGGACCTCACCGCAATTTGAGAGTCCACGATCATAGCCCTCGGCGTAGCCCAGAGGCAGGATGGCCAGCCGGGTCGGCCGCTGGGTGCGGAACGTGCAGCCGTAGCCAATCGAAGCCCCCTGGGGTACATCCTTTACCTGGACCGCCACCGTCTTGAAACTGAGGGCCGGTCGCAGGAAGTCTTCGCGGACCTTGTCCCCGGCCGAGAATTGGCGGTTGAGTGCGTGCAGCAGGTCTTGCCCGCCCGAAAGGAGCAGGAGGCGGGTTTCCTCTGCCGGCCACAGCCCGTAGAGCGTGATCCCGGCCCGAACCAGGTCAAAGCGGGTGGCTTCCAGCAGAAGCCCGGCGGCGCTGGCGGCGATGTGGCGAACTCGGGGGCGAAATCCCTGGGCCTCCAGCTCCTTCAGGCACGCCTGGAAGCGTTGATACTGAAGTAACGTGTAGCTCTGATCCAACCCTTCGGCGTCGGCCAGATGGCTGTAGACCCCCTCGAGCTCGAGGTTGGGCAGAGACATGACCGCCCGGGCGAACTCCAGCGCCTGCTCTGCGGGCACGCTCAGGCGAGAGAGCCCGGTGTCCACTTTCAGGTGAACTCGGGCAGATTTGCCCAGGGTCCTGGCCCGGGCCGACAGGTGCCGGGCCAGATTGAGCTCGTGTACGGGGAGCGACAGGTCGGCCTGCAAGGCCCGGTCCATCTCGCTCTCGATGACAGGCCCGAGCACAACGATCGGTTTCATGAGACCCGCCTGGCGAAGCTTCAGGCCTTCCTGGGCGGTGACCACCCCCAGCCCCCAGGCACCCTCTTCGACGGCCACTCTGGCCACGGGAAGAAGGCCGTGTCCGTAAGCCTCGCTTTTGACCACGGCCAGGATGCTGGTGGGGCGGATACGCTCCTGGAGCCTCCGGAAGTTATGCCGGATGGCTCCCAGGTCAACTTCTACCCAGTACTTGTGTTCGCTCACCCCTCCTGGCGTGGCCGCAGCAGCGGGAACAGGATGACGTCGCGAATGGAGGGTTTGCCGGTCAGGAGCATGATCATTCGGTCGATGCCGATGCCCAGACCTCCGGTGGGTGGCATGCCGTACTCCAGGGCGGTCAGGAAGTCCTCGTCCAGCGGGTGGGCCTCCTCGTCCACGTCTTTGAGCGCTTGCTGCTCTTCGAAGCGTACCCGCTGGTCGTCGGGATCGTTCAATTCGGAGAAGGCGTTGGCGATCTCCGAGCCGCAGCAGAAGAGCTCGAAACGATAAGTGAGGCCGGGGTCCTCGGTCTGGCGCTTGGCCAGCGGCGAAAGCTCTACCGGATAGTCGAGCACGAACGTCGGCTGGATCAGGTGGTCTTGCACGGTGGCTTCGAAGATCTTGTCCATGGCGTGGCCGGGCGAGGTCTTGACGGGCAGGTGCACTTCGAACCGCTCGGCCAGCTCGCGGCGTCTCTTCTCGTCGCGCAACTCATGCACGCCGGCTCCGGCGTGCTCCTTGAGCAACTCGTCCATGGTCGCCCGTCGGAAGGGTGGCTTGAGCGAGATCGAGTGGCCGGAGAACTCGACGTCGTGCGTGCCCAGCACCTCCCGGCAGGCGCAGTCGATGATGCCTTCGGTGATCTCCATCATCCCGTGGTAATCGGAGTAGGCCTGGTAGAGCTCGAGCATGGTGAACTCCGGGTTGTGGCGCGTGGAGATGCCCTCGTTGCGGAAGATGCGCCCGATCTCGTAGACTTTCTCGAGGCCTCCCACAATGCACCGTTTGAGGTAAAGCTCGGTGGCGATGCGCAGGTAGAGCTGCAGGTCGAGCGCATTGTGATGGGTGATGAACGGACGCGCCGCGGCCCCGCCCGCCAGCGTGGTCATGGTTGGGGTCTCCACCTCGAAGAAGCCCAGATCGTCGAGGTAACGGCGAATGGCCGAAAGGATGCGGCTGCGCTGGATGAAGGTTTGGCGCACCTCGGCATTGTGGAGCAGGTCGGCGTAGCGCTGCCGATACTTGAGCTCGACGTTGCGCAGGCCCTTCCACTTGTCGGGTGGGGGTCGGAGGGCCTTGGACAATACGCGCCAACTGGTGACCTGGAGAGACAGCTCGCCACGGCGGGTGCGAAAGACACTGCCCTCGACCCCCAGCACATCTCCCAGATCGACCTTCTTGAGGAGCTCGTAGCTGTCGGCTAAAAGGTCGATCTTAAAGTAGAGCTGGAGCTTTCCGGTGACGTCCACCAGATCCCAGAACATGACCTTGCCCTGCCCTCGCTGGGAGGCGATTCGGCCGGCCAATCGGGCCTCTCCTCCATGCTGGTCAGGCTCCAGGTTGGCATAACGTTGCTGGACCTCTGCAACGGTTGCGGAACGGTCAAATCGCTCGCCGTAGGGGTCCATTCCGGCAGCCCGGAGCGCTTCCAGGTTGGCCCGGCGGACCCGTTGATGCTCGCTGTCGTCTTCCTCGGTGGGCGTGGTTGTTTCTTCTTCGGACATTCGCCTGCATTTCCAAGTGTTGGCGGGGTTTCCTGTTTGTCTCTCGGCACGGATCAAGAGGCCGAGGACCGGACCTCCCTCAGCTCGACGACCCTCGGTTTCAGGCCCAACCTGGCGATCAGCTCGGCATAGTCTCCCCCCAGGGCCACCAGGGCTGCCTCGAGCACGTTGGTCCCGAACGAGCGACCACTCAACTCCGGAGTCGTGGTCACCAGCCAGCGAACTCCCCGCTGGCGCAACTCCTCCATGTCCCGGGTCGTGACCGTATTGGTCAGTATCGTCTTTCCCTCCAACCGGTCGGGCATGCGCCGACGAATGAAGTGGAAGTCGCCAGCCAGCACATCGGCTTCCCGGTAGTACGGATCAGTCAGACTATCCGGCCTGATCTCGGATTGTTTTCTTCCGATCGGGTAGACCAGGCTGATGGGCAGCTTGCAGATTTCCGGCAGGAGCTTGCGGGCGTAGTTCTCCAACTCGTTCAGGCTGGTGATCGGCTTGTCCACCCCCAGCGTGAAGATCATATCCCCAAATACCAGTCGGGCTCCGGCCTGTTGCAGGGCTTCGGCCATCCCAAAGCGATCCAGGGCGCAGACCATGAGTGTCTTCTGCCCCGCAAGGGGGACCCGGCCGTCACTCACCAGCCAGTTCACCGCCGAGCGCTCAAGGGTATCCTTCAGTCCACTGCCATCCACCACCGGGGTCTTCTTGACCGCCTGCATGAGCCGCAGGCCGTCTCGCAGTGTGTAGGTCTCCCGGCGGGTGCGCAGGTAGACATCGATGCCTCCCAGGCCAATCGCGTCCACGGTGCCATCCAGCTCTTGAAGCAGGGTACGGGCCCGGTCCAGATCGCCGTCGGTGCCCACGCGGCGCAGCCAGAAGCGCTCGCCCAGAAACTCGGTTTCAGCTTCGTGGTCGCGTTCCGAGCTGCCCAGGCTGACGCTGACAATTCGCCGCAGGCTCACCCCCCCAGCACGACCATTCCGCGCCGCCGGGCCTTCTGTCGCTCATAGCGCACCTCGTCGATCTTCTCGCGGGTCACGGGTTGATCGAAGGCTCGGAAGCCCGCCAGTCGGAACCCGTGTTTGCGTGCCAGGGCGGCGATCTCCTCCACTCGCTCGAAGGCCAGGCCTCGTCCGATGCTGTAGTCCTCCGAGCGCCCCTCCAGGGTGAGGGTCATGGTTTCGGCCATGCAGGCCAGGCAGAGTCCAGGCGGGTAGCCGAAGTCGAAGTTGAACTCGGGGTTGCCGGGAGCCTCCACCACCCCACCCTCGATAACCAGAACGTCGGGACGAGCCCGCGCTACCTCGCGACATACATCATGGGGCACGGCAACGTCGCACACGATAGCCCCCGGCTTGAGAGAGTGGGGCGTGATGATGCCTCCCCCGGAGGAAGTGGCGCTGATGACGATGTCGGCCGCCATCAGGCCCCGCTCAAGATCGGTTTCCAGCCCCACCGCCGCTCGGCTCTCCCGGTGGATCCTCTCCGCCAGGTGCTGCAGGCGTGACTTGGATCGGGCCACTAGAACCAGGCGGCTTACCTGACGGGCGAGGATGCGAGCGCATACGCTTCCGATTGAGCCCGTGGCGCCGACCACCGCCACACTCGCCTCTCGAACGTCCAGTTCGAGCGTGCGAGCAGCTTCCAGGGTTCCGGCGATGGCCGTGCTCACAGTATAGGAGTTGCCACTGGTCACCCCCACGCGCAGGTCATCGGCTACGATGCGGCCGGCTCCGCCCACCACGGAGGTGTATCCTCCCAAACCGACCATCGAGGCCCCCAGCTCCTGGCCCAGCCGGGCTCCCTCCAGAACGCGTCGCTCCACCTCGCCGCGCTGCAGCTGAAGGAACTGAGCCGGGAGCAAGGGGATGCACACAAAATTTCCAAGGATCTCTTCACCGGTGGCCGCCGAACGCACTCCCGTAACGGTGGAGGCCTGGTAGGGGGGCATCCACTCCAGAATCTTGGCTACCAGAGCCTCGCGCTTGCCGGCCGCGCGAGGGGCATAGCGCACCACGTCCTGGATGCCAAGAGGGTGGATCAAGAAGGCGAAGCGATTCACGGTATCGATCCTTCGATGCGGCTTTTCATCCCCTGCAGCATCATCTGGGAGTTTTCACCCACTTTTTCATGCAGAGTAGGCCCGATGAGGGCCGTCAGCTCGGGGATGCCGAAATCGTAGTCCACTCCCAGCACCACCTCGGTGCCGATGTCGGTCGGTCGGAAGGTCCAGGAGCCCTCGAACTTGTCCAGGTCGCCCTCTACCAGGCGGTAGTCAATACGGTGGTTCTGATCATCGAAAATGTCCTTCTCGGTCCACAGGATGGGAGTGCCCTCGACGCTTGTCACCCACTCGGTCAGGGTGGTGTTGCCCTCGCGCGAGATGACTTTAACGCTCTTCACATCGGGCATGAACTCGGGATACCGCTCCATGTCCTTGGCCAGGGCGTAAACCGATTCGATGTCGCCGGAGATTACGATGCTACGTTCCACGTAGGGCATTTCAGCGGTCCTTGCCGGCGAATCGCTCAGAAGTGCGGCGGGCTGCCTCGCGGAAGGCGACCAGGCAGCGGTCGACTTCCTCCGGGCTGACCGTCAGTGGGGGCTCGAAGCGGATGACCCGGGGCTGGTTGAGAGTGTGGACTGCGATCACGCGCTGGCGGGCCATCTCCAGAATGAAGCTACCGCCGAAAGCCTCTTCATGCAGCTCCACTCCCAGCATCAAGCCCAGACCACGCACCTGGCTGATCAGCCAGGGATAGTCTGACCAGACGGCCTGCAGTCCGGTCGTCAGGCGCTTCCCCAACTCGAAGGCACGCTCGCTCAGCCGGTCCCTGCGAAGAACCGTCAGGGTGGCCAGGGCGGCCGCACAGGCCAGCGGGTTCCCACCAAAGGTGCTGGTGTGGAGGAGGGGCCGGCCCTTGAAAGCGTGCCAGACTTCAGGTGTTCCTACGAAAGCGCCGATGGGCATCACCCCTCCGCCCAGGGCCTTGGCCAGTACCAAGATGTCGGGCTCAACTCCCCAGTGCTCCACTGCAAACATTCGTCCCGTGCGACCCAGTCCCGTCTGCACCTCGTCGGCAATGAGCAGGGCTCCCCGCTGGCTGCATAGGTCGCGGGCACCGGCCAGGTAGCCCTCCGGGGCCACATGGATCCCTCCTTCGCCCTGCACGGGCTCGAGGATGACGGCCGCCGTCTGGTCGGTGACCGCTGCTTGCAGGGCAGCCAGGTCGCCGAAGGGGACGTGGCTGACTCCGGGGATGAGCGGCTCGAACGGATCGCGATACGTCCTGCGACCGGAAACCGAAAGGCTGCCCATGCTCTTGCCATGGTAGGCTTGCTCGGCCGCCACAAAGCCGGGTCGGGAGGTGTGCAGCCGGGCCAGCTTAAGCGCTCCCTCGACGGCTTCGGTACCCGAGTTGGCGAAGAAGCTGTATTGCAGGCGACCGGGCGCTACCTCGGCCAGGACCTGGGCCAGGCGAGCCTGGAGCGGGTTAAGGAAGACCCGGGCCGAGAGAGGCATGGCAGCAAGCTGGGCCTGAACGGCCGCTATCACTTCGGGGTGCCGATGGCCCAGGTTGAAAACCCCATAGCCGCCGGCGAAGTCGAGATATTCTTCCCCCTGGTGGTCGCGGACCAGTGTGCCCAAGGCACTTTGCTCCATCGTGCCGAGCCCGCTGAACTTGATGAGGCGGGCCAGGTCAGGGCTCAGATGCTCGCGGTACAGCCTCGAGATCTCGTGGATGTCCAGCCAGGGACTATGGGAAGCCACTTCTAGCGTCACGGGGTTCGCCGCCTTCGTCGAGCGGTCGGGTGACTCCTGGCTGCTCAGCTGACGTTGCGCCGGTACAACAGGCGGATTCCCTCCAGCACCAGGTCACTCTCCACTACGCTGATGGTGCGTGACAAACCAGAGACCAGGGGGGCGAGGCCCCCTGTGGCCCCAACTTTGAGGTCGGGCAGCTCCAGGTACTCGCGGATACGGTCTACCAAGCCGTCGATCATGGCCACGTGACCGAGCACCAACCCGGCCTGGAGGCTGTGCACGGTGTTGGTCCCGAAGGGCCGGGGAGGGGGCTCCATGCGGATGCCTGGAAGGTGGGGGGCCCGACGGTTGATTGCGTCCACCGAGATATCCAGTCCGGGAGCGATGACTGTGCCCAGAAAGGCGGCCTCCGAGGAAATGACCGAGAGCGTGGTGGCCGTGCCCAGGTCGACCACCACCACGGGCAAGCCCCAACGCTCCCGGGCCGCCACCGCGCCGGCGATCAGGTCGGCGCCGACCTCAGCGGGTCGGTCGACCTGCAGGGTCAGCCCGAGCTCCAACCGGGAACTGACGAACCTGGGATGGTGGCCGAGGTAGCGCTGGCACGACTCCTCGATGCGGGTGGCCAGCTCGGGGACGACGTTGGAGACGCCTACCCCTTCAACCTGGTCGGGGGTAGACCCGGTCTGGGCCAGCAAGTTTTTCAGCAACAATCCATATTCGTCGGCGGTCTGCTGGCGGTTGGTGTGTAGCCGATAGCTGTAGGCCAGCTTCTCGCCGCGGTAGAGTCCCAGAACCAGATTGGTATTGCCGATGTCGAGCACCATCAAGAGGCTCAAACGAGTTTACCTGCGCTTTCTTCTGCGTTGGCTGTAGACCAGGACGACGACGGGGAAGGCGACCATTTCGGCTGTGATCCACTCGGCCGAACCGTGCAATAGGGCCATCGGGGCCAACTCTTGGAGGGTGTTGTGGCCTCGCAAGATGGCCACCACACAGACTCCGATGGTATTGGTCCAGGAACCGGCCGTCACGGCCACCAGGGCCGCCAGGCTGTTGCGGGCGCTGGAGCGGGCTCGGAGCTCTCGGACCAGTGCGAAGGTGGCCGCCGTTACCGGACCGATCAACAGGCGAGGCAGCAACTGAACGACAGGATCGGTCGGATCGTAATGGAGCAAGCAGACAGCTCCGAAAACCAGACCGACCAGGCCGCCGGCCACGGGGCCGTCCAGGATGGCAGCTAGAATCACGGGGATGTGCAGGAACGTGAAGGCGCTGCCGGGATCGTCGGCCACCTCCAGAAATCCCAGACCGCTCACCCCCAGGACGACGGTCACCAGCAGCATGGTAGCGGTGGTTGTGAACCGTTTCATGAAGCCCTGGAGCGCTTCGGGGCCTGCGGCGGGGTTCTCCTCCTGCCAGGGCGATGGGGCGATCAGACTCAGGTGCCGTTCAGGGGCTCTTCTGGCGTCTCGTCCTCTTCGTCCTCTTCGGCCGGGGCATCGTCCTCGCGCTGGTGGTGCATGGCCTCCAGGAAAGCCTCGTCGAATTCGCTGACCAGGTCGCGCATGTTCAGCAGGGCCATGCGCAGTCCGGCCAACTCATCAAACAGGCTCTCCTCCGACTCGCCCGTCAGGCGAGGCAGCACTTCGGTGTAGAGATGCTTGGCCAGCACCATGACCTCAGCGATGCGATAGGCGACCGCCTCGCGGTCGCCGGGGCGCAGGCAGTCCTCCTCCTTCATGCGACCGAAGAGACTCCTGGTAATCATGACTTCCGGTTCCACGGTTACTGTCCTACGAAGAGCGTCTGGGCCGTCTCCAGGCTCCACAGCGCAAAGCCGGGCCAGAGGCCGAGTATCAGGCTGGCGGCGGTGCCGATGACCAGCACCACTTTTACTCCCAGCTTGACCCGAATAGGCGGACTATCCGGGGTTGGGGGGTCAAAGTAGGCGGTGCGCAGCACCCCAAAGTAGTAATACAGGCTGATTACGGAGTTGACAACGCCGACCACGACCAACCAGGGCATGCCAGCCGAGTAGATGGCCCGGAAGAGGTAGAATTTTCCGACAAAGCCGGCCAACGGGGGAACTCCGGCCAGGGACATGAAGCTGATCAGCAGCACGAAGGCCACGAATGGACTGCGTTGAGCCAGGCCAGCCAGCTCGCTGCGCTGGTAGGAGCTGTTGGCGGGCAGGCAGGCCAGCAGGGCTGCCCAACTGGTCAGATTGGTCAGGCAGTAGACCCAGAGATAAAACAGGGTGGCTCCTGCCGCCATGCTTCCGGTCAGGCCGCCGGCAGCGGTCACACCTATCAGCAGGTAGCCGACCTGGGCGATACCGGAGTAAGCCAGGATGCGCTTGAGACTCAACTGAGGCAGGGCCATCAGGTTGCCCAGGCACATCGACAGCAAGGACAGCACGGCGAATACCAGCATCCAGCCGTCGGCCAGGCTCACCCGCAAAAGGTCGCTCTCCAGGTCGAGGTCGGTCCAGAACAGGCGCAGGCAGAAGCCGATGATGACGGCTTTAGGCGCTGAGGAAAGGTAGGCCACCACTGTGGGAGGAGCGCCCTCGTAGACGTCAGGGGCCCACATATGGAAAGGAGCGGCAGCCATTTTGAAGGCCAGGCCGGCCAGGATCATGAGCACCCCGACCAGCAGGGCATGAGGCATGCTGGCAACTTCGGCAAAGCGCCCGGGGAATTCGCTGAAATAGGTAGTGCCGAGGCTGCCGTAAACCCAGCTGATGCCGAAAAGCATCAGGGCTGAGGAGACCGACCCGGCCAGAAAATACTTCAAACCGGCCTCGGCCGATTCGGAGCGGTAGCGTCGAATGGCGGCAAGTGCGTAGAGAGGAATCGAGAACATCTCGAAGGCGATGAAGAAGGTTAAGAACTCGTTGGCGGAGACGGCTATCATCATGCCTAGCCCCGCGAAGGCGATCAGGCTGTAGTATTCACCTGTGTTGGAGCGCTCCTCGTCAAACGAATCTTCCGACAGCCAGACGGCCAGGGCTGTTAGCAGCCCGATCAGGGCTTTCAGGGAGAGCGCCAGGCTATCCACCACGTAGGATGAGGGAGCCAACTCCAGCTCGGGGGCCGGTTGGCGGGTGAACATGTAGATCGGCAGAGGGCTGGTCATTAGGGCCAGGCTGCAAAAAATCGCTGCCAGGCTGGATACCCAGACCACCATTCGAATCTCGCGCATGGAACGCTGGCTCATGTCAATCACCAGGGCCGACAGAGCGGCCAGCAACAGACAGAGCTCAGGCGAGAGAGGAGCGACAAGCTGAGCGACCTTTGTGAAGAGCTCGCTAGACACGGTTCACCAAGTCTTGCAGGGTAGGGCTGGTCACGGCCGTCAGCAGCACCGGATAAAAACCGAAGGCCAGGGTGGTGAGTACCAGCAGCATCAGAGGCAGTCGCTCCCACCAGAGAGCGTCGCGCACGCCCACCAGGCGAGGGTTGAGGGGTCCGAAGAAACCGTATCCCAGCGCCCGGATCATGTAGGTGGTGGTGATCACCAGCCCGCAGATTGCCAGGGCCGTTAGACCTGGCCTGGCTGGCCAGGAGCCTAGAAAGACCATCAGCTCGGCGGCAAAGCCGGTCATTCCGGGCAGGCCCAGCGAGCCCAGGGCACCCACAGCGAAGAGGGTGGCCAGGAATGGCATTCGGGCGGCCAGGCCGCCCCACTGCTTGAGATTGCGGCTGTGCGTGATGTGGTAGACGGTCCCGGCCAGAGCGAACAGGAGTGCCGTGATGATACCGTGGGAGAACATCTGGAAGATTGCTCCGGAGAGCCCGAAGAGGGCCGAGCGGGGTTCTCCCGTCATGGCTGCCAGACCCAGAAAGACCATGCCCATGTGGCTCACCGAGCTGTAGGCGATCATCACTTTGATATCCGACTGGCGCAGGGCGCACAGGCCTCCGTAGAGCACGTTGACGACCGCGATGGCGGCGAAGAAGGGCATCCAGTCGGCCACGGCCTGCGGGCATAGATCGAAGCCCACCCGCACGATGCCGTAGCCGCCCATCTTGAGCAGCACGCCAGCCAGCAGCATGGACAGGGCGGTCGGCGCTGAGGAGTGGCCTTCGGGGAGCCAGGTGTGGAAGGGAACCAGCCCGGCCTCGATGCCAAACCCGATGAAGAAGATCAAGAAGAGAATCTTCTGGGCCTCAATGGGCAGGGGGATCTTGCGCAGCACCTCGAGGTCAAATGAGAACGTCTGGGTGGGCGAATACTGATAGCCCAGGAAGTAGAGCCCGAGGATGCCGATCAGGACCAGCCCGCCGCCTAACTGCAAGTAGACCAGCAGCTTCATGGCCGCCTGCCGGCGGTGGATCGGCTTGCCGTCGCCCGACTTGTCCGAGCCCCAGATCCCCACCAGGAAGAACATCGGGATGGAGGCCAACTCGTAGAACAAGACCAGAAAGAAGAGGTCGGTAGTGGCAAAGACGCCCAGGACGCCGGTCATGGCCGTCAGGGCCAGAGCGAAGTACTCGCGGTGCCGAAAGTCGATCTGCAGCGAGATGAAAGCGGCCGTGCAGCAAACGATGCCACTCAAGAGCAGCATGGGCATGGAGAGACCGTCCACCCCGAGCTTGTAGTGGATGTTCAAAGGAGCGAACCAGAGCACGTCTTCCACCCAGCGGTAGCCCGTGGCCGGGTTCTGCCAGAAGTTGACGTACATCGGCAGCGCGAGCACAAGCGGTAGGCTGGCGAAGAGCACTCCCAGACGCTGGATGCCTTTCACCCAGCAGGCCGGGCTGGCCAGGATGAGGATGGCCCCAAGCAAGGGGGCCCAGACCATGAGACTGAGCATGGGCCAGTCGCTCATGGCTCACCTCCAGGGAGTCCCGGGAAGGGGTGCAGCACGAACTGAGGCTCAACCAGGCCGAGCCCGACGATCAGCACCAGTGTGGCCAGCACGATTAGCAACAGGTATTGTTGAATGCGGCCGCTCTGTTCCTTGCGCAGCTCGTTTCCGGCCCAGACAGTCAGCTGGCCCACGGTGTTGACGGCCACGTCCACGATGTTGTCGTCCACCCAGGCCGCCACGCGGGCGCCCAGGTACATCGTGCCCGAGAGCAGCCAGGCCCAGAGGTGGTCCATGTAGTACTTCTGCTGCCACAGCACCCAGATGCGGCCGAGTTGGGTGCGCAAGCGTCGCTCTCCGGCCATCGGGTCGCGTCCGAAGTAGCTCCAGGCTGCAGCCACGCCGCTCAGCGCGACCAGGATCGAGAAGGCCATCATGGTCGCATGGAAGGCATGTTCTGGTTCGTGGGGGTTGTTGATCAGGTGGTGGAACTTGTTGTCCCAGGGCATGCCGGCAAAACCCAGGAAGGTGGCAAAAAGAGACAGGATTAGCAAGGGCACGTACATGATCGGGCTGACTTCGTGGGGCTCGTGGTGGCCAGCCGGGTGCAATTCCATGTGGGCTCCCAGGCATGCCGGAGGGAGCCCCTCGCCCGCGGTCACGGCGCGCTCCTCGGTCCAGTCGGGCTTGAAGGTGAAGACCTCCCAGGAGGGGTCGACCGGAGGGGTCAGGTTGGCCGGGGGCACTGGTCCGGACAGGTCGGCGGGTGCGTGCTCAGGTCCGCGGAACTCGCCCAGAAAGGTGATGCAGAACATTCGGGTGACATAGAACGCGGTCAGGAAGGCGGCCACCACCAGGACCGCCAGGACAGCTCCGTGGGTGCCGGCCAGGATCTCGTCCTTGGACCAGAAGCCTGCGAAGGGAGGGATGCCCGCCAGGGCGAGGCAACCGGCTGCGAAAGCCAGACTGGTCATGGGCAACTTCTTTCGCAGGCCCCCCATGGTCCACATGTCCTGGTTGTGGCAAGCCACGATCACCGCACCCGAGCCCAGGAACAGGAGAGCTTTGAAGAAGGCGTGGGTGATGAGGTGAAAGGTGCCGGCCGTGTAGGCGCCAGAGCCCAGGGCCGCCATCATGAAGCCGAGCTGGGAGATGGTGGAGTAGGCCAGCACGCGCTTGACATCGTTTTGCACACAGGCCATGGTGGCCGCCAGCAAGGCCGTCAGAGCCCCGATGGCCGCCACCGTTCCGCCGGCCAGGATGGCCACGTCGAAAACCGGGAACATGCGGGCGACCAGGTAGACTCCTGCGGCCACCATGGTTGCTGCGTGGATGAGAGCGGATACCGGAGTAGGGCCTTCCATCGCGTCCGGTAACCAGATCTGAAGCGGGAACTGGGCGCTCTTGCCGATGGCTCCGCAGAAAATTAGAACCGCCGCAAGAGGGAGGTAGCCCTGCTGCCAGACCGCAGAGAGGCTCACGCTGGAATTGATGGACACGAAGTTGAATGTTTCAAGCTTGGTGCCCAGCATCAAGATGCCCATCAGGAAGAAGAGGTCGGCAAATCGCGTGACCACAAAGGCTTTCTTGGAAGCCTGGGTAGCGCTGGTCTTGAAGTACCAAAAGCCCACCAGCAAGAACGAGCATGCGCCCACCAGCTCCCAGAAGATGTAGATCTGGAGCAGATTGGTGGAGAGCACCAGGCCCAGCATGGAGAATGCGAACAGGGACATGTAGGCGTAGAAACGGGAGAGTGAGGCCGAGCCCTGGGTGGGGAAGTGGTGAATCTCGGTCTCCATATAGCTGTAAGAATAGATCTGGATCAGCAAGGCGATGAAGCAGACCATGATCAGCATGGTGGCCGACAGGTTGTCGACCAGCAGCCCCATCTCGACACTGACCCAACCCAGGTCGATCCAGGAGAAGTCGACTTGAGCCGCCTGGTCGGGTCCGTGCAGTCGGCTCAGAAAGAGCCGGGCTGACAGGACCAGGGAGGAGAAGATGGCCAGAATCGACAGGGCCGCCGAGAGTCGACCCCAGCGCAACGTCACCAGGGTGATCAGGACGAAGGCCAGCAGTGGGAACAGGGGAATCAGCCCCACTTCGGTCACCTGCTGACCGGTGAGCTCCATGATGGAGGCTATGGCCTGATGTTCACCCAAGCTCTTGTTCTCGCTGTTTCGTTCGGCAGGGGTCTTGAAGAAGGCTCAAGAATTGAAAACCCGCCAAGGGCCGGTCGTCCCCGGTTCGGCGCCCGCCAGGGCAAACCTTCTGGAGGCCTGGTATGGAAGAAGTCCGCATCATTCGCAGCGCTCAGCGCCGTCGCACCGTTTCTGCCACTATGGAGAATGGGGTCATGGTGCTGCGCGTGCCGGCCCGTTTCACGCGCCAGGAAGAGCTCGACTGGATCGAGCGCATGCGCAAGCATTTCGAGAAGAAGCGTCGCCGTGTCAAGAGCGATAGCGACCTGATGCAGCGTGCGCGAGTGCTGAACCACCTTTACTTCGGTGGGCGGCTGCGTTTCTCGGTGCAGTGGGTGGATAACCAGACCAGGCGCTGGGGCTCATGCACCCCCTGCAGCGAGTCGATCCGCATCTCCCGTGAGTTGGAGCCCTTTCCCGAGTTTGTGCTCGACTACGTGCTGGTTCACGAGTTGGCCCACCTGATCGTTCCCGATCACTCGGATGCCTTTTGGAAGCTGGTGCGCCAGTACCCCGAGACCGACAAAGCCATTGGATTCCTGATGGGGGTATCGACGGCGCGCGCTCTTAGCCTTGCAACTGGTTGACCTGCTCGAGGTCGATGGTGTTGCGATTTCGATAGACCGACAGCACGATGGCCACTCCGATTGTCACCTCGGCCGCGGCCACGGTGATCACGAAGATAGAGAAGAGCACCCCGGTGAAGTCGGGCAGAAAGTGGCTGAAGGCCACCAGGTTGATGTTCACCGAGTTGAACATCAGCTCGAGGGACATCAAGACAGCCACCGCGTTGCGCCGGGTCAAGGCTCCGTACAACCCGATGCTGAACAGCACCGCAGCCAGTATCAGGTAGTGTTGTAAACCGATGGGCGTCATGCCTGAGGCGGCCCCTCTTCCTTGCGAGCGATCATGATGGCTCCCACCAGGGCGGCCAACAAGAAGGCCGAGGCCAGCTCGAAGGGCAACAGGTAGGTGGTCAGCAGTTGTCGCCCCAGCGAGCCCAGGTCGCTTACCGGTACCGCCTGCCCGCTCTTGTGCCAGGGTGACACCGCGATAACCACCACCAGCAACGTTGCCATGGCCACCGCTGCGCCGAAGCCGGCGGTTTGCTGCGTAAAACGTTTGTGGGGGTCGGTATGCATCACGTGGTGGGTCAGCATGAAACCAAACAGCAAGATGACCGCGATGGCCCCGGCATAGATCAAGACCTGCAGGGCGGCGATGAAGGGCGACTTCAGCAGCACGTAAATGCCAGCCACGCCCAGGAAGCAGGTGATCAGCGCCAGACCGGCGTGGAACAGGTTGCGGGCAAAGACCATGGACAGGGCCGAGGCAACGATGACCCCGGCCAGGACAAAGAAGACGGCATCGGTCATGGCCTCGCCCCCAGGGGCGGAGGTTGGCGTCGGTAGCGCATCACGCTCCAGACAATCAGACAGAGCAGCAATCCGGCAGCCCAGAAGCTGAGGGTGTTGCCGGTCACTTCGTAGAGCAGGGTGGCGATGGCGCAGCCCACCAGGTTGAGGAACGCGATAGGCAGAAGGAATTTCCAGCCAAAGTTCATCAGGTGGTCGGGGCGAAGGCGCGGGAAGGTCCAGCGAATCCACATCATGATGAGCACCAGGACGTAGGCCTTGAAAAAGAAGGCGCCCAGGCCCAGAAGCTGAACCCAGAGTCGAGGATTGGCTGTCAGGCCGGGGTGGGTCAGTTCGGGTGCGTCAAACCCTGGGATCAGCCAGCCGCCCAGGAAGACCGTGGTGGCGATGCCCGAGATCAAAAACATGTTCGCAAACTCGGCCAGGAAGAACATGGCGAACATCAGGCCGGAGTATTCCGAGACGTAGCCGGCTACGAGCTCGGACTCGGCTTCGGGGATGTCGAAGGGGGGTCGATTGACTTCGGCAATACCGCAGATGTAGTAGATCAACAATCCCAGGAAGCTGGGCACCATGAACCACACGCCGTACTCGGCCTGAGCCCTCACGATGTCGACCATGGAGAGGCTGCCGGCCATCAGGATGGGGCCCAGCAGCGCGAAGATCAGGGGAATCTCGTAGGACAGCATCTGGGCTGCAGAGCGCAATCCGCCCAGCAGGCTGTACTTGCTGTTGGAGGCCCAGCCCGCCATCAAGATGGAGAGGACGGTCAGAGAGCTGATTGCCACTGCATAAAGGAGCCCCACGTTCAGATCGGCCACCCAGAAGAGCGGCCCGAAGGGTAAGACCACGTGGGCCGCAAGGCAGACAGCGAAGACGGACATGGGGGCCAGGTAGAAGGGAACCCGGTCGGCTTTGGCGGGAACGATCTGCTCTTTGAAGAGCAACTTGATGGCGTCAGCCGGCGTTTGCAGGAAACCGCCGAACCACATAGAGGTCTCGGCCCACTTACGCGGACCGGTCATCATTGGTCCGGTTCGATTCTGAATGCGCGCGCTGATCTTGCGCTCGAGCCAGACCAGGAACATCACGTTGATGGCGATGAAGGCCAGGCAACCTGCCAGAACGATCAGCATGCTCAGGACCATTGCTCCGACCTGGCCTAGCAAGGGCGTCAGGTAGGGCATTAGCCAGCCGTCAAATCCGTGGGGGGTCTGGGCCAGAATCAGCATGAGCCTTCGGGAGGTTTGAGGCCGGGCCTGGCTTTCCTCTTTCCGGTTCTCAGCGGTCGGTCTCGGGGAGCACGATGTCAAAGCTGGCTGCGATGGCCATGATGTCGGGGATCAGCACGTCCTTGATCAGCTCGCGGAAGAGTTGAATGTGCACGAACGAGGGGGTTCGGAACTTGCAGCGCCAGGGCTTGTCCCCGCCGTTCGAGACCAGGTAGCAGCCGATGTCGCCGCGGGGCGACTCGATGTGCTTGTATACCTCCCCGGCGGGCAGCGTGAAGCGCCAGTTGTGTAAGTCGATGAACTTGCCGGAAGGGATTACCTCAGCACACTGGCGCAAAATGGCCGCGCTCTGACGCATCTCTTCCATTCGCACCCGGTAGCGGTCAAAGACATCGCCATTCTTGCCCAGGGGAACTTCGAACTTCAAGTCTCTGTAGACCGAGTAAGGCTCGGCCCGGCGCACGTCGTAGTTCACGCCGGAAGCCCGCAGGCTGGGCCCGGAGATGGCAAATCGGTTGGCATGCTCAGGTGTCAGGACCCCGACTTGCTGGGCCCGGTTGTAGAAGATCGGGTTCTTGTCGAGCAAGTCCTCGTACTCGGGGATGATCGGCTCCCAGTAGTCGAGAAAATCGATCATTTCCTTGAGGAAGTTGGGCGGCAGGTCGCGCGATACTCCGCCCACTCGCAGGTAGTTGTACAGGAGTCGTGCACCGCAGGTCATCTCGAAGAGGTCGAGCACCTTTTCGCGGTCGCGGAAGGCGTAGAGAAAGGGCGTGGTGGCCCCGATCTCCAGACAGAACGTTCCGTACCAAAGCAAGTGTGAAGCGATGCGGTTCAGTTCGGACATGATGACCCGGATATACTCGGCTCGGGGGGGGGGACTGATGTCGCCCAACGCTTCCACCGCCAGCACATAGACATAGTTGGAGGTCATGCTGGTGCAGTAGTCGAGACGGTCGGTGACCGGAATGAACTGGGTGTAGGTGCGCGACTCGGCCATCTTTTCGATGGAGCGGTGCAGATAGCCGATGATCGGGTCGCAATGGAGAACTTTCTCGCCATCCATTTTGAGGATCATGCGCAGCACGCCGTGGGTGGACGGGTGCTGGGGGCCCATGTTCAGCTCGAACTCTTCGGTGCGCAGGTCGCGCAGGTCTTCGGTCAACATCAGTCAGGCTTGCTCGCAAGGTTGGGGTGGAGGTAGTCTTTGCGCAGGGGATGGCCTTCCCAATCTTCCGGCATCAAGATGCGGCGCGGGTCACTCAGGCCCGGGAAGACCACGCCGAACAGGTCGTATATCTCACGCTCGTTCCACTCGGCGTTGGTCCACAGGTGGGAGACGGTCAAGAGTGTGGGATGGGAGCGGTCAAGCAACACTTTCAGTTGGACCCGGTGCTGCTTATCCAGACTATACAGAGAGTAGATCACTTGCATCTGATCGGGTGGATAGTCAGCCGCAGTGATGAAGTCGAGGTAGTTCATCCGGGTTTCCGGATCGTCCTTGAGCCAGGCCAGCGCCTCGGGAACGGCCTGAATCGGCAAAATTACGCCGTTCTCATTGAGCTCGTCCGGGACAGTCTCAGGCCAGCGCTCCCGGAGCTTCTTGAGAAAGTCAGCCCGCTTCATGCCTTCTGGACAACGCGCATCGAGTCGGGCACGATAAGACCTGAGGGGCGAACAGTACCCGCGGCCACTTGACGCAGGCCGGGGCGGTCGCGCTTGTGGCCTAACTTCTCCGTCTTGATGAGATTCTGCAGTTCGATGCAGCCGTGCATCAGGGCCTCAGGACGTGGCGGGCAACCGGCTACATGGATGTCCACGGGGATGATCTTGTCCACGCCCTTGAGCACCGAATAGCCGTCGTGGTAGAAGGGCCCTCCGTAGACAGTGCAGCCGCCCATGGCGATGACATACTTGGGATCGGGCATCTGCTCGTAGAGCAGCTTGACGCGCGGAGCCATCTTGAGGGTGAGCGTGCCGGCCACGATCATCAGGTCGGACTGGCGCGGAGAGGCGCGGAAAATCATTCCCAGTCGGTCGAAGTCGTAGCGCGAGGCGCCCGTGGCCATCATC
>CAYYHB010000002.1:0-80170 GCA_964471395.1 uncultured Burkholderiales bacterium | reverse complement strand
CGACCCACCCGCCGGCGTAACCACCTACCTCATGATCTGGTTCAAGCGGTTCTCGAACCCGATGGTCGCTCCGGTCGCGCTGGCTGTCGCGTTGGCGCTGGCCACGAAGCTGCTGGCCCCCTTGCTCGACACGGTGGTGCCGGCGGGAAAGGCCGCGTGCTGGATGGTCTCGCCCACCGCCAGAAGGGCCAGGTCCGCAGTCGAGACCGAGGAGACGGTGCTGGACCCATTGCTGATGGTGCCCACCACGAAGCTGGTGCGGTCATCCGTGCTGGTGCCGCTGGCCGTCTCGGTGGTCTTGCTGATCATGTTCGCGGCCTCGTCAAAGGCGAACACCTGCAGCATCGAGGTGCTGGTCCCGCTGTGGATGAGCTGCACTTTGGTGAAGTCCGGAGTCAGCGTCCCGCTTGAGCCCGCCGTCAGAAAGGCCTTGTAGCGCGCAGAACAAACAGTTTGGCCGCTTGGCCTTGCTCTCCTTCACTCCGTCAGCTCGGCAGCAGCCACGTCCATGTCGCGCCACAGGTCCCCCCGGGAGATCACCCGCTCGGGAGCACTGGCCAGGGTGAACTCGGTCGGGTAGACTGAATCGAGCTCGTCCCAGGCCAGCGGCACCGAGACTCCGCCCCAGGAGACCGGACGCGGCGAGTAGATCCAGGCCAGGCTCTTGCCATAGCTGTTCTGGTTGGCGTCCACGAAAATCTTGCCGGTGCGCCGGGCGGTAGCCCATTCCAGGGTCACCTCATCGGGCCTCTTCTGGGCCAGGAACTGAGCCAGGGTGCGGCTGGCAGCCCGCACTGCCTCGAACGGGTAGCGCCTCTTGAGGGGCACCATCAAATGGAGACCCGTCTTGCCTGATGTCTTGACGAAGGGGGTCAGGCCCACCCCCAGCAACATCTCACGCAGGTCGCGGGCCAACGAGCAGGCGGTGCGAAAGCCCGCCTGGTTCAGCTCGGGCTCGGCTCCCTCGCTCTCCAGGCCGGAGTAGATGTAGGGATCGAGATCAAACAACAGCCGGTCGGGAAACTGCAGAGGATCGTCCTGACCGTCCAGCGGGGTGGACCGCGAAAGCCAGGCGTGCAGCTCGAGGTTGGCCAGTTGGGCCAACCAGACCATGGTGGCCAGGTTGTGACACAGAAGCCATGGCTCGCCAGGATCCTCGCGATTGGGAGCTGTCTCCACGAATTCGGGCAGCTCGCTCTGCGTCCAGTGCTTCTGATAGAAAGACTTGCCCTCGATGCCGTCGGGATAGCGAGTCAGGGTGATGGGACGATCCACCAGGTGCGGCAAGGCATAGGCTCCCACCCGCAGTACGAAAGCGATCAGGTCACGCTTGGTGTAGTCAGGCCAGAGACGCTTGTCGAGATTGGTCAAAGCCAGGCGGTGGCCTTCCACCTGCAGCGTCCCCTGCGAGCCGAGCCGTCGCAGCTGCTCCAGCGCCTCGTCCTCGGCCACACCCAGGAACACAGGGCCTCGCAGCTTTCCCTGGGCGGTCCGCTCCTGATAGCGAACCTCCACCCGCAAGGAAGGGTCGACCCAGGTGATGGGTCCGTCACGCGGGGGGTCGCTCAGTGCGCTCTCCTTGATCTTGAGAGCCTCCAGCTTTTGGCGCCAGAGCTCGAGGCCGGCCTCGTCGAAGCCGCTGCCGACGTCGCCCACATAGCGCAGACAGCCTTGCTCATCGCGCCAGCCGAGCACCAGCGAGCCGAAGGTATCGGCCCGGCTCCCCTCCCCCGGCCGGAAGCCAGCCACCACAAAGACCTCCTCGCGAGCGCTCTTGACCTTGAGCCAGCTGGCGCTGCGGCGCCCTGGCTCGTAGCGCGAGCCCCGTCGCTTGGCCATCACCCCTTCCATGCCCAGGGCCGTGAGGGCCCCAAAGGCAGCCAGTCCATCCTCAAAGCGCGCCACCGCCTGGAAGGGAGGAACCAGAACGGTTTCCAGCAGGCGCTGGCGCTGCTCGAGCGGGCAGCCGATCAACTCGAAGCCGTCCAGGTGGAGCAGGTCAAAGGGGTAATAGAGGACCGGAGTCTCTCGCTCGGCACGGGCGATGTCCGCCTCGCGCTCGAGGTTGATGCGCCCCTGCAGCCGCTCGAAGCTCGGACGACCCTGCTCATCCAGGGTCACCACCTCGCCGTCGAGCCAGGCCTCGGCCACAGGCAGGGTGCTCAAAGCCTGGCTCAGTCCCGGGTACTGCCGACTGTGATCGCGCCCCTGCCGGCTCCACAGCCCGACCTGGCCCTGCTGCAGGCGCACCAGCAGGCGCACTCCGTCCAGCTTGGGCTCGTAGAGGAAGGCCGGATCGTGAAAGGGTTGCAGGGAGCTCTGGGCCAGCATCGGCTGCATCAGAGAAGGAAGCGGCCGCGGGCGCGAGCCGTCGGCAAGCTGGGGGACAGGCCACGAGGCGGGCCGGGAGGAAGGGCCGGTCACCTCCTCCACCCGCCGTCCAGTCAGCACCGATAACTCGTCCACCGCCCGGCCCTCAAGCCCGTCACGTGATTTGGAGAGCAGCCAGCCCAGCTCGGTTCGAATCAGGCTGAACCGCCCTTTCAGCTTCTGGCCGCGCAGAAAGACCACTACCCGTCCACGCTCGAGATCGCATCGCATGCGCGCGCTGGCCTCCCTGGCGTCAAGCCAGCTGTGGACGTGCTCGTGGGCGGGCGAGTAAGTGCCTACATCCCACACGATCACCTCTCCCCCACCATACTCGCCGGCCGGGATCAGGCCTTCGAAGGTGCCATACTCGAAGGGGTGATCCTCGACGGCCACAGCCAGGCGTTTATCGCCCGGGTTCAAACTCGGGCCCTTCGGGATGGCCCACGAGACCAGCACGCCATCGACCTCCAGGCGCAGGTCGTAGTGGAGCCGGCGGGCGCTGTGCAACTGAACCACGAAGGCCAGGGGGCCGATCCGCTGCATGGCCTGGCCGGGAGGTGGCTCAGGGGTGACTTCAAAGTCGCGTTTGCGCTGGTACTCTTGCAACCCTCAGGGGTTTGCGCTGTAGACCGCCCCGGCCTGCATGCCGGGAGCGACGCCCTGGACCGAGCGACCGTAGACCGCTCCCGCCTGCATTCCCGGCGGGGGAGCGATCACGTTGCTGTTGAACAGGGCCGGCTGCCAGACGGGGGCCTGGACCAGGGCTCCGTTCTGGGCGTCGGGGCTGAGCTCGACCGCGTCGGTGGCGGGGCGGTCAGGATGCCAGATGCTCTCACTGCCTTCCACCCGCGCGCTGGCCTGGCCCAACAGCGCGCCGTTGCCGCCCACGCTCTCGGTGTTACGAGCGGAGTTGACTGCAGCCAGGCCATCCACGGTTCGGTGACTCATTCTGAGCACCTTATCCCACACCGGAACATTTCGACTAGGCAAACCATGTTAGCAATTCGTTAACCGTCGACCGACCTCGAAGAGCAGCTCCTCGTTCCAGGGACCGGCGGCCACCTGAATCCCGAGCGGCAGGCCCTCGGGAGAACGCCCTGCGGGCACGCTCATGGCCGGCCAGCCGGTCAGGTTGAAGAAGGCGGCAAAGCTGATCCAACCGAGCATGGCCTCAGACCAGGGCGAGGTGCCGTGCAGGCGGGCGGGCCCGGGGGCCACGGGACAAAGGACGAGCGGGAATTGCTGGGAGAACTCCAGCATCCGCGCGCGCAGACGGGCCCAGCGATAGCGCAGGTGACAGTACTCAGGAGCGGTCAATCGGTGGGGGGCGATCAGCTCGAAGAACTCGGCCAGCAGGCGGTGAGGCTCGCGGGTGCCCAGCTTCTCCAGCAGGCGTTTGAGGCCGATCCCCTCATCGGCCAGAAACAGGCCCTGCAACAGCTCGGCCGTCTCCTCAACCCCGGGTGGACGAATCTCGGTGGCCGGCAGGCCAAGCCTCTCCACGGTTGACTCCAGGGCGGCCCGGGTGGCCGCGTCGGCTGAGACGATGCCGTTGTCGGCGAACCAGGCTACCTGCAGTCCGTCAAGTCGCAGTTGCTCGAGTCCCGGCGTCACCACATCGGGGTCGTGCCCGTCCGGCCCCTGTATCAACCCGAGCAGCAGTTGCAGGTCCCCCACGTTACGCGCCATCGGACCGACCTGCCACAGCCCGTCGGTGGTGCCGCCGGGGCCAGGAGTGTGCCCGGTGCGGGCCACCCGCCCGGTGGTGGGCTTCATCCCCCAGACCCCGCAGTAATGGCAGGGCAGCCGGATGCTTCCGCCCGTGTCGCTCCCCAGCCCCAGCGGGGTGGCCCCGGCGGCCAGCAAGGCCGCCTCTCCCCCGCTCGAGCCGCCGCAAGTGCGCTCGGAGTCGTGCGGATTGAGGGTCCGACCTATCAGCGCATTGTCGGTCTCGAGCCCCATGCAGAGCTCGGGCACACTGGTCTTGGCCAGCACCACCATGCCACCACGGCGCATGCGGGCCACGACCGAGGCATCACGATTACTACGACAGCCGCGTCGTCCAGCCGTGCCGTAGGTGGTGACCGCCCCCTCCACGTCCAGCGAGTCCTTGACCGTGAAAGGCACTCCCCAGAGCGCTCCCCCGAATCCGTCAGGATCGAGCTTGCGAGCTTGCTCCAGGGTCCACTCCGGATCGCAAAACAAGACGGCATTGAGCGATTTGACGGCCTCGATGCGGCCCAGGAAGGCGCCGGCGACCTCCACCGGTGAAACCTCTTTCACCCGGATCAGCCGGGCCAGCTCGCGGGCGGGCAGGTCTGTCAGCATCGCGACGAAAAGGAGCCACGATGAGGTGGCGTGCGGTTCTGGCCGGCTCGACCGGTGCGCTGGCTGTGCTGGCTGCGCTGGTGTTGGGCACCCACGAGCTGGCCTTCGAGCATTTCTGGGCCGATCCCCTGCGGGCCTACCGCTCGGTCGGCCTCACCACGGCCATGAGCCTGTTGACCTGGCTGGGTGATAACCGTCTGCTGGCTGTGCTCGTTGTGCTCGTTACGCTGCGCCTGACCGACCATTGGGAAAAACGGGCCCTGGTCGCAGTCTACCTGCTCAATCTGGTGGGCAATGCCTTGCTCAAGGCCCTGTTCCGGCGGGGACGACCGGACGCCGCCTTCGAGCCGCTGGTACAAGAGCCATTCTACAGCTTCCCCTCCGGCCACACCATGGCCTCCGCCGCTGTATACGGGTTTTTGGCAACAGTGCTGGTCCGTCACGGTCATCCGCGCCTGGCGGCGTTGGTCTTGATCCTCATCCCCGCGGTAGCCATCAGCCGCGTCTACCTCGGGGCTCACTACCCCACCGACGTGGTGGGAGGCATGTTGGCGGGCATCGTCGTAATCGCGCTGGTCTATTCGACCAGGAAATGAGGGGCGGCCATGGCCATCGTCACCGGGCTCTCGGGCAACGAGATCTACTGTATGCACTTGAAAGGCTACCAGCCCGGCGATCTCGTGATCGGCAACAGCGTCTTCAGCATGGGGCTGGTGGGCAGCGTGGGCTCGGCGATGCGCACCCTGGCCGGGGGGGAAGTGACTCAGGTCACCAGCGTGATCCGCGATGGCCGCACCATGGCCCTCGAGCGCATGATGAAGGAAGCCCGCCAGCGAGGTGGCGCCGGTATCACCAGCGTGACCAGCGAGCTGGTGCAGCATTCGGGCATGATTGAGTTCTTGTCGGTGGGCAGCACCGTGCGCAAGGAGGCTGGCGGGCAACAGACCGAGCTCGAATTCTCCACCTCGGCCGATGGACAAGAGCTCTACTGCCAGCTTGACTGCGGCTTTCACCCATTACGCTTCGTGTTCGGTAACGTGGCCTACTCGGTGGGCATCGGCGGGGGGCTGGCCGGCATGTTCAAGAGCCTGGTGCGGGGCGAGGTCACCCAGTACTCCGACGTCTTCAACCGGACCCGCCGCCTGGCTCTCGACCGCATCGCCCACGAGGCCCACGAGGCCGGAGGGAACGCCGTGGTGGGCATCCGCACGTCGATCATCAACTTCGCCGGCACTCAGGAGATGATGATGATCGGCACCGCCTCGCGTCACGACCTGCTGCCACCCGAATATGACCAGAACCCGGTCACCAGCGACCTGACCAACGAGGAGATGTGGAACCTCATCCACCTGGGTTACATGCCCATCCAGCTGGTGCTGGGGGTCTCGGTCTATTCGTTGGGGCTGGCCGGAGGGATCATGGCCGCCTTCAAGTCCCTGGTGCGGGGCGAGATCTCCGAGCTGACTACCATGATCTATGATGCGCGCGAGAACGCCGTGGCCCGGGTGGCTCGCGACGCGGCCGCCTGTGGAGCAGACGACGTGGTGGGCCTGAAGACCTACGTTTATCAGCTGGGGGGCGGGATCATCGAGCTGATGGTGCTGGGCACAGCCGTCAGGAAGATGGAGGGGGTCAAGACCCTCACTGACTCTTTGCCGCCCCAGGCGATCATCAAGGACAAGGACACCTTCTTCAACGCCTCGGTGCTGAGCCTGGCCAACAACCTGAACCAGGGCACCGGCTGATCACTCGTACATCCACAGGCAGCCCTGCTTGAGCAGGGCGAGCACCCGGCGATAGAGCTCGTCATGGACCACCTCGAAGCCGCTCACGTCGAGATTGAGGTCTTGAGCGCTGACCACGGCGATCAAGCCATTGCGCTCGAGCACGTTGCGCTCGGTCGAGATGACCACGCCGTGGCGCACCCAGTGCAGCTCGGAGTGGGATTTGCCGGTCAGGGTGAGGATGGCGTGACAGGCCAGCAAGGGCTCGCCCTGAGCAGTCCAGGGAGTGAGATGCAGAGGGGGCTCGCCGGGTTCGGCCGGTAGGTCGCCCAGCAGGCCATCAATCACTTGATAGCGCCGCAGCCGGCAGCGGCTGCGGCGGGGCACGGCCAGCAGGCCAGCAGCGGCCTGGGGGGCCACCAGATACCACTCGGCCCGGCCCAAAGGTGCGGGGCACGCACCCAGATCCCAGTAGCCGGGGCGGAAGTCGGCGCCCTGGGAGCGTCCGAAATAGGGACGGTTGACCAGGGTACCGTTGAGGGTAATGGGGATGCCGGCGAAGGCCAACCGGCTCACCTCGAGCCGGGCCAGGGCACCCGGTCCAAGATCGATGCGGGTCAGCGGTTGCAGGTTGTCCATGGGCTGCTTGTCGGCCAGCAGCTGCCCGCTCTCGAGCCGAAATCGCAAACCCTCGGGAGATCGTCCCGACAAGACTTCCAGGCTGCGACCGGTCTCGGCTACCGCATTGAATCCCATCGAGAATCGCCGCAGGTAGGGCTCGGACGATTCGAGCGGGTCCATCAGCACCCGGGCCAGCTGATCGGGCTCAACCTCGCTCAGCGGGGTACCGTCGTGGGTGAGCTGGTAGGAGGAACGAAACAGCTTGCGTTTCTGGCGCAGCTCGACCAGGGTGGCCCCTCCCACGACTCCGGATTGCACGAGACAGAGCAAGCTCTGGGATGGATCACTCAGGGCAAATCGGGCCAGCTTGTGGCGCGCGCTCAAGAAATCGAGACTGAACTGACCGCGAGAATCCAGGCTGCCCTCCTGGCGCAGACTGGTCAAGAGACCCTGCAACTCGATTTCCACCGGCCACAGGTTCGCCGAGGCTCCGGCTTTCCCCGGTCAAACCAGAAGTGTTTACAAAAATGTTGCCGGCGTAAACAGATTGTTAACATCCGTGCCCCCCCTTGACCACTTGAAAGAGGTCCGTGATAAACCCCACAGAAGTTGCGCCTGAAAACTGGAGGAGGATTCGAAAATGCCACTGCCCGCAATCGCTGGAGGACTTCTTATCGGTGGGCTCGTCGCCCTGTTCAGCGGCAAGGACAAGAGCCAGGAATCACAGTACTGTCAACACGCGGGTCAGGGATCGAACCACCTGCTGGGAACCCTGGGTGGTGGCGCCGCCGGTGCCGTAGTCGGCTCGGCCATCTGCCCGGGACTTGGCACCGTCATCGGCGGCGTGCTCGGCGCGCTGTTCGGCCGTGAGGTCTCCAAGCAGTTTTCCCAGGACCAGTGCTGCCCGCAGCCTCAGCACGGTAACTATCCTCCGCCCGGCCAGGGCAACTGGGGACCGCAGGTGCCTCAGGGCAACTGGTGCAACCCCGGCTACCCGCAATATGGCGGTGGCCCGCAGTTCGGTGGCTTCCCGCAGACCGGTGGCTACTGCTGCCCGCCCCAGCCCCAGTACTGTCAGCCGCAGCAGTGCTGCCCGCCTCAGAACTGCTGCCCGCCTCAGCCGCAGTGCCCGCCCCAGCAGGGGGGCCAGCAGGACATCAACTGGGGCGGCACGCTCCAGCAAGACGGCAAGGGCAAGCCGGCTACCTACACCACCAGCGGTGGCTACAACATTACCATGAACGGCGACCGCGTCTCGATCACCGACTGCGAGGGCAACAAGGTCGAGCACTGGGGCGACCCCCACGAGAACGTCAACGGCAAGCACGTGAAGGACTGGAACGAGAAGACCCGCACCCTGATCCTGGCCGACGGCACCAAGGTCACCATGAACGCGACCGGCCCGCAGGGCGTCACCGAGAGCACCAGCATCTACGACGGGGCCCAGAACATCCAGTTCAACAACAAGAACAACACCGTCGAGCACCGCTCCTTCGACCCGTGGGATACGGCCGGACGCGAGCGCACCCAGGCCGACGGCGAGACCTCCTATATGGGTTACGCCCGCAACGGCGACCTGATCTACCGCAACATCTACACCCAGAAAGATAATCTCCAGGTGATTCCCAGCTTCCAGGACCTGGCTCGCGTGAACGGTGGCAAGGTCACCGACCTTTACGACGACCCGCGCCTCGGCCACACCTAAGCTGGCCCGGAGCCTGCTCGAGCCGCCCTCGCGGGCGGCTCTTTTGTTTCCCCAACAAAGGAACGAGCCAGAGGCTCTTGAAAGTGAGGGGCAAATTTTGCTGTCTTTGGAGTGATGATGACGCAAGGAACCCAACAAAAGGCGCTGGTCATGCTGGTCTCCGAGGTCATCGAGGGCAAAGCCAATCCGGCCGAGCTCGAGGTGGCGCTGGTCATCGCCAGGCAGGGCCTGGAATCCATGCAGGAAGAATGGGAGGAGACAGTCGACAATCTCGCTCCCGAGGCCCAGGAGAAGTGCGAGGACATCATCGAGCAGATCCAGACCACCTTCGGCCTGTTCAAGCACGGGCTGGATCTTCTGGGCGTGGCCGTGGACAATCGCCGCACGGAGGAGCTCTTTCAGGGCGGCGAGCTGGTGCGCCGCTGCTCGTATCAGCTCGACGTGCAGTTCTCGATGTATCGCAACCTGGCGCTGCTGGCCCAGGGTCCGACCGATATTCCCAGCTTGAATCTCCTGATCCGAACCCTGGAGCAAGTCCGCTCCGGCCAGACCGAGATGCAGACTTTCCTCAGCGTGGTCAACGCCGAACGCCTGACCACGCTCAAAGCCCTGGACGATCTGGCCGGGGCTCCCGAGGAGGGCGAGTACGGGGCCGTGCGGCGAGCCTTCGACGATCACCTGCGGTGCATGAACCGGCTGGCCAAAGCGATCGAGGCGGCCGACGACTATCTGGTGGACGAGGAGATGAAGAAGGCTGACAAGACCTTCCGTTATCTGCAAGAGTTGATCCCGCTGGCCAGCTTGCGCGCGCGCACCTCCGGCCCCACCAAGTCCCAACTGGTCAACCTGGTCATCCACATGGCCTACGACGTGGCCCAGGGAGCCTGCCACCAGGATCTTCTGGAAGAACACCTGGAAACCCTGAAGAAGGATATTCTTCCCCTGGCCACCGCAGTCAAGGCGGCCGCCCCGGTGGCCTCGGTCATGATGCAGCAAGAAGCGAGCCGCGCCGTGGCTGCCCTGCAGGGTTACCAGGAAGCCATTCAGGGCTTCGAGCAGTTCTTCGAGACGCGGGACGTGCTGCTCTTGCAGGCGGCCTCCAACCGCCTTCGAGAATCGGCTGATGAGCTGCACGCCTGCTGGGAAACGCTGCAAAACCTGGCCGACAGGGAAGGCAAAGTCTGTTGTTTGCGGTGCAATTTCTACAACTCCCCCGATCGGCGCAACTGCGCCAAATGCGGCGGAGCGCTCCCGATCCTGGTAGAGAAATCCGTCTCCACCTCGACCTTCTCGGTGGAGTCGGAAGGGGCGCGGCCTCCGGCCGAGGAGCCTGTCTCCAGCGCCAACCTCGACCGGATGTACAAAGCGGTCGACGCCATCCGGACCAAGAGCATCGGTAAGGAGGAGTTCGAAGCCGAGCTGACCTGGTTTGAGGGGCTGATCGACCAGCAAGAGAAGTCTGTCGGTCAGGCCCCCGAGACGAACCTGGAAGGGCTCTCTGACGAAGAGCGCGAGGAAGCTGTTAAGCGGGCCGAGCTTGTGCGCGAGACCGAGCAGGCCTTCCAGGGAGGGATCCAGGACTGGCGCGAGGCCATCGAGGAGTGGCGCAACTATCTCGACACCGGCCAGCGCGAGCTGCGCCTCCTCGATCACGGCAAGGAGCTGTGCGACCAGGGGGCTCGCAAGCTGTTGAGCCTGGCGCTGGCCACTCAGGCCGCGGCGGGCTCTGGAGAGCCGTCATGAAGCGGTGGCTGCACCGTGTGCTGACCGTGGTCAACCAGGAGGACCCGGGCTGTTGGCCCAGCGATTTCGAGCTGCAGGCCGCGCTCAATCACGCCGGCGACGAGGGCTTTGGCATCGACTCGGTGGAGTATCTGCAGTTGAGTGACGAGACGGTCGGGGTTCAGGTGGTCATGTCTCGGGTCGCTAAGAAGTGAGGCTCCGGGGGCTGCTGCTCCTCTGCCTGACGGCCGTTGTCCTGGGCCAGAGCGCGCTGGACGGGATTCTGGCCCAGATGCTGAACGCCAAGAGCGAGCAATGGGATGTCATCCTGACCCGCAACAAGGCCGCCCTCAATCGCGAGGAGGTCGTGCCAGCCATCCGCAAAGCTCTGCAACTGGCCGTCAAGGGCCGTGACAAAGAGGCCGGCGACCTGCTCCGAGCCATCGACCACGCCGACTGGTTCATGTCCGAGAAGAAAGAGTATCGAGCGCTGGGCCAGTTGACGCTGGCCACCTACTACATCCAGCAGGGGGTGCCGGCCAAGGCGGGCCCCCTGGTTGACTGGTTGATCGAGACCCATCCCGATCTTTCCGACGCCTTCATTTTGCAGGGACACCTCTACATGGAGAGCGATCCCAACCGGGCCATCGCCATGTTCTTGAAGGCCGCAGAGCTGACACCCACCTCCGAGGGAGCCTACATGGGGCTGGGCCAGGCCTACTTCCTGGTGACCCGCAAAGCCGACGCCATCAAAGCCTACAAGAAGGTGCTGGAGCTGAACCCTGACAACGCCACCGCCCGCGACGCCATCCGCTATCTCCAAGACCCCAACGCCGGCAAGATCACGGCGGCCACCGCGGCGGCCGGGCAACACTTCCAGAGAGCCGAGGAGCTCTTTGCCCAGGGTAAGTACGCCGAGGCCATCAAGGAGTATGATCTGGCCATCAAAGCCGATGTCCGCTTCTCCAAAGCCTGGGTCTACAAGGGCGATGCCTATTTGCAGCTCGGCCAGCTCGAGAGGGCCATCACCTGTTATCGCCAGGCCATCAAATTCGACGGCAAGGACAAGCAGGCGTATCGTTTCCTGGGTGCGGCCCTGGAGCGGAAGTTCGCCGAGATGTCCAAGGACCCCAAAGACCTGGAAGAGGCCATCGGCTCTTACCAGAAAGCCCTCGAGCTCGACCCTGAATACGCCTCAGCCCAGCAAGATCTGGCCCGGGCTCTCAAGCTCCGCGATCAGAAGTAGTCGACGTCCACCACTTTCAGCTTGAGTCGTCCCACCAGATTGATCCAGCTCAGATCGCGCGGGTCGTTATTGAGCTTGATGTGGGTGCCGTCCACGGGAAGCTCGTTCCAGGTCGGGTCCACGCTGACCCAGTGATTCTGGTCGTGGAACTCGGCCCAGGCGTGCCAGGCGAACCCCCCATCCTGGGCGTAAGCCAGACCTCCCACTTCGCGGGCCGGAATGCCTGCGGCTCGAAGCAGAGCCACCAGGAGAAGAGCGTGCTCGGTGCAGTCGCCGGCCCGGTTGTGGAGGACGTCGTGGGCGGTGAAGGCGTTGCTGGCCCCCGTCTTCTCCAGCTGCTCGAACACCCACGACTTGAGTCGATCGGCCTGCTCACGCGGATCCTTGCCACGTCCGTGACGCCTGGCCAGTTCCCGCATCTTGGAGTCGACTTGAATCTCAGGCGTGGAGGCAAGGTATCGCTTTTTGTCCTCGCTTCCCAGCGCCCGCCCCAGGTCGGTGGGAAGGTCCTCACCGGTCACGAGAAGCAAACGCTGATCCTGGCGCTGGAGGCGCTGGCGGTGCGACTCGGGCAGGGGGAAATCGTCCAGACCTTCTACTTCCATGATGAGACCCCGCACCGTGCGGGCCTCGCCCAGGTCACGGCCACCCTGCACCATCATCAGGTCGAGCATTTCGCGGGCAGGCTCAAGCCTGCGGGCCTGAGCTTCCTCCTCGGCCCGCAACTCTACCCCCGAGCCGATGCTGATGCGCTCGGCCGAGCCATCGGGACGGGCCAGCATCTCGCCTAGAGCGCCCTGCTGACTCAACTGCAGTAAGAAGAACGGAGGCTGGCTTGCTCGGAAAGTAAGGCGGGTTTCGCTGTCGCAATCGAGCGCATTCCAGTCGCAGGTCCAGTCGGAAAATTGCTCTCCGGGCAGGGCTCTGGCCAGCCACCGCTCCAGCTTCTGGCTCTCAGCCAGATTGTCGCGTACCCTGACAACGGTGCGGGCTGTCTCGCCTCCCGGGCTGCGACGCTCGATGCGGTACCCATCGGTACTTCGCTGAACCCGAATTGTGCTCTCCTGGCCGTCTTCGAGCGACCACTCGTGGCAGGCCAGGACTGGCCCTTCCCCGGTCAGGGTGTAGTACGTAACGCTTCTGCCGTGACTGACGGTTCGCTCGCCCATTATGACCATCTCGGTCCAGTCTTCCTCCGACGACACCGCGACCGGCCTACCCTGGTAGTTGCCAGGGCGCAACTCGACCAGGCTCCAGCCCACCTTCTGGCCGAGCATGTAGACCCCGTAGGCCTGTCGCCCGGCCGTGCGCTCGACGAACTGAGCCAGGGACTCGCTCTCGGTCGCGGCCAACGCCACCGAGACCGTTACGACAAGGGGAACAAGCAGCTGCCGTAGCACCCGATCGTCTTCCCCAGGACCTGACCAAAGCCTGCGCCGAAGAGCCGGGTAGACCAGGGAGGTTGCCCTCCCTGGCCCCCCACAGAACCGGACGTGCGCAATTAACGCATCCGGCTCGTCAGGTGGGAGCTTTGCTGAAGGTCGGAGCCCGGAATATCTTGGGTTTGGGAAGGGGGTAGTGTTGCACCAAACGGTTCATCCGTTCCCAGTTCATGTGCGCTTTGGAGCAACGCCGTCCGAGCCACTTTTGCCATACCCGGCGCACCTGGTTCACGAACCTTTCCAGGCTCGGGAGGTTCCCGGTGAGCCCAAAGTAGTTGAAGTGCCCTCGCACCTTGCGCGTCAGCGCCTGCCACTGGTCGCGCCCACAGGGTTCCACCGCAAGGTTTCAAAACTCTACGTCATAAAATTTATCCTCCTTGCCCAGGCTTGTCCTGGCGCAACGACACTACCTGTCGTCCGACCCGGCTAGACTCGCCTCATGGAGCTGACTGATGAACGTCCCGACCTGGCCCTGGGAACCCTGCCTGCGCTGGTGATGAGCGACCCGTTCCTGACGCAGCTGGCCAGGCTTTGCGCGCAGGAGCCGAGCGCTCCCAAGTGGGTGATCGTGCCATCCTCTACGGTCGGCTGGACCCTGGCCGAGCGACTGGCCCTGAGGGGAGTCGCCTGGGCCAACCTCCGCTTTGTTACCATGCACGACCTGGCTCGCGACCTGGCCGCCCCCCACCTGCTGGAAGCAGGCCTCGATCCTCTGCCGGAAGGTCTGTCGGCCTCTCTGCTGCTCCGCTTGCTGCTCGACCTGCCCGATGGAGATGAGGGATACTTTCGCCCCCTGGCCGAGCAGCCGCGCATGGCCGACTGCCTCTGGGCCTCGCTGCTCGAGTTGCGCCTGGAAGGCTGCCTGGCCGAGAGCTTTCCCTTCGAGCAGCTCGAGCCAGCTCGCAAGGCAACCGAGCTCCGCTCTCTGTTGCTGGCCTACGAAGACCACCTGACCCGGCATCGCCTGGCCGACCAGGCTGAGCTGTATCGGGTAGCCATCGAGCGGGTCGATGAGGCCCCCATGGCCGAGACCGATCCCGTGGTTACCCTGCCCGGTCTCAGGCTCCCCCGCCTGGCCCGCGAGTTGCTCGCCCGTCTGGGAGGTCGCCGCCTGCCCGGTCACCGGCCCGAGTTGCCCGGGTGGGACCTTCCTTCAAGCTGGCCGGCTGACGAGGAGGTCGCCGGAGGCTCGAACTTGCGCTGGCTCTCTCGCCCCGTGCAGGTTCCGCGGGTTCAGACCCTGGCGGCCGGTGGGCGTGACGCCGAGTTGGAGGAGGTCTTTCGGCGCTTGCTCGAGCAAGGGATTGCGCTGGACCAGGTGGAGCTGGTGGCGGCTCAGCCTGACCTGCGCCTGGAGCTTTGGCAGAAGGCCCGTCGCCTGGATCTTCCGGTAAGCCTTTCGGACGGTCTGCCGGCACCCCGCACCCCTGATGGTCGGGGCGTTCTGGGCTTGCTTTCCTGGATCGAGAGCGATTTCTCGGCCAGCGAGCTGCGCTCGCTGATCCTGGCTGGCGACCTGGTGCCACCAGAGGGCATTGGCAATGGCGCGGCCGCTTCTCTGCTCACTCGTTCCCACCTGACCTGGGGCCGAGAAACCTATCGGCGGGGATTGGGAGCAGCCAGCCTCAGGTTGAGAGCGCAGGCCGAGGAAGAGCTCGATCACGCCGAGCTGAGGCTGGCTCAAGCTGAGCGTGTGGAAACCTTGCACTGCTGGATTCAAGGCTTGCTTGACAGGCTCCCCGTGGAACAGGACAACCAGCTCGAGCTTGGCACGCTGGTCGAGGCTCTGGTCGCCCTGCAGCGCCCTCAGGCTGACCCGGCCGTGACCCGCGCTCTGCGCGAATTGAGCAGCCTGGCTCCCTTCCGGCGCCCTCGGGCTCAGATACTGCGACTGGTTCGTGAGCGGCTCGAGCGTCTGAGCCTGGGAGCTTCCCGGCCACGTCCCGGCTCTCTCTACGTGACCGGTCTGGAGAGCGCCGGTCGCTCGGGCCGACCTCACTTGTATCTCCTGGGGCTGGAAGAAGGCCGGGTCTTCAGCCCTCCCATCGAGGATCCGGTGCTGCTCGACTCCGAGCGCAGGGGTCTTGGCCTGCCCACCTCGCTCGAGCGCATTCATGAGCAGGTCTCCGATGTCTTACTGCGACTGGCCACCTGCGAGGCTGAGCAGGCGGTCTTCAGCTACTCGGTTCGCGACCTGCGCGAGAATCGCGAGACGGTGTCCTCCTGGCTCTTCAAACAGGCTTTGCGCCTGGAGCGGGGGCCCGAGAAGGAGCCCTACGAGCCCGATCCGGTCACGGTGGTGGCCTCCCGAGTCGGCTCGGCTCCCTCGGTCAGCTCCTGGTGGCTGTCCCGACTGGTCCCTCGAGGGCCGGCTGCCGCCCCCTGGGTCTGGCAGGCCTATCCCTGGCTGGCCCGCGGCCAACGGGCCAGCCAGGCCCGCGAGAGCGCGGTTTTCACCGAGTATGACGGTCTGGTGAGCCAGGCCTGCGAGCTCGACCCTCGTCGCACCGGTCGGCCCATCTCGGCCACCTCGCTTGAGACGCTGGCCGCCTGCCCCTTCCGCTGGTATCTCGAGCGAGCTCTGGGCCTGACCCGCCGCGAGCAGGTCTCGCCCAACCCCGACCAGTGGCTGGACGCGCTCCTGCGCGGCAACCTGATGCACGATCTGCTGGCCATCTTCTTGCGGCGCTTGCGCTCGGCCGGCCGTCGTCCCACCCGCCAAGAGCACGAGCGCGAGCTCCTGGACTTGCTCGAATGCAAGCTGCAGGAGCTGCGCCGACGAATGCCGCCCGTATCGGAAGCGCTCTACGCCGAGGAGGCAGAAAGCCTGCGCAAAGATCTGGGAAATTTTCTCGACCAGGAAGAGAGACGCTCAGGGCACACGCCGATCGCCCTGGAGGTCACCTTCGGAATGACCAAGAATGAAGGCGAGCCCCTGGATCGAGCCGAGCCAGTCAGCCTCGAGCTCGGTCCGGCCGGGGTACTCAGCCTGCGAGGTCGCATCGACCGCATCGACCAACTCGCAGATGGCACCTACCAGGTGATCGACTACAAGACCGGTGCCCGCCCCCCTCATCCGGCCAGGGCAGTCTTTGCTCATGGTCGCCAGCTCCAGCATGCCCTCTACGCCCTGGTGGCCGAGGAGCTTATGGGTGGCCGGGTCAGCTCGGGAGCCTACTTCTTTCCCTCGATCCGAGCCCTCGAGGACCACTTTCCCATCCAGCGGCCTGACTCCAGGCAACTCTTCGATCTGATCGGCGAGTTGCTGGCCATCGTGGAGGAGGGGGCCTTCGTGCATACCCCCGACCCGAGCCACTGCCGCTGGTGCGATTTCCGGGCGGCCTGCCATGACCAGACCGAGCGTCAGGCCCAACTCAAGCTCGAGAACACCTCCAACGAGCTGCTCGAGCCTTATCGCAGGCTGCGTGCTTATCCCTGATCGAGCAGGCTCTTGCCCACCGGAGGAGGGGCTACCCCGAACACCTCGGCCAGAGTCGCCCCGATGTCGGCGAAGCTCTCTCGAATGCCATAGTCGCGCCCGCCCGCAAGCGAGGGGCTGAAGAGCAACAGGGGAGCATATTCGCGACTGTGATCAGTGGACGGTGTGGTCGGATCGTTGCCATGGTCGGCGGTCACGATGAGAAGGTCATGCGGCCCGAGGCGGTTGAGAATCTCGGTAAGATAGCCGTCGAAGGTTTCCAGCGCGGCAGCAAAGCCAGCGCAGTCGTTGCGATGCCCGAAGAGCATATCGAAATCCTCGAAATTCACGAACAGAAAGCCCAGGTCAGTGGTCAGTGCCTCCAGGGTGGCTTGAAAGTGATCCTCATTAGACTGGGTGCGGCGAGCAAATGCGAATCCGCGGCCGTCGAATAGCTCGGGGATCACCCCGATACCCCCAACCTTGACCCCGGCTGCTGCCAGACGGTCGATGACGTTCTCGGGCGGCGAGAGGGGAAAATCCTTGCGGCGCTCGGTACGCCGATAGCCCCCTTCGAAGGTTCCTTCGAAGGGTCGTGCGATGACCCGCTGTACCGAGTGCTGCCCCGTCAAGAGGCCGCGGGCGACCCGGCAAAAGTCGTAGAGCCGCTCAATGGGAATGACTGCCTCGTGACAAGCGATCTGAAACACGCTGTCAGCGCTGGTGTAAACGATGGGATGACCGGTCGCCTGGTGCTCGGGACCGAAACGTTTGAGGATCTCGGTGCCCGAGGCAGCGCAGTTGCCAAGCACCGGAGAACCGATAGCGGCGCAGAACGGCTCGATCACCTCGGGAGGAAAGCCCTGCGGGTAGGTGGGAAAGGGGCTCTCGGTCACGATGCCCATCATCTCCCAATGGCCGGTGACGGTATCCTTTCCGCCCACCGAGCGCTCGGTCAAACGGCCATAGGAGCCCCGCGGGTGCTCGACCGGGAGGCCCCCCGGCAGGGCCAGGAAATTCCCCAGACCAAGCGAGCGCAGGGTTGGAATGCGTAGCCCGCCTACTTTCTGAGCCAGGTGCACCAGGGTATCCCCCGCATTCTCCCCCACATCCCCAAAGAGCTCGGCGTCGGGGGCAGTTCCGGCCCCGCAGCCGTCCATCACGATTACCAGCACGCGTTGAAGATTCATCCAGGTCCCTTCCCGGCCCCAGCAGGTGGATCCTGGGAAGGCAAGTTCGGGTCCAAGGGGGAATGCAGGCTCCTCACTTTCATTGTCGGAGGTTTCTCGTGGCCGATCGCAAGGTAACTTTTCTCTGCATGGCGAGCTTCTTCAAAGGCACCGCCTTCATCGAGGAGTGCCGCGCCCTTGGCTGCAACACCCTGCTCTTGACCAACGAGCACCTCAAGGACAAGCCGTGGCCCTGGCAATCGATCGACGAGCGCTTTTTCATGCACGACATCTACCGGCAGCCCGACGTTACCCGGGCCGTCAGCTATCTGGCCCGGACCCGCGAGATCGACCGCATTGTGCCCCTGGACGACTTTGACGTGGAAGTGGCAGCCTCGTTACGCGAGCACCTTCGTTCGCCTGGCATGGGGGATACAACAGCTCGATTCTTCCGCGATAAGCTGGCCATGAGAGTGCAGGCTCGGGACGAGGGCATTCCCGTCCCCGAGTTCGTGCATGTGCTCAATCACAAACAAATTGACGAGTTCAGCCGCAAGGTTCCCGGGCCCTGGATGCTCAAACCCCGAAGTCAGGCCGGGGCGGTCGGCATCAAGAAGATTCACAGTCCGGAAGAGCTGTGGCGTCGCGTGCACGAGCTCGGCGACGAGCAATCCTACCACCTCCTGGAGCGCTGTGTGGCAGGCGACGTATTTCATGTCGACTCGATCGTCTACGACAAGAAAGTGCTCTTTCAGGTCGCCTCGCGCTACGGGACCCCTCCCTTCAACATCTGGAACGAGGGAGGAGTGTTCCTCAGTCATACCGTGAATCCCAAGAGCTCTCTCAATCGCGAGCTGCTGCAGCTCAACGAGAAGCTGATCAAGGCCATGCGGTTGGTGCGGGGGGTGACTCACGCCGAGTTCATCAAGGGCCACGACGGCCAGCTCTATTTCCTCGAGCTGGCAGCCCGGGTGGGCGGCGCCAACATCGACCGGCTGGTGGAGGAGGCCTCGGGGTTCAACCTCTGGCGCGAGTGGGCCCGCCTGGAGTATGCCTATTGCGTCAAGGGGTCCTACGAGCTCCCCAAACCCAAGAATCTCCACGCAGGGCTCTTGATCTGCCTGTCACGAGCCGAGAAACCCGATCTATCGCGATTCAATGCTCCCGAGGTCGTCTGGCGCCATGCTGAAGACCATCACGCCGGACTGGTGGTAGCAGGCAAAGACTATGATCGGGTCAACGAGCTTCTTGGGCGCTACCAACACCAGCTTACCAAAGAGATTCTGGCTGTCCAGCCCCCGACCGACAAGGCCATTCACTGAGTAATTAATACCTCAGAACATGAACCGCGACTCGCCTGGCACCACCTCAGGCCTGGCCGGGGCCGGTATGACCCCGTTGGCGTAGCTCGACTTGACCACCAGAAAAACGGGGTAGTTGGATCCCGACTGGGGGAAAGTCTCGATGCGCACTTCGCGCTGCTCGCCAGGCTCAAGCTCCCACTCCCCCACCTTAATCTCACTGGCCGAGTTGCCCATGTCGGTTTCCACTCGCTGGCCATCCACGAAAAGGCTGCCGCGCGCCGGTCCAGCTCGAGGCACGAAGTCGATCCAGGCCTTGCGGGAAACGACGTCGGTGTTGATCAAGAGTACCCGTACCCGGTAGACCATGCCAAAATGTCCGTAATTGGTTTCGCCCGTCACCGGCTCCACTTCAAAAGGAGCCTCCCCTAAAGGCATGTAGGTGAAAGGCCCGCCCAGGTTGTGGGCGTGGGCCACGTCCATGGCCGGGGGGAAGAGGCCTCGTCCCGTCCGGCCGCCGGTATCGGGCGCCTCCTCGTTGGGTATTCTGCCCCTCCCCTGCTCGCTGGCCCGAACCAGCAGCCGCAGTTGTGATCCGTCCAGAGGCTCGAGCCAACCCATGCCACTGATGGTGTGGCCCGACTTGAGTAGCTTGCGGTCGAGCACCACCTCCTGCCCCGGACCCACGCGGACGAAGAAGCTCTCTCCCTTCTCTTGCTGATCGAGCAGCAGCTGGGCCGCCCGGTGGCCAGCGAAAATCTCGTCGGTGCTCGGGCCGACGCTGGCCACAGCCACTCGAACCCTGGCTGGCGTCGCATTCACGTTCTTGAGCAAGACCTCGAGCTCTTGATGAGGAGCGTCGGGACTGCCTCTGTGGTGATAGAGCAGACGGCTCGGCCCGGCTGGTAGGGGGCGATCCAGCAGTATTCCTGGAGCCAGCACCAGCTCGGGGCGATTGCTGACGACCAGAGTGCGCGCCGGGGTGAAGGGTACCTGTTGCAGGGAAATATCCACCCCCACGGTGCGGCTGACCGGCAGCAGCCCGGGCCCGCTGGCGCTTACGTCCACCAGCAGCTCGCCATTCGCGCGGCTTGGCTGCAGGTTGAGTTTAGCCCGGGGGTCGAGGCCGCTCTGGGCATCCAGGGCCACACGCAGAGCCTGCGAGAGCACACTGTTGGAAACGGTCGCTCCCGTCAGGCTGACCGACAAACGGGCAGGCAGGCGGGCGGCTGGAGTGCGCACCTGGACCGGCAACCCGACCTCACGGGCGCCAAAGCTCAGGCTGATCAGAGCATCGCCCTCGGCGAGTCCGCGCACTACCACCCGGTTTCCCTCCAGACGGGCCTCGGCCACCTCGGGGTCAGAGACGGCCACCTCGGGCCGACTCGGGCCCTGCCAGGCAGCGCTACGCGACTCACCCAGGGGCACCACGAGTCGCGCCGGCCGCACGGCGATGGGCGGGACAGCCAGGGCTACCAGCGTCAGGCAGGCAACCAGGCAGAGGGCCCCTACACTCCCGCGCGTTGACCTGTTCAGAATTAGAACGCGCGGGAGTGTAGACAATCTGTTGAACGGCGCCGCGCCAATTCCTGAAACGTTCAAGGCGCGGCGCCTTAAGCTGGAACGTCGCACGGAAACTGCTTCCCGGCCGGGCAGGCCGGTCCTCCCCAAACAGGAATTCGTCCGCCCGAGCAGAACGTCAGGAGCTTATGTCGCGGTCTTTGACCATTGCGGTGGACGCAACGCAGCTACCGCGGGTCCGTCGAGGGGCGGGACGGCTCACGCGCAGTTTGCTCGAGGTCTGGAAACAAAAGAGCGGAGTGCTGTCGCATCGGGTCGTACTGGTGGCCCGCGAACGCCACCAACTTGCCCCCCTGCAAGATGAGCTGGGCTGGGATTTCGAGTGCACCTGGTCCGGGGCCGGATCCCGCTTTGACGTAGCGCTCTTCCCTTTCGCTCGGGTCGACTGGGACCCTGAATGTCCCCGGGTGGTCTGGATCCACGATACGGCCAGCCTGGGTCCCCAGGCTTCCGCCAAACCGGATGCCGAGCGGGAGCGATTGTGCCTGGCAGCACGAGTGGCCAATCGTATCGTGGTGCCCTCGGAGTTCTCCCGACGTGAGCTGGTGAGCGCCCTGGAGCTTCCCCTGGGAAAAGCCGAGGTGCTCACACCGGGAGTCGACCCGATCTTCGCTCCTCCGGGTCACGACCCGCGGCTACGTAGCGAGTTCCTGGAAGAATGCTCGGGTGGCATTCCTTATCTCCTGTTCGTCGGCTCCACCGAGCCTCGCAAGAACCTTTGCGGGCTCCTGGATGCCTTCACCTGGCTCTCTGGCCAGATTCCTCACCGCCTGGTGCTCGTTTGCCGACGTCCTCGGTTGAGCCTTACTCAGCGCCTGATAGGGCGGGCCTGTCCGGTGATGGAGCGAGTTCGGGCCCTGGGCAATCGAGTCGTGTTTCTGGAGGAAGTTGAGCCCGAGCGACTGGTGCGGCTCTATCAATACTGTGACCTCTTTGTGATGCCCTCGCTACACGAGAGCTTCGGTTTGCCGCTGCTCGAAGCCATGGCCTGCGCGGCCCCTTGCTGCGCGGCTCGTAACAGTGCCCTGACTGAGATCGGTGGAACCGCGGTGCGCTGGTTTAACGCTGAGGAGCCGGTTGAGATGGCTCAGGGGATTTTGGAGGGATTGAGCCAGGCTGAGACGCTCCGCGAGCTCGGCCCAGCTCAAGCCGCCCAGTTCGACTGGGAACGCTCGGCCCACCGCATGCTCAAGCTTCTCGAGCGGGAGTGCATTCCTGCAAGCAACGGCCAGCCTGCGCCATCGGCCAATGGCTCAACTTTCACCCGGCGCCTCTCGACTGCAGGCTGAGCTTCAGTCGGCCGCGCGCCGACCACCCCAGCGATTGCGTATCTCGTCATCGTAACGATCAGCCAGACTCGAGACCGAGCGGACGGTGGCCTCCAACTCGGGTTTGTCGCAAGTTGAGCCCACGATGGAGTGCAAAAAGAAGATCTCGTTGTCTGACTCGATGCCGAAGGCCCCGAACCGGATAACAGTGTTCTGGCGAAGCAGGTACTGCAGCAACTCCGGGCTCAAATCCACCCCGTGGATGACCCGAGCCCTCGCACAGACGACCGATTCATCCTCCTTCCAGGGAAACACCCCTACTTCCGTCACGGCTGAGCCAACCCGAACATCGAAGACCGGCTCGCCGGTGCGACGGACGGCCGCCTCTCCGAACAGCTCACTGATCCAGGGGGTGACTTTGGCAAAACAAGCCTCTTGGGCTGGTGTGGTAAACAGCATGAAGGCCGTTTCCTCCTGGCGCAGGCTCGCTCCTCTTATCGTCGAAGCGCGCCTCGATGACACGTCGTTTCTGGGCCATCTGGGGGGTTATGCTGGGGCTCATGACTCTGGCGCTGGTGGCCGCGATGCCCTACCATCAGTTTGGTGGGTTCAACGATGACGCCTGCTACTTAATCGGCACCGAGCGCCTGCTCGAGAGCGGTCGCCTGCTGACCACACGCGAGCAAGATGGGGGCTCAGCCCATTATTTTCCGGGCTTCTCGATCATGCTCATCCCGGCTTATCTTCTGGGCGGAGGCTCGCCGGTCGCTTTACAGGCCTTCTGTCTGCTCTTGACCTTGATCGGAGCCACTCTCGTGGTGGTGCTGGCTTTCCCCCGCCTGGGCGCGGTCGCCAGCACGCTCCTGGGCCTGACCTACGTCCTCACCCCGGCCGGGCTAACCTTCGGCACCAGCGTGATGTCCGATATCCCTTTCAGTTGCCTGTTCCTGGCGGCAATGGTCTGGGGACGGCATGAGTTCGAGATTGGGCGCGACAGCCGCTGGCATTGGCTCGGCTTATTCGTCAGCTTTCTGTACCTGGTACGCCTGCCCGGCGTGATGCTGGTCCCGGCCTTCACTCTTGCCCTGGCCCTGCAGCGCCGCTGGAAGGCCATCGGACTCTTCCTGTTGGGCAGTCTGGCGGCCGCACCCTACACAATCTTCTCCATCCTCCTCTCAACCGGTTCGGGAAACTACACCAATCAGGCGGTCAACTTTTTCAAGAAGACCACGGTGGTGGACCAGTTTTTCACTTTCTGGGCTCAACTTCCGATTTTTCTGGGGAGCGAATTCATCGGCCTGAGGCAACCGGGAACCTGGCTGGCCATCCTGGTCCTTGTGGGCGCCCTCCCGACCCTCTGGCGTACCCGCCGCGAGCCCGTCACTCTCGGTTTTCTGGGTTATCTGGCCTTTCACAACCTGTGGCCCTTCCTTTACGGCCGTTACTGGTTGCCAGGCTGGCCGCTGGTGCTCTTTTTTGCTCTCCAGAACGTGCCGCGACGCGCTGCCGCGGTCGCGCTGGCCAGTCTGCTGGCGCTGGCTGTGCCACGTGATCTTGAGCTGGTGCGATTGGGGCATCTGACCGAGCAGCAATGGCAGGCTCGTCGCCAAGCTTACGGCTGGATCCGCGACCACACTCCTCCGGACACGCTGATCTCAGCCATGATGACCTGCTGCCTGGAGTATTACACCGGTCGTAGGGTGGCTCAGGCGGGCTCGACCCCCTCCTGGAGCAGCTATCTTTACGCCGCTGTGGTTCCCCGGGCGGACCTGATGGTGCTCGAGCCCGATGACGGTGTGGCAACCATCTTCGGACGAAAACATGACGACATTCCCCCCCACGTCGAGTGCTGGGCCGATCACAGCAGCCTGGTCGAGTGCGTGCATCGCTCTCCTTTAGTTCTGGTCTACCGCATCAAGCCAACTGCTACGGGCCTCGAACTGGCCCTCCCCCTCTTCCTTGCTCACTTCGAAGAGAGCGACCCAACCCGGAAGGTGCGACTGCTCGAGAAAGCCCTGGAGCACTGCCCCGACTACCCAGACGCCGTCAATTCCCTGGCCTTGCTCTGGCTGCAAACGGGGGATTCGCGAGCCATCCCGTTGCTCGAGCGTGAGGTGGCCCAGTATCCCTGCGACCTCACCGCCGCCTACAATCTGGGCCTGGCCCTCAAGAACCTGGGCAAGGCAGCCCGGGCTCGCCAGGTCTTGGAACGTGCCATCCAGGAGGCGCGAGCCCTGGGCGAGCCGACAGCGCCACTGGAGGCTATTATGCAGGGTCTGTGACGGCCGGCGAGAAATCTGGCAAGCCAAGCGCGCAGAACCCGGCAAGCGAAGCTGCGCAGCGAGCCTGACACAGAGGAACCTCATGAACAGAAGCCTTCCGCTCGACCAACTCACCACCCTCATAACGGCCGCCCGAGGCGATACCACCGTGGACCTTCTGTTGACCAACGCCCGGGTGGTGAATGTGTTCACCGGCGAGGTCCAGAGCTGCTCAGTTGCGGTTCATCAAGGCTTCGTGGTCGGCCTGGGCGACTATCCCGCTCACCAGACCGAGGATTTGCAGGGGAGCTATGTCGCCCCCGGGTTCCTGGACGCTCACATGCACCTCGAGTCGAGCATGGTGAGCCCGGCCGAGTTCGCACGAGCCGTCGTGCCGCTGGGCACCACCGGGGTGTTCGCCGACCCCCACGAGATCGCCAATGTGTGTGGACTGGCTGGCATCGATTACATCCTCGGCTTCAACGGCAAGATCCCCCTGGACATTTACGTCAACCTGAGCTCTTGCGTTCCCGCCACCAACCTCGAGCATTCCGGAGCCAATCTCTCGGCCGAGGATCTGGCTACTCGATTCGAGCGTCCGGGCGTCTGCGGGCTGGCCGAGGTCATGAACTTCCCCGGGGTCTTTCTGGCTGACCCAGAAGTGCTCAAGAAGATTCTGGCCGCCGGGGAGCGGCCCATCGACGGCCATTGCCCCGGATTGAGCGGAAAAAACCTGTCGGCCTACGTGGTGGCCGGCATCGGCTCTGACCATGAATGCACGACTTATGACGAGGCACTCGAGAAGCTGCGGGCGGGCCTTTACATCATGATTCGCGAAGGCAGCGTAGCCCGCAACCTCGATGCCCTGAGCGCTCTGATCAATCCCGACCGACTCAGCCGGCTGATGCTCTGCACGGACGACCGCGAGCCCATCGATCTCGTCGAGCAGGGCCACATCAACTATCTCATCCGTCGAGCGGCCGGGCGGGGCTTCGACCCCATCACCTCCATTCGGCTGGCCACCATCAATGTGGCCAACTATTTCGGTTTGAGGCGCCGGGGAGCGGTGGCGCCCGGCTACCTGGCCGACATTGTGGTATTGGAGGACCTCTTCTCCATGAAGCCCTCCCGCGTCTACAAAGCAGGCAAGCTCGTGGCCAAGGACGGCGAGGCGCTATTTGAGGCCACCCGGGTCGACGACAGCCAGGTCGTGGGCACTATGCGAATGGCCCCGCTCGCCGACGACTCCTTCAAGATCCCGGCCCGGGGAGCTCGGGCCCGGGTGATCGAGCTGGTTCCCCGCCAGATCGTCACGCGACAGGCAGTCGAGGAGGTGCGCCAGGAGGATGGACAGGTGGTGGCTGATCCCAAGCGTGATATCCTCAAGCTGGCCGTGGTCGAGCGACACAAAGCCAGCGGCCAAATCGGACTGGGGCTGGCGCGAGGCTTCGGGCTCAAGCGGGGGGCGCTGGCCTCGACCGTGGCCCACGACTCGCACAATCTGGTGGTGGTAGGCGCCAACGATGCTGACATGAAGCTGGCAGCGGAGGAAGTTCAGCGCATCGGGGGGGGCCTGGCGGCCGTCGGTGACGGCGAGGTCCTGGCCAGCCTGCCACTGCCCATCGCCGGACTGATGTCCGACCGTCCCCTGGGTGAAGTAAAAACGCAGCTCGAGGCGATGTATGCAGCCGCCAAGAAGTTAGGGGGAACGGCCGAGCACCCATTTATGTCACTGGCATTCCTGGCCTTGCCGGTCATCCCATCACTAAAGTTAACCGACATGGGGCTCGTGGACGTGGACATTTTCCAACTCGTGGACCTGTTCGAAGATCAGCCTGTAGCGGCAGGCTGATTGCTGGAATCGCTCTGCGGCTTTTCTGGTCGCGTTTCAGCCCGGGTCGCAATCAATGAAGCAATTCTCGATTATTCCGAATATACCAGAATTTCTGTTCGATTGACTCCAGTGCGCATGTTTGCTATAATCCAGATGGTTGATGTTCACTTCTTCCTAGATTGATCAGGGCTCGTGGAGTCCGGAAGTGTATTGTCCCCGAGGGGACGCAGGAGCTTCGCTAAGACCGAATTGTTCGGGACAGTGTGGGAAGAATGGGAACGTGACGCCAGGGCCGGCCATGACGCCGGCCTGTCTCATTTTCCGGGGGTTTCCCTGACAGGGCTGACCCGGCCGGGTGCGAAACAGGGCGTATGCGACATCTCTTGTTCGGTGCTCTCTTGATCGGGGCGGCCTGGGCCGCTGATGGCGAGATCGTGCAGACGCTCAGGGCCGACCTCAACAACGACGGAAAGCCCGATTCCATCGTCCTCAAGCGGCTCGGCGAGCAGGCCAGGCTGGTGGTGCTCGATAGTCAGGGTCGAACCCTGTGGGAAGCTCCACGCACCGAGTTGTTCATGTTTGGTGGCCCCCTGGACGGAGGCGACCTGCAAGCCGCAGGCGACCTGGACGGCGACAAATCCATCGACCTGGTGGGGACCTACCAGAAGGGGGATGTCAGCCCCACTCGCTTTCGCTGGTTCCGTTGGACCGGCTCAGAGCTCAAGCTCGTGAGCCAGGGCTATCTTTGCCCTCTAAACCAACGGCCGGGTACCTTCAAGCTCTCCGAGAACCAGGGCGCCCCCTACTGGGTCGAGCGGGTGCTGCGGATCGAGCCCGGCCGCATGGAGGTCGAGCTTTACGACTCGGTAACCGACGAGCGAAATCAGAAGGTCTGGCTGCGCAGCGACCGAGACGGCGAGTTCGTGATCACTCAGGGAAGGTAGACTTCAAGGCCCGTCACGGTCGCGACCGGCAAGCGAAATTGCGGGTCGACGTGGCGCGTCAGCTCGAATCGCAGCCCGCCAACATCGGCTGTCCCCACCGAGACCTCGGTCCCATCCTCGCGGACGGTGGGTGGGCCATACTGTCCCCGAGCCCGGGGATACACCTCCTGAACTTCCTGCAGCAGGCTGCCCACTCCCAGGGCCCCTTCCTGTAAGCGGTAAAACTCCGAGTGGGTGGTGGCGCTGACGATCTGACGCGTAAGCGGATCAACGCCAATGTGCACGTCATAGAGGTCCTTGATCCGGACCACCTCCACCTCGCTGCCCTGGTAGCTGGGGAACGGCTCTGGCCAGAACTGGGCGAAGAGGCGGCCGGCCGGACTGCCCATGGCAACTCCCCCTAACTGAACCCCGGGGATCACCACCCCGTTCATCTGGACCATCCGCCGAGGGTTGGTGTTCTCGAGCCGCTCACGCAGCGCCCGTTGGGCTTCGAGCTCACGTTGCTCGGTATCCAGCGAGGTCAGCCAGCGTCGCGCTTCGGGAGGATACTCCAGACTGGGGGCCAGATCGATGGCTCGCGACAGGAGGGCGTGGGCCCGCGAGCCCGGGTGTCGCTCGGGCTCGCGAAAGTGCAGCAAGACCAGGGCCAGATGGACGGCCGCCTGGGTATCCTCGGGGTTGCGCAGAACGTAAGACTCCATGCGCTGGATGCCGGCCTCAGGATTGGTCGGGTCGATGTTGCGCAGGGCCGCCTCGCGGCTCTCCATGGGAAGAAGCACCGCCAGTCTCTTGACCAGCACGTTGCGACCGTCGCGGTCCTCTACCAACGAGCCCCCCATGCCGACTCCGGCCGGGCCCACCTTGTCTCGCAGTGTCAGGGGCGCGAGCAGAGGATCGAACATCACCTCCAGATCGAGTGGCTGGCCGCCCGGGGCTCGGGCCACGTCCAAAACCAGGTAGTAGCGTCCGCGCTTGACCTGACCCCGAGCTCGAGCCACTGACAGACCGTCCTCGGGGGAAGACAAAATGGCTTCAATCGGTGCTCCCTCGGGTAGATTGGAGCGACCCTCGACGGTCAAGGTGCGGTTGGAGTCGTTGGTCAGCTGGACGGACAGATCGTAGCGGTGCACCGGGGTGATGGTGCACCCGGTCAAGAGCCACAACAGAAGCATCCAGCGTCTGGCCACGAAGGGATAGTTTCCGTGAGCGCGGGGCGAGCCCCTCTCAGCCCCTCAGGTCGGCGATTGCGCGGGCGTAGTCGGGCTGTCCGAAAATGGCGCTGGCAGCAATCAGGACGTTGGCTCCGGCTTCGCGGCAGGCCGGAGCGGTCGGCGGCGCTACCCCTCCGTCCACACCGATGTCGATGGGACGACCCGCCACCAGTTCACGAACACGACACACCTTGGCCATGACCGAAGGCAGGAAGCACTGGCCCGAGAAGCCCGGGTTGACGGTCATGAGCAGCACGTGATCGAGATCGTCGAGCACATACTCCAGGAAATCGACCGGAGTGGCTGGATTGACCGCCACACCCGCCCGCATGCCGGCGAAACGAATCTGGGCCAACACACGCTGCAGGTGGATGCAGGCCTCGACGTGCACGGTGAGGAGTTGGGCGCCGGCGTCGGCAAAAGGCTCCACGAAGCGGCCGGGGTCGGCCACCATGGCGTGTACGTCGAAAGGCTTATCGGTCACGGGACGCAGGGCCTTGATCAGAACGGCCCCAAAGGTCAGGTTCGGCACGAACTCGCCGTCCATCACGTCGAGATGAATCACATCGGCCCCGGCCACATCCACGGCTCGAACCTCTTCACCCATGCGAGCAAAGTCAGCCGACAGGATGGAGGCGGATACCTGCAATGGCCTCAAAGCTTCTCGCGCTTGGTCAGCTTGTCATTGATGTAGACCTCGACCTCCGAGCCAGGCAGACCGGAAACCAGGAGCTTCATGGTATCCCCCGAGGCCTGCCGTCCATCAAAGACCGTGTCGGTGCCCACCCCGTTGTTCAAGAGCACGCTCACCCGCTGAGCGTCGGCCCCGGTAGGCACGTCGATGGCCAGTTGTCGGGAGCGATAGGCACGACCTTCGGGGGGGCCTGCGCTGACTTCAAACTCAACCAGGGTGCGAGCCGATACCTTGCTGCCGGCAGGCGGTCCCTGCTCGATCACCTCGCCCCGGGCTGCGACCTGGTGGAATTTCCAGGTAATGCCGCCCATCTGCAGGTCGGCCCTGGCCAGGGCCTCGGTCACGGTATAGATGGGCTTGCCCTTAAGGTTTGGTACCGGTGTCATGGCCTCCGGGCCTCCGCCCTTCTGCATCTTAACGTCCACACTGGTGCCCTTCTTCACCTTCTTGCCGGGGGCCGGCTCTTGCTTGAGAACCTCCTCGGGCTTCTCGGGGTCTGGCTTGCTCCAGGTGACCTTACCCAGCTTCAAAGCATTGTTGGCCAGCTCGATCTCCACCTCGCGCAGAGACTTGCCCATCAGGTCAGGAACTTCCATCAGCTCCGGACCCAGGCTCACAACGACCAGGATCTCATTTCCTTCACGCACTTTGCGCTTGGGGGCCGGGTTCTGAGAGATGATCTCCTTTTCGGGTTTGCCTGTATAACGCGACTCGTGAACCTGCAGGCGCAATCCAAGCTTGGCCAGCATCTCGTTGGCCTCCTCCACGGTCTTCCCGGTGATGACGGGCACCTCGACCTCTTCGGGAAGCTTGAAATAGCTCTCGTAGATGGTCCAGCCGTAGATGAGCGAGAAGACCAGGGTGATGCCCACAGCCAGCACCAGTGCGATGGTCTTCAACGTACCCACAGCAAATTCGGCCGGGGTCTCCTTCTCGAAAGGGATGCGCGGATCGAGCAACGGCCCCTGCTCGGCACCCCCCGAGGGCTGTTTCGGCTCGCTAGCCAAGATCAATCCTCCGGTTCAAGCAACTACAAAAGGACATTCTTCCTGCTGATACGGTCTCCTGGCAGACTCTTTGAATTTTCCTCACCGAGGAACCCATGGCGGCGCGGGCGAGGACGGCTCGACTGGTGTCAGAACAGGGTCGGGAGTAGGCAGCGGAGCGCTCGGGTCGGACACGTAGAGGTGAACGGGCGTGCCCGGCGACACTTCCATGCCCGAGTCGGGCTCCTGTCCAACCACTTCGCCCTCGGGGGCAGCCGAATTGATGCGGCGGGTGTCCCCCACCTTCAGGCCCAATTCCTCTAGCTGATTGCGAGCATCGTCCTCGCCCAGACCGCTGAGATTGGGCACCACCACGCTGGGGTTGGTCTTCACCGTCACCGTGCTCCCTTTGATCGGGTCGCCGGGCAGCGGATCCTGGAAGACCACCGAGTCCTGGGGACTGCTCGGACCCTCCACGACCAGCTTGAGACCCGACCTTCGCGCGATCTCCTCGGCCTCCTTGAGCGACTTTCCCTCCAGATCGGGCGCAGTCATTCCAAGCGACCCGGCCGAGAGGATCACCGAAACCTTACGACCCTTCACGGCCAGCGTTCCGGGCGACGGGAGCTGCTCCAAGATCGTCTCTTCGGGGGCGCTGGCATCCTGACGGGTCCCGCCCACGACCAACGTCATCTCCAGGCTCTTGAGGAGAGCCTCAGCCTCCTGGCGACTCATGCCCACCAGGTTGGGGATGGCCGTTTTGGCTGCTCCGGTCGAAATGAAAACCTTGACCTGACCGCCCCGAGGGAGCTCTTCCCCGGCTAACGGGTCGTGGCGAATCACCCGCCCCCCCGGCACGGTCGCGCTCTCCTCACGCTCGAGCAAAACGCGAAAACCGAGTGACTCCAGGGTTTCCACCGCCTGGGGCTCGGTCTTGCCCAAAAGGTCGGGCACGGCCACCTTCTCGGGAGCCTGACTCACCACCACTCGCACGAAGTCGCCTTGCTTGCGCAACTCGCCGGGGGTCGGATCCTGCTCGAGCACGGTATCCTTCTCCGCCGCGGTATCAGGGCGACGCTCGGACACCTCCAATCGCAAGCCCAGGGCCTCAGCCTTCTGGCGCGCGGCCTTGAGCTCGAGTCCGACCAGATCGGGCACCACCACGCTGGGAGGGGGCATGAGCAGCATTCCGACCAGCACCGATACCACCGCCAGCAAGGCCAGAACACCGAAAATGTAGGGAGCGCGCGAAGGGGCAGACGCCCTGGGCTCCACCGGGGGGCGGACGGCAGGCTGTCGCACCCGCGTGTGCTCGAGGATCGGCCCGGGAACGGGAGCCGAGCCTTCTTGGAGAGCGCGAGCCATCTCGCTGGCCGAGCCGAAGCGATCTTCGGGGCGCTTGGCCAGGGCCTGCAAGATCACCTGGTCGAGCCCGGGGGGCACAGCCGGGTTGATCTGCGAGGCGCTGGGCGGGCTCTCCTGAATATGCTTGAGGGCCACCTGCACCGGAGTATCGCCAGTGAAGGGGAGCCGGCCAGTCAGCATCTCGAAGAGCAGTACGCCGGCCGCATAGATGTCCGTGGGTGGGCCTGAGTCCTTTCCCTGAGCTTGCTCGGGAGACATGTAACTGACCGAGCCGAGCATTTCTCCTGTCCTGGTCAGGGTTTGGTCTCCCAGGGCCTGGGCCACGCCGAAGTCCGAGACGCGGGCCGAGCCCTGGGCATCGAGCAAAACGTTGCGGGCCGACAGATCGCGATGCACCACCCCGTTGGCATGGGCACATTCGAGTGCCGACAGGACCTGAACCATCATAGCCACTGCCTGAGAGTGCGGAAGTGGGCCGCGCTGCAGACGCTGGCGCAGATCCTCGCCCGGCACCAGCTCCATGATCAGAAACGGCTCATCGGGCTCATCAGAGGAGTCATAAACCTGGACGATGTTGGGATGATTGAGCTTGGCGGCGCTTTTCCCCTCGCGAACAAAACGCAGGCGCGCATCCTGGTCGCGAGCGATCTCAGGGCGGGGAATCTTGATGGCGACCTCGCGTCCAAGCTTGAGATCGCGACCACGAAAGACCTGAGACATCCCGCCCTCGCCGAGCGGGGCCAGAACTTCATATCGACCGCCCAGACGGCGCGGCTCCTGGTTTTCGCCAGCCATGGCGGCGCCATGTTCTGATCTTGAGCGTTGAGTCCTCCCTCGCCCTCTCCTTCCAGCCCGGTAACAGGTTCTTGCCTACTTCTTGTCGGGCCAAGGAAGGGGGAGAGGCGCCCTCGGTCAAACAGGGGGGCGGGGGAAGGACCCGGCGAACGGGTTGCGATCAGCCTTATGTTTGGAGTAGCGTAGTGGCAGGGAGGTTCCCAGCAGATCCCGAACCTATCCGTCGGGGGAGAATGGCCAGCATTCTTCCTCTTCTGTGCACCATGAAACTGGGCGGGCAGGCCCCCGCCTCTGGAAGGGAGATACGGTGACTCCCAAGTTTGGCTCTGGAAATCAGCAGCACAAACCGCAGCTGCCTGCCAAAGGCACGGGCAGCTCCGGCCAGGCACCCACCGAAGGTGGGAAGCTCGGCGCTGCGCCCTCCGGTCTGGTCCGCAAGGACGTTCCCTCGAAGAATCCCATGGCCGTCGAAGAGGGTGATAAGCCCATTTTTGGCGATATTCCCAGGGAGAACCTCGAGGAAGCTCTGGCCGAAGTGGACGCTGCGCTCGAGCAAAACCCCGACGACAAAGAGCTCCACATCCGCAAGTACCGCATCCTGCGAAAGTCCAACGACCGCCCCGCGATGCGGGCCGCCCTGCAACAGGCGGCTCGTGTGTGCGGCGACTCCTTCTTCGGCGTCAAGCTGGCCGAGGCACTGGAAGAGGAAGGATCCTTTACTAAGGCTCTCGAGTGGCGTCGGTGGGTGGCTCAGTTCACACCCGACGATCCCGAGACCATCCGCCGTCTGGCGGCCACGGCCGTGCGGGCCGGGGCCCTGAAGACCGCCGAAGTCTCCTACACCAAGTTGCTCGAATTGCGTCAATCCGACGAAGCGCCGCTGGGCGGCACCTTTTATGAAGAGATGCTGGGCAAGGGGTTGGAGACCGAAAAGCGCATTCAACTTCACCAGATGGGCATCCGACTGCTGGCCAAGGCCCTCGAGACCCGAGCCGACTCGCCTGCCCTGCTCGATTCGGCCGCTCGACTGAGCTACCGGGTCAAGGACATGGATGCCGCCCGACTGTTTTTTGAGCGCTCACTGAAGACCAACACCGATCACAAGAATGCCCGCCAATGGAAAGTGGAGCTGTTGCGGGTCTACTCCAACAAGGGCATGGTCAAGGAATGGCGTGCCCTCAACGATAGCATGATCGCAGAGTTGAAGGAGTATGTCAAAACCTATCGCGGCGACACACGAGCCTGGCAGATTCTGACCGGCCAGCTGATTCAAGCCGGGGAGTTCGACGAGGCCATTCACTACCTCAAGGAAGCCCTCCTCTCCGACTCCAAGAACGCCCAGGCCCTGTGGGAGCTGGGTCGGCTCTACGTCCGCATGGGCCGTTCCCAGGACGCGGTGGACTACTACGAAGAGATCATCAACGACCCCAACGAGAAGAAGTCCGTGCGGCGAGCCATCGAGCGCGCCCTGGCCGACCTGTTTTTCAAGCTCGGACGCTATCGGGAGGCCCTGGCCATCTACGATCGCGACCCCGAAGGCAACTTGCGCATGATTGCCCCCATCTACGAAGCGGTGGGGGATCTCGCCGAAGCCGAGAAACTCTATGTCAAATCGGTCAAGCAGGCACCACGTGACGCCCGCTGCCACCTGGGCTTGGCCGAGTTCAAGGTTCGTCAGGAAGACTGGGCGACGGCCGCTGAGTCCGGACGCGAAGGCCTGCGCTGCAGCTATGCTAATGAGGAAGTTCACTCCAACCTGGCGGTGGCTTTGGCCACCGCCCAGATGAAGCTGGGTCAGGTCGAGGAAGCCTTCAAAACCATGGAGGAGATCTGCGAGGCCTACCCCGACTCGATTCACCAGGTGTTCCGCAAGGTCAAGCTGATGGTGCGCCTGGGCAAGAAAGAGGAAGCCCTGGGGCTGGCTGAAGAGGTGCGCACCCAGGCCGAGCATCAGACCGGCTGCGCCCCGGCCTCATCGGCTCTCTGGAGCCTGCTTGGTGACTGCTGCTCACTGCTGGGCAACATCACCGCTGCCGAGGAAGCATATACCAACGCTTTGCGCTACGATTTCATGGACTCGGTGGCCGTGCGCGGCCTGGGAATGGTGGCCGAGAAGCGCAACGACCTTCGCCGGGCGCTTGAGCTGTATCAGCGTTTCGTCGTGCTTGATCCACTCAACCTGGCAGTCCCCACCATCAAGGGGCGGATCGAAGAGCTCGTCGAGAAGGTCGGACCTCTGCCCGTGCCCGAGTCGGCCGAGCAAGCGGCCGACACGATGAGTAATGAAGAAGACACCTGGACGCCGCCGGCTCGTCCCGAGACACCCGAGCCGGCTCCAGCGCCGCCGCCGGCACCCAAGCCCAAGGCCCCCCCTCCCCCGCCGCCGCCCGAAAGTGCGTCGCCCGAGGGATGGATGGGTACGGGCGAAGTGGACTGGTACCAGCAGTAGGCAGGAGACGGGAGCAATCCCGTCTCCTTCTCTTACAGGGCAAGCTCCCGGGGCGCGCGAAGCGAGTCTGACATGGCCCTGCAACCCGACGCCGCCGAGCGCATCCAGGAGATCGAGAAGCGCCTCAAGGACGAGCCCAAGAATGCCGAGCTGGCGGTGACCCTGGGCGAGGCATATCTGCGTATCGATCGGGTCGAGGACGCCGCCGCCGCCTACGCCCGCTCGGCCGAGCTCGACCCGCGCTCGGAGTTGAAGTCGCTCTACTGGGAGTGGTTGGGCGGGGTGCGCGAGGCCCGCGGTGAGCTGGAAGAAGCACTGGAGGCCTATTTCAACTGGGCTGACGCCGAGCCCGCCGGGGTTGAGCCGCTTGATCGGGTGGGCACCCTGCTTGTGCGCCTGCAACGTTGGACCGACATCGTTCTGCTGCGGCCCCACTACTTGCGGCGACGCGAGCAGCAGAGTGGCTCGGACCCGCGCTTGAGCGAGTCGCTGGCCCTCTATGGGTTCGTGCTCGACCAGTTGGGCAGCCCCGAAGAGACCACGCCCCTCGAGCGCACCTACGGCGCGCTCGAGGAGGACGCCCGCAGCGTCTCGATGCGCTACCTGCTGGGGGTTCTGTTCTACCGCACCGAGCACCTTGAGGCTGCCCGAGCCGAGTTCGAGCGCGTGTTGGAGCTGGATGTAGACGGCACCTGGCACGAAGACCGGTTTTCCCTGCAGTGGGACGCCTCGGCCGCTCGGCTCATGCTGGCTCGCATCGCCCGCTTGCAGGGCGATCCTGAGGAGGCTCTGAGTCAGCTGTCCGAGTCGCTCAAGACGCGCGACGACGACGCCGAGCGTCTGGAAGAGGTTGCCTCGCTGCTGCTCGACTATCGCCGCTATCAGGAAGCCCTGAGGATCATGCCCGAGCTGGGCGAGCAAGCCCCTGGTTGGGTGCACTCCTATCAAGCGGAAAGCCTTCTAGGCCTGGGCCGAATCAGGGAAGCCGAGGCAGCCTTCCTGAGCCAGCTCGAAAGTAGCGCGGAGGAGGAGGACGAGCCCGAGCGAGCGGTCGAGGCCAGTAACGGCAAGCACCAGACGGCTCTGGCCCGGGCCGAGGAAGAGTTCGCCCGAGGCAAACCAGCTGCCGCGCTCAAGCTCTTCACCCGCCTGCTGGAGACAGAGCCGGGCTGGCCCGCCCTGTGGGGCGAGGCTCGCTGCCTGGCAGAGCTGGAACGCTGGCCTGCGGCCCTGGAGAGCCTTGAGAAACTGCTGGCACTGCGCCCCGGCCTGGAAGAGGGTTGGAGCCTGCTGGCTGAAGCCGCTCGCCATACCGGTCAAACCCGCCTGAGCACGCTGGCCCGGGTGCAGCGCGAGCGCCTGCGATCCGAGCCGGAGGTCTCTCCGGGACTGGTCTATCCGGTGGGATCCGAGCGGGTGGTCGGCTTCCTGGTGCAAGCCCGCTCGCTACCCGGTCGGGGCGAGCTGATCGTGACCGGAGAAGGGGGCAAGCTGGCCGGCGAGCTGGCGCGCCTGGCCCTGTCGCTGTTGCAGATTCGCTTCGACGAGCTAGGGCTGGACGATCCCACCTACCGGGTGCTGCACGTACACGTCTCAGCGCTCTACCCCCGACTGGACGAGCCAGTCAGAGGCGAGGAGAAGGAGGAGAGGCCAAGCCTGCGCGAGGACGCTGGAGGAGCGGTGATGGCCGCCCTGGCCCTGGCCCTGCAAAACCAGGACCCGGCTCCCGGCCAGGTGGTCCTGGGCCGAATCGATCTGGAAGGTCGGCTCTCGGGCCCCGTGGATCCGGGCGGGTCGCTGGCCCAGCTCGCCAGCGAAGGGTTCCCCTACCGCCGCCTGCTCTTGCCCCGCACCAGCGCCTCCGAGCTGCTGCGCCTGCCGCCCGCTCTGTGGCTTTTGCCCGAGGTCACGCTGGTGGAGCGGGTGGAGGATTTGCTCGACGGCATCGCGCGCCAGCTTCCGGAGGACGGCTAGATGTACTTTCAGGCTCACGACGTGGTGCAGGCTCTGTCGCTGGCGCGCAAAGCCTGCCGGGCCATGGGTCATGTCTATCTTTGCCCCGAGCACCTGTTGATCGGACTGGCCGAGGAGGACAGCGGGGAAGGCGGGCGCTTTCTGCGACGGCGCGGCATTACCGCCAGCAAGGTCAAGAAGGCTGCCCTGGTACTGGTTGGCAGGGGGAAAGGAAGCTCGGAGGAGGACTGGGTGCCCCCTCCCAGCCTGCGGGCCCTGGGTGCTCTACGACTGGCCGAGGATATGGCCTCCAGCTACTCGCGCCCGGTCAACTCCGTCTACCTGCTCTGGGCCGTGCTGCAGGATCGCGACAGCGACGCTGCCAGCCTGCTTCTCAACCGCGGTGCCGACCTGGTCAGCTGGTCGGCGGCCCTGGAAGAGCTGATGGGCGAGCCCACCCGTCGCCGTCCGCGGGTGTTCTCGCTGGCCTCGGGCGCCGAGCGCCCCGGACAGCTGGCCGAGGCCAAGAGGTGGCGTGAGCGATTGAAGGCGTCCGCCCAGACTCTCAAAGACAAGATCATCGGACAGGATGCGGCCGTCGACCGGGTAGCAGCCGCCCTGGTGCGCTCGTGGGCCGGGCTGTCGGAGGCCGGTCGCCCGCTGGCCAGCTTTCTCTTCGCCGGCCCACGCGGGGCCGGCAAGACCACCCTGGCGGTCAGTCTGGCCGAGTTCTTGTTCAACGACCCCGAGCGGCTCATCCGGCTGAACCTGGACGAGTTTTCCGACGAGTTGCGGGCAATGCGCCTGGCCGGCCACGCCGGCGGCTCGCCCCAGGAGCAAGAGGGGGTGCTCACAATGCTGGCCCAGGAGTATCCCTATTCGGTGCTCTACCTCGAAGATGCCGATCGGGCCCATCCTCGAGCGCTGGACGTGATCCACCAGATTCTGGCCCGGGGGCACGTGATCGACGGGCGCGGGCAGCGGGTGGAGTTTCGCGACAACGTGGTGATCTTGTCGGTGGTGGTTGACGCCGACATGTTCGAGCGCGAGCAGCCGGTGGGCTTTCGCCTTTCGGATCGCCATCGACTCTCGGCCCAGGACAAGCTGGAGCGGGCCCTTCTGCCAGAGCTCGAGCGGGCCCTCAGCTCGGAAGCGCTCGAGCAGGTGGACGACGTGGTGCTCTTCCCTCCCCTGGGTCGCTCGGACATGGCCGAGCTGGTGGAGAAATGGACCAACGATCTGGCCCGCCACCTCAAGCAGCGCCGCGGCGTCAAGGTGACGGTGCGGCCGGAGGTCCACGAGTTCTTGATCGGCAAAGCCGAAGGCGGCCCCGAGGGGGCTGGCACGTTGCGCCGCCTGTTCACACGAGAGGTAGAGAACCGCCTGGCCCACGCCATGCTCGAGGAGCAGTACCACGAGGGCGATTGGGTGGAAGTGCAGACCGAGAAAGGCGAGCTGGTGGTGCGCCAGAAGAAGCGCACCCCGGCCAAGAGGGCGGCCAAGAAGAGCTGAGCGCCAGGGTCCGATCCAGCCGACCGCGAATCTCCTCGACCGTGCGAAAACTGGCCGTTTTGTTGTTGCTGTTGCTCTTGCCGACCCTGGCCGACGACGCCCGGAGCCTGGCCACCATGAAGAAGGCCTACGCCACTGTGCTGGCTTCGGAGAAGAAGGCCCTGTCCATCAAAAAGCCCGCCGGGCTGAGCCCGGCCGAGATCCGCCAGATCGAGCGCGACGACATAGTGCTGGAAGGGCTGAAGAAGGAGTTGGCCCAGGCCCAGAAGGGCCTCGGTCCCGAGCCCGACAAGCAAGAGTTGAAGGTCTTGCACAGCAAGCTACGCGACCTGATCGGCTACGAGATGGACTGGATGACGCAAGAGCAGCACTATCTGGCTACCGGCCCCAAAGGGGCCCCCGAGGCGGTGCGTCGCTCGGCCGATAAAGCCTACTCTGAATACGCGAAGCTGCGAGATGAGCTCGCGCCGCAACTCAAGAAGTAGGGCGCTCTTCCTTTCCTGCGGGCGCAGGGGGCGTCAGGCCTACCATCCCAAGAAAGTCGGGGAGCTTAAGCTTGCCCTGCTGGGCCATCTTGCACACCCCTGCGGCCACCGTGAAGCCGATGGTCAAAGCCAGTCCGGCCTTGCCCATGGCCTCGAAGGCCTCTCCCAGCGCCTGCCAGTCGTCGGGTCGACGGGCCGCCAGGGCGGACTGGCTCTCCCGATTGGCAACCTGCTCTTCGGAATCCATAACGGTTATTTCTCTTTCTTGTCCTTCTTGTCCTCGGGCGGCGGCTCGGGCGGCACTGGCTTGGTAGGCGCCCAGATGAAGATGCTCTTGGGGCCCCGCAGCAGATTGTTGGGATTGCGACCAGGCTGGTACTCCCGCCAGCCGGCCCCGGTCGGGTCGTCGATGCGCACAATCCGGTCGTTGCCTGTATCGGCGATGTAAATGCGGCCTTCGCTGTCGAGCGCCATGCCCTCGGGCCGCATGAATCGTCCCAGACCCGAGCCGTAGCTCCCGATCTCTCGGGTGGCTCGACCGGCCGCGTTGTCGGTGGCGGTCAGCCGGTTGGAGCTGGAATCGATGGACAAAATGCGGTTCTTGCGCAGCACAGCCTGGCGCGGCTGATACCCCGTGGGACGCAGACCTGCACCCTGGTAGGCCTCCCATTCCTTGGGCTTCTGGTCGGTGCCTGGCGGGATCATCACGACCGAGCCGCCCGGCGGGTATTCCCCACAGCATAAAAACAGGCGTCCGGTATCGTCGAACCAGAGCTTGCCCGGCTGTTTGAGCATCGGATCCGTGATGGTACGGATCGGGTCGCCCTCACCGTCTTTATAGACCACGACCCGGTTGGCCCCGGTCTCCGAGACGAAAACCTCATCACCCCAGACGGCAACGCCTTCGGGCTTATTCAGATTCTTGAGCTCGGTCCAGACAGGCAAACCCTCTTCAGGCTTGAGATCGAGCTTGACGATTCGATCGTTACCGCGATCGGCCACATAGAGAAAGCGGTCCTGGTCCACCCAGACCTGGCCCGGGTCGAGGAACTTTCCTGGGCCGCGTCCGGCCCCCCCCAACCCTTTGAGGTTGGTGCCCTTGAGGTCGTCCATGATGACGATGCGGCCATTCTCGCTGTCCGAAATATAGATCTTGAAGGGCGAGGCGCTGGGGCTGGGCGACGGGGTGGGAGTGGAGACCGGCTCGGGCGACGGAGATGGGCTGGCTTCGCCGGGGCTGGCCTCGCCGGCACCGGGGCTCAGACTCGGGCTCGGGCTCGCCTGGCTGGCGGGTGGTTCCTGGGCCGTCAATCCGAGGGTCAGAAAGAGCAGCGTCACAAGCAGAGTAAAGGTAAGGGAAAGGGCTCTATGTCTCATAAGTTCTGGGGGGAAGGTCTTCTTGTCCCCCCCCTGGAACCCTGCCCTGACCATGGAAGTTTTGCATCATCTTCAAGAACGAGCCCGGGCAAACCCGCGATTCATCTTGCTTCCCGAAGGGGAAGACGAGCGCGTGCTGCAGGCCGCCCGCTGGGTCGCCGAGCGAGGCCTGGCTCGGGTGGGCGTTCTTGGCCGTCCCGAAGCGCTGGCTCAGCGGGCCTCGCGGGCTGGAATCGAGCTGTCCGGAGTGGAGTTGATCGATCCCAAGGACCATCCCGAACGGGCCCTCTATGTGAGGGAGTATTTTCACTCTCGCCGCCACCGAGGCCTGACCGAGATGGAGGCCGAGAAGGCCATGGAGGACCCGCTCTACTTCGCCAACATGATGGTGCGCTTGGGAGAGGCCGATGGTACCGTGGCCGGGGCCACCAACACCACCGCCCACACCGTCCGTTCCGCCCTCCTCTGCCTGGGCCTGAAAGCGGGCATCAAAACCGTCTCGAGTTTCTTTTTGATGGTGCTCAAGGACGGCACTCCCCTGCTCTTTGCCGACTGTGGGGTGGTGGTCAACCCCACCGCTCCCCAACTGGCCGAGATCGCCTCCTGCACGGCCGACACCTGCCGTGCACTCCTGGGGGCAGAGCCGAAGGTAGCCATGCTGAGCTTCTCCACCAAGGGCAGCGCCAAGGATCCGCTGGTGGACAAGGTGGTCGAGGCTGTCCGCACGCTGCAGGCGCGGCGACCCGAGCTGGCCGTGGACGGCGAGCTGCAACTGGACGCCGCCCTGGTGCCCTCGGTGGGGGCGAGCAAGGCGCCCGGCTCACCTGTAGCAGGTCATGCCAACGTGCTTATCTTCCCCGACCTGCAGTCAGGCAACATCGGCTACAAGCTGGTCGAGCGGCTGGCCGGGGCCACCGCCATCGGGCCCATCCTGCAAGGGTTGGAGCGCCCTTCCAACGACCTCTCGCGCGGCTGCAAGGCCGAAGACATCGTGCAGGCCACGGTCATTACGTCTGTGCAGGCCCAGCAGACCTCCTAGAAGTCCGGCCAGCCGGACTCTAGTCTTCGTCGTCTTTGTTCTCGGTCAGCTTGCCGATGTCGTCAAAGCGGATGGCCTTGAAGGCCGAACCGTCCCAGAAGAGCACCGCTTCGGCTTCTTGAAAGCTAAAAGCCCAGCACTGCTCGGGATCGACCCCGGTCTTCTTGGCCCAGTTGTCGGCCCGATCCTCGAAAATCTCGCGGGCTGTGCCGTAACTGCCCAGCTTGCCCAGCTTCTCCACCCCGCTGACCGAGATCTCACCCCGCTCGAGCGACTTCTTCAGCTCCGGGCCGATCTCTTCGGGCGGCATTCCCTTGGGCACCATCACCAGCTTGCTGGCCTCCTCGACCTGACCGGCCTCGATGGCTCGCGCCAGGGAAAGCAGCACGCTCAGTGCCGCCTCTTTGCTTGGCCCGCCCACCTGGCTCGGCTCGGGTGAGGGCGAACCGCTGGTGGTGGGACTGGGGGTTAAGCTGGGAGAGACCTCGGGCCCTGGGGACGTGCACCCGGTGGCCAGGCCTACCAGCGCGACGACCAACAAAGTAAGATTTTTCAACATGCTGCGACCCTTCGACCCGGAAATAGGTTACCATCCTGTTTCCAACTTTTTTCAGCCGCTCAAGGCATACTTGCTGAGAACACATAGATCTACCTGTCTGGAAGGAAGGACGAGAGACGATGACCGTGCAGACCCTGACCGCGGCCACCCAATCCTTTGTGGCTCGACCCCAAAGCGCATGCAGCTCATGCCCATCCGAGGGGGATCAAGTCAAACTTGGTGGCCCGCGGCCGGCTCAGAACCTGAAGCAACAGCTCCTCGCTACGGTTCAGGGAGAGCCCCATCTGGCTACCACCACCCTCACGGCCGCCCAGGTGGCCAACCCGGAAGCCCTGGCGGCCACCACCAAAGTCCTCATCGACCAGATGGACCGCTACCCCACCTTCAAGGGCGTGGTGGGAGTCATGCCAGCCGAGGGCGAGCAAACCAGGGCCCTGGTCATCAGTCGCCCCGACGCCGTCAACGCGGCCAGCCTGGAAGGCGCCTTCGAGGTAAACCAGCGCTTCGGCTCCAGCGATCTCATCAAGGAGATGGCCGGCAAGTATCCCGTCAGCTACGAGAAAGTGCAGCAGGTCGACTCTCAGGGCCGAGCCCACGTGTTGCGACTGCCCGGTGCCCTGGACGAAGCCGATGTGGCCCAGGCCCTGGACGAAGGACGCACCCACAACCAGTATGAGCAGCTCGAAGCCCTGGTGAAGGGCCTGCCCCAGGGCGAGCGAGTCGTCATCCTGGTGGGCGGACCCTCGGCGGCGGGCAAATCCACCCTGATCCGCGAGATCCAGAAATTCGCCGGCGATCGCCCGGTGACCACCGTTATGGGCGACATGTACTTCAAGGATGTCGACCAGCCGGGCTATCCGCAAGCTGCCGACGGCTCCTACTACTGGGATCACGCCGACTTCATGGACATGAAAAAGCTCAAGGAAGACCTGAGCACCCTGGTGCAGACCGGAGAAGCCGACCTGCCCGTCTACAACTTCCAGGACATCCGCCCCGGCGGCTGGCGCATGGAAGGCGTGAAAGTGACCGGCTTCCGCGAGGAGAAGCCCAACCACGTGGAGGTCGGCTCGGACAGCATCATCGTGCTCGACAGCATCCACGCCACCAACCCTCAGGTCGTTGAGCATTTCGAGAAACTGGGCCTGCCCTATAAAGCGGTCTACCTCGACAGCCCCAGTGCCGACGACCGCTTGCTGCGTCGACTGGTGCGCGACTACGAGGAGCGGGGCGGCCGCACTCCGGCTGAGACGTTCAAAATCTGGGATCTGACCACGTTCCGGGGCGAGACTGAGTTCATCCGGCCCACCATCCTGGATCTCGATCCCGCCCGCGACGTATTCCTGGTCGCCAAGTTCCCCAAAGACCTGGGCCTGGGTCGCGAAGAGCTGGAAGCGCGTGCGGATGCGATGGCGAAATACGGAGTGCAGCCAAGCTACCCGGCCTTCTCCACCAAGCCTGAAGCCATGGCAGCCTTCGCTAAATCGGAGGAAACTCGCTATCAGGCCGTTCTGGCCGACCCGGCCACCAGGGCCGAAGATCGAGCCCACGCCGAGAAGGGCTTGAAGCTTTTGCGCGAGGCTCCCGGTGCTCAAAAAGAGTAGTAGGCCATGGCCCGTCCCCCGAGGAGGGGCCTCCACATCATGAAAATGGCCCCCGTCATCTGGCGGGGGCCTTTTCGCTGGCTCCGGAGGTAGGGTTCGAACCTACGGCCAACCGGTTAACAGCCGGTTGCTCTACCACTGAGCTACTCCGGAATGACCCGCATTATAGCATGGCTGTCCGGACGGATCAAGGTTTCTCAACCGCAGAACGTGCTGGTAAAAATCGCCAACTTTTCTTTACAAGCACAATCGGGTATATTGGAGGACGTATGCGAAGGATTTTGCTTGCCGGTCTGTTGTTGACCGTGACCGCAGCGGCCCAGCAGCCCGAGACGCCTTCTTCCACCAGCGTTCCGGCGGTGGTCGAGAAGCTCAGGGACGACTATGGCATCATCGACAGCCGGCGGGCCAGAGGGGATGTCAAGGGCCTGGGCGAGCTGGTGGCCTTCCAGCAGCGCTACTTCCCCAGCGCCTTTGTCAGCAGCACCTTCTACGACTGGCGCACAGTCTCGGTTTACCGACGCAACGCCGGACTGCACCTGGGCTACGATATCGCCATGCCCTTCGGCACCCCCTGCGCCGCTGGCTGGGCCGGCACGGTCATCTCCATCGCCCACTGGTACGGTCCCCAGTACGGGGTGACGGTGCAGATGCCCACCGGTTGGACAGTGACCTACGGGCACCTCAGCCCCAGCGTCTCGGTGGGCCAGCAAATCCTTCCCGGCGACGTGCTCGGCACCATCGCCCTCGACCACGTGGATGTCAAGATGCGCGACGCGGTCGGCAACTACATCCCTTTCGGAGAGGGGGCCACCATCCCCAACAGCCCCTTCGCCGGGCTGGCCAGCAACTCCACCGAGTCTTTCCTGGTCACCTGGCTGGTGGCCAAGGCCACCTTGCAAGAATCTGACTCCGAGCTGGCCATGCGTAAGTGGGAGCGGGTCCGCCTGAAAGCGGACGCGAAATCGCTCAAGAACCGCGTGCCCGAGCTCGAGAAAACCGTCAAGCAGATGCAAGATTACGCCGAGAGGGGCCTGGTGGCCCGCAAGGAAGTCGAGCAGGCCCGCCAGGAGCTGGCCAACGCCAAGAAGCGTTCCAAGAACGTGGGCCCTTTGCTGGCTGTCAATGAGCGCTCGCTGGCCATGCTGGAAGGCCAGCGCAACCAGGCCGCCAATCGTCTGACCGTCATCGAGCAGGAAGCCAGATCGCGGGGCCTGAGCTGGAAGAACGTTGAAGCAATGGTCAACAAGGTGGTGGCCAGGAGCCCCCAGCTCAAAGAAGAGGTGCTCGACTACAAGAGGAACGCCGTCGAGGGCAAGAGCACCAAGCTGACCCAGCTCAAGAAGAAGGTCACCGATGGCCGCGAGCACCTCAAGAAGCTGGAAGAGCTCTACGAAATGGGGGGCCTGCCCAAGGTCGAGATCGAGGCCGCCCGCGCTCGCCAGAAAGCCCTGGAGAACGAGCTCAGGTCGATCTGAGCGGGGAAGTGCCGCTTCAAACGCGAATTCGCTTCAAAGAGTGAGAAGCGCGCTGTTGGGGGTCACGTTCTGCTTGCTGACGCAGCTGGCTGCGGCCCAGCCGCCTCCGAGCGAGCATCGAGTGACCTTCCACACCCGCCCCGAGGGAGCCGTGGTCAAGCTGGGCCCCCGCACGCTGGGGCTGAGCGGCACTCCGCTGGCCGTTCCCCTGACCGGACAAGACGAGCGGACTCTCGAGTTCAGCTTCAGCCTGCCCGGCTACGCAGTCGAGCCGTTCGCCATCCAGGAGTCGCGCCTCAAGCTGGCCCGCGAGCTGCCGCTGGGAGCCGGGGGCAAGCCGGCCCCCGCGACCCTCAAGCCCGCCAGCCTGGCGGCTCACCTGGCGGCCCTGAGAGCACCGCTGGCTTTCGCCACCGTGATCCTGATCGGAGCGGGAGGAATGGTGCTCTTTCACACCCGCAGTCACCGCCGGGCCCGTCGGCTGGAAGACCTGCTGGCCCGGACCGACGGTGGGGGCTTGCTGGAAGGCTCCGAGCTGGGCGGCTACTACTTGCTGGGTGAGCTGGGAGCGGGCGGAATGGCCCGAGTTTACCGGGGCCGCAAGGGCAGCGAGGAGGTGGCCGTCAAGGTGCTCCAAGCCACCCTGAGCGGCGACCCCGAGCTGTTCAAGCGTTTCAAGCGCGAGGTGCGCCTGTGCAAGGAGATGGATCATCCCCACATCGTGCGCCTCTACGACTGGGGCGAGGAGCACGGACTGGTCTACCTGGTCATGGAGCTAGTGGAAGGCGGCACCCTGCGCGAGCGGCTGAGAGGCGAGGGCCTTTCCCCGGAGCAGGCGGCCGAGGTCCTCCTGCCACTCTTCCAGGCCCTGGCCTACGCCCATTCGCGCGGGGTGGTCCACCGCGACCTCAAGCCCGAGAACGTGATGTTCACAGCCTCGGGTAAGCTCAAAGTCATGGATTTTGGCCTCAGCCGGGCGGACAACTCCACCAACCTGACCCAGACCGGTACCGTGCTCGGCACTCCCGCTTACATGGCCCCTGAGCAGATTCAGGGGGTGAGCTATGACAGGGCCATCGATCAGTATGCCCTGGGCGTGATGGCCTACGAGCTGTTGACGGGCCGCCAGCCGTTCCAGGCTCCCGATCCGCTTCAGGTGCTCTTCCAACATGTGGGCGAGAAGCCCGAGCCGCCCTCGCGTCTGCGCGCCGACCTGCCGGCCGAGGTGGAGCAGATCCTGCTGCGCATGCTGGCCAAAGCCCCCGAATCTCGCTTTGCCAGCGTGGAGGAGGCCGGGGCGCATTTGGTGGCCGCGCTGGGTCGCTGGGGGGGCTGATGGGCACCCTCACCGACTCCAGCATCGCCAGGCTCTTCCAGGAGTCGTTCCGGGTGCTGGACGGCCTGCAGGCCGAGCGGGTGCTGATCCTCTATGACCGCACCGGCACAGGAGAGCTCCAGGTGCAGGCCTCTCGGGGGCTGCGCGGTCTGTGGAGCGCCTCGGTCAGCCTGGGCCTGGTGCACCAGGTGATCGACTCGGGGCTGCCGCTACTTTCGGGTGACCTGCGCGAGGATCCCGAGTTCGCCGACAACTCCAGCGTACTCCTGACCGGCATCCGCTCGGTGCTGTGCGTGCCTTTGCAGGACCCTGAGCGACGCGTGCGGGGTGTGCTCTACGCCGACCATTGCTCCAGGGCGGTTGCCTTCTCCTCGCTCGACCTGATGAAGGTCTGCAGCCATGCCCGCGACCTGGAGCAGAAGCTGTGGCAGCTGGAGCGACCTCCCACGCCCGAGCTGGTTCCCCTCCCTCCGCTCCCGATTGCTCCGCCGCTGCCCTCGGCCCGTAAGTCCTACCAGCCCGAGCCAGCCAGCAAGCCCGCTCCGGACAGGGCCCTGCGCCTTTCCAACCGTTCGCTGGTGGTGCTCATGCGCTCGCTACCGGTACTGCTGGCGGCCGGCGTGCCCCTGACCCGAGCCCTGACAGTGCTGGGAGACGAGCCTTCGGCGGTCGCCGTGTGCCGGCGCATGCTGACCGAGGTGGAGCAGGGCAAACCCCTGTCGGTGGCCATGCAGAAGGCCTCCCCTTCGTTCACCAACTTTCAGCTGAAGCTGATCAAGGTGGGCGAGGCCACCGGCAGCCTGGTCGAGGTGCTGGCCCGGTTGGCCGACCACGAAGAGCGGGCCCGGGCGCTGACGCTGCGGCTGCGCTCGGCCCTCACTTACCCGGCCGTGCTGTTCGTGCTGTGCATGGCCATGATCCTGGCCGCCCCGCCTTTCCTCCTCAAAGGTCAGCTGAAGATGCTCGACCAGATCGGGGGCGAGCTGCCCTGGCTCACCAGAGCCCTGTTCACGCTCTCGGACGGCCGCGTCTTGCTCGCCCTGGGCGCCGGAGCGGCTTTCTTCTCGGTCCTCGGCTGGCGTTTTCTGCAAACCGAGACAGGCCGCTACCAGCTCGACCGCATTTTGCTCGAGATTCCCCGGGTCGGCCGCCTGTGGCGCCTGGTGGCGGTGGCCCAGTTTTCCCAGGCTCTGGCTTTGCAGTTGCGGGTCGGCCTGTCCGTCCTGGAGGCCGTCCCCCAGGCGGGCGCCGCCGCCGGCTCTCCCGTGCTTCAGGGGCGCCTCCAGGCCAGCGTGGCCGCCCTGCGCGAGGGAGCCGGACTCGACCAGAGCCTGGCTGCGGCCGACTTTTTCCCTACCGCCTTTCTCTCCACCGTGACCGCCGGCGAGGAGTCGGGGCACGTGGCCGGCACCCTGGAGTGGCTGGCAAAGCTCTACCAGCTCGAGCTGGAGGCCACCATGGAGATGGCCGCCGCCGCCCTCGAGCCCCTGATGATGCTGGCCATGGGCCTGATGGCCGGGGTCGTGGCCCTGGCCACCTTGCTGCCCATGGTCAAGCTGGTGCAGACCCTGTGAGGCGGCGGCGCGGAGCCTCGCTGGCCGAAGCCATCCTGTGCTTTGCCATCCTCACCCTGGTGGTGCTGCTGATCTTCAACCTCTACCCCACCTCGGTGGCGGCCGTGCGGGTCTCGGGCCAGCGGCTCCAGGCCAACGCCCTGGCTGACTCGATCCTGGAGGAGCAGCTGACGCGCCCCTTCAGCCAGCTGGTGCCCGGGCCGGCCCAGGCCCTGCCAGCCGCGCCCGGACGGGGAGCCATGTTCCAGCCCTCAGTTCAGTTCTTCACCGTGAACCGAGTCGGGGTGGATCCGGGCCTGCTGGTGGGTGTGAGGGTCCGGGTGACCTGGACGGATCACCAGGTGCCCCGGGAAATCTTGCGCGAGGCAGTGCGTTGCGATGTACGCATCTAAAGTCCCGCTGTGCAGAGTCAGAACGCACAGGCCTTTAGACAATCTGTTGAGCGGCCCCGCGCTCAGTGCTGAAGAGCGCCGCGCGCGCCTTAGACGAGCCTTTGGTCTGCTCGAGACGTTGATGGCCATGGCCCTCTTGATCATCCTGCTCACCCTTCTGGCCCAGGTGCTGGTGCCCATGGGCAGGGGGACGCGCCGGGGAGCCACCCAGATCGAGCTGCAACAGCTGGCTCAAGTGGCCATGGACCGCCTGGCCGCCGACCTCTCCGGCGCCCCCCGAACGGGCATCAACCTGGTGTCGCCTGCCAACCCCGCCAGCGACCCCACCCTGCTATCCGTCCAGCCGCTGACCACGGTCACCAGCACTGGTGGCCAGGAGTGGAGCACCACCCTGGCTCTCTACCGCTACCACCCGGTGGAGCGCAAGCTCTATCGCCGCCAGTGGCCCCCCGAGCCGCCCTCGGTGGGACGAGTGCCCCAGCCCGATGAGCCCTTCTTCGAGCAGCCCAACCCCCCGCCGCCCGCGGCTCCTATCGCCACCGAGCTTGCTACCCTGGCCATGGGGGGAACTGTGCTGGCCGGCCACGTGGAGGCCTTCACAGTGGATCTGAGCGTGGACCCGCCCCGCATTCAGCTGGTCCTCAAGGTCGGCGAAGAGAGCTTCGAGCTGACCCGCCGCCTGATGCTGCGTAACGTGCGCTACTGAGCGCCCTCGCGCCATAGCAAAATGCGGGCCCGGTCTTTGGTGGGCAAAAGCTCCGCCGGGTCGAGCACCAGGGGATAGGTGGATGCAGATGGCGGGGGCGCGCTGGACTCGGGGTTGAAAATGTTGTCTTTGGAAGGATCATGGCGAGGATCACCCGGAGCGATGTAGCCGAATGGCACCAGCTCAACCAGACGACCGGGATCGAACTGCACCGGCTCCTCCTGGGTAAAGTCCCAGGTTTGCGTTGTCGTATTGAAGGTCCAGACGTAGGTCGTGACCGTGCCTGAGATTTTCCCGTCTCGGCCGATCTTGACCTCGATCTTGCTCTTGGAAACCTGAGTTGGATCGGACGCTCCAGGGGGAGTCGTCGGCGGATATCCTGCGGTGGGCTCGCCGCCCATGAGCTCACTTCCTGAGCCCACGACCCAGCGAACCTGCGGCTCGGGCTCGCTGTGAGGAAGGGTGTTAAAGGGCGGCTGGAGCAACCCTCCGTCATTGAGCACCCGAGCCCTGTCCAACTGAACCGGAGGCTGGTTGCGCGCCACCAGGGCCCCCTGCAGCTTGAGCTGCTTTGCGTCTACTCCGCCCTCAGCATAAACCAATCCCTTGATGCTCGAGCCCGCCGGACCGTTGCCCGCCAGCGTGATTTTTCCCTGGCTCAGCATGGCGACCCGACTGTCAGCCACGACGCTGGCCTGGCCGTTCACCGTCAGGTTGCCGGTCGTCACCAGCACACCCGTACCATCCACTCCCCCGTTGATCTCCAGGTCGCCATCGATGTATACCAGGGCCCGGTCCAGCTTGAGCCGACCGTTGACGGTGACCGTGCCGGTTCCCCGCAGGGTTCCGGTAAAGGTCGTAGCAGGGTAGGTAGGCTCGAGGGCCAGAAACGGGTGACCGTTGGGAGCTGGCTGGTCGGGATCAAGAGCAGACACGCTCATTTGCGGCACCAGCCGGGGGGCCTGGCTGGTCAGCACCCGACCGCCGACCTGCACACCCGGATCGAGGCTCACCCCGCCCCCCGAGCGCAGGTCGCCTCGCACGGTGGTGGCCGGGCCCAACGTCAGGGCTGCCAGCCCGGTGTCATTGGTCAGAAGGTCGGCCGGCAGCAGGCGGATGGGGGGAGAGTTGGGATCTTGCCCCGGCCGCAGCGAGCCCACCACCAGGCTCCCAGGAGACACGATAGGCCCGTCCGAGGCCGCCGCAAAGGGAAAAGGAGGCAGGTGCACGATAGCCCTCACCCGGCGGGTTACCCCGCGCACGGTGGCAACTCCCACCAGGTACGCCCCTTCCTCGGGCACCATCTGGTTGTCGGCGGCCAGCTTGGAGCTGCCTCCGGTCAGATTGTTCTCCGAGAGGGGAATCCCGAGGTTGGTCGCCTGAGCAGGGTCGAAGGTGAGTTGTCCGACCGCTCCGCCCGGGCCATTGACGGTGACCGTCTGGAGGAAGTCCTTATCGGTAAAGAGGTGCCCGAGTGCCACGTGCACCGAGCTGCGGGCCAGATCGAGGGCCACCGAGGCGTTGCCGGTGTGGGTCATCAGGTTGATGTGGGTCACACTGGCGCCGGCCAGGGCAAAACCCAGCAGGGCCACGATCGCGGTCACGATCAGGGTGGTACCCAGGCCGACGCCCCTTCGTCTTGCCATGCTTGGAAATTCTGGGTCTGCCTGCCGCGAACCTCTGAAGGTCAGGCGATCATCCAGGCCAGCAGCAATGTCACCACCGTGGTGTTGCAGCCAGGACTCGGCAACCGAATGGTTCGGGGCCGCGAAGGGAATTGAATTAAATTCTACCAAACAGCAGGTAAACCCGGCCTCTTCCAGGAAGCACCCCGGCATCATGAGCTGGAAAGTGTTCACCCTGTGGTGTAATCTGGCCGCCTTCTTTGCCCTGGTCACGGGCTTCGCGGCTGTCTTCTTGTGGCCCGAGCAGTTGGCAGCCATCGGCTTCAGCCGACGAGACGGCACGGTATTATTGCTGCAGCTGGTCTCCTTCTTGCTCCTGTCGGCCGGTTTTCAGAAGAACCTCGATTCCTCCTGGCGCCGCTCGGCCCTGGCAGCCTCCTTCATTGTGCTGAGCCAGGCCTCTTTGCTGGCCTGGATGCCGCTCTACCTCCGATGACGCCCTCGGGAACCGTGCACGAGGCCGTGCAGCGGGTGCTGATCGACAGCGAGACCCTGCAGAACCGCATTCGCGAGCTGGGCAAGCAGGTCTCGGCCGACCACGCCGGGCAAGAGGTGATCTTGATCTGCATCCTCAAAGGCTCCATGCTGTTCACGGCCGACCTGATGCGGACTCTGGACGTGCCCGTGGTGGTCGACTTCATGGGCATCTCCTCTTATGGCGCCTCCACTAAGAGCTCGGGCGTGGTCAAAATCGTCAAGGACCTCGAAGAGCGCATCGAAGACCGCCACGTCCTCGTGGTGGAGGACATCGTAGACACGGGCCTGACCCTGAACTACCTGCTCAACGCCCTCACCCTTCGCAAGCCCGCTAGCTTGAAGGTCTGTGCGCTGCTCGAAAAGCCCGCCCGGCGTAAGGTCGAGGTGAAGATCGACTATCTTGGCTTTACCATCGAAGACCACTTCGTGATCGGCTACGGGCTCGACTACAACAACCATTATCGCCAGTTGCCCTACATCGGGATCATCCGGCCCGAGATGGTGAGCGAATGACTTTGGCGGCCCGGTTGCTCGAGCTCGAGCAGCTCGACCAGGAGGCCGACCGATACGAGAAAGAGCTGCGGGGGCTGGACGTGGCCGCCGCGCTGGCTCAGGTGCAGGTTGAGCAGAACGAGGTCGCCGCTCGCGTCAAGCGGTTGAAGCAGCTCCAAGACCGGCTGCGGCAGGGCGAGCAAGATGTGCGAGCCCTGGAGAAAAAGACCCTGGCACTGGACCAGAAGCTCTATGGGGGCATGGTGACCAGCCCCACTCAACTGGCCGCGCTCGAGACCGAAATGGCCTGCGTCAAGAGCGACAAAGACCGACTGGAGACCGAGTTGCTGGAGCTACTCGACCAGGTCAGCCTGCTCGAAGCCGAATGCGCCCAGCAGCTCGCCCGCGTAGAGCACGCTCAGCAAGACCTCAAGAGTCGCGAGAACGAGGTAAGCCAGCGCCTGGAGAGGATCCGCGAGAGCCTCCTGGGCCTGCGCCGTACCCGCAGCGAGCTGGTCACCGGCCTGCCCGACCACACTGTGGCTCTCTACAGCAAGCTGCGCGCTGCCAAGGGAACCGCCGTGGCGATGGTGGAGTCAGGAACCTGCGGAGGCTGCAAAATGGGCCTGCCCGACCACAAACTGCGCGCCCTCGCTAAGGAAGAGCTGGACCGCTGCCCCAACTGTGGGCGAATCCTGGCGCCTAAACCTTGATCTTGCCTTTCAGCATGGCCTGAATGGGACCTCCGATGGCCAGGCTCAGCTCCTTCTTGTCGCGCTCGGGCAGGTGAGGCAGATCGGGGAACAGGCGGGCAGCCAACTTGTTTCCCACCGTTTCGATGCGAATCTCCACCGGCAGCGGGCGACGCGGGGCGGGAGCGAGGTCGGTGATATTATTGAACAAGCGCATGAGCCACTGCATGATGAAGTCTTTCCAGGCGCCGTCAGGCGGGAACTCAAAGGGAACATTGGCCATGTCCCACAGCTTCTCGAAGGCCTTCTCGTCGTTGGCCTCGTACAGCCAGCGAGCCCCCTTGCGCAGCCAGTTGATGCGGGGCGTATCCTTCATAAGGTCGATTCCGGAGGTGGTCGCCGGCATGGCCAGAGGAGCCAGGACCCTTGTATCCACCTTCTTCTCCAGGATCAGGGCCAGCCAGAGAACATTGGCCTGCTCATAGTCGAGGGCAGCCCTCTGAGCCTCCGACATGGGCAGACCAACGCGGGCTGCCGCCTCGACCATGGCCGGCGTGCTGGCCGACTCGGTCTCCAGCGCCTGCTTGCAGAGCCGGGGCAGGACGCTCCGCGGATCAGCCTGCTTGAACAGCCCCCCCACTGCTCTAGAGGGCGGCCTTCTCCATCCCGCGCGAGTCAACGAACGGGTTGGCCTTGTCCATGAGCGCCTGAGCCGCGATCAGGGGGAGGCTCTTCTTTTCCTTGTCATCCCCGTCGCCAAGACGCTTGGAGGTGGAGTAGATTTGATAGGCGGTGCGGGCCACGAAGGCGCCGGCGGCCACGATGGCCGGGATACGGGCCATTCCGGCCGGACCGAGCAGGCAGGTGGCCACCGCGGCCAGACCGCCCACGGTCTGCAGGGCGCCGTCGATGGTGCCGTCCATGTTGCGGTTGATGGCCGAATGCTTGGTCATTGCCACACCCGTGGCCACGGTGTAGCCCGAGCCGATGAAGCCCAGGCCCGGGATGCCGAACAGTCCGCCGCTGGCGCTGCCGGAGAAGACACCGCCGGCGACGTTCCAGAAGGAAGCGATTCCGCCGATGCCGCGGAAGAACTGATCTACCGAGTTCACGAAAGCGAAGCTCTGTTCGAACTTCCGGCTGCGGTCAGCCTCTTCGATGCCAGTGGTGGACAGGCCCGTCGAGCCCGACGGGGTCGAAGCCAGGGCCAGAGGCTGGGGCGAGGCGCCAGGCACGGAAGGGTTGGAGGGAGCGGACGGATTCGTGGGAGTGGCGGACTGAGAAGGCTGGGTGGCTTCCTTCTCTTCACCGGCCCGAGCGGCCTGAGCTTTGGCGTAGGCGGCCACGCCCTTGCGTCCGGCCCAGGCGGCTACGGCCACGCCAGCTGCGACAGCGCTGGCCACGCCTGGGCCTCCGAAGGCGGGGGCCAGGGCGGCCGCATAGGTGGCCAGGCCCTGCATCACCTGCAGGCTGCCGGCCAGCGACCCCAGGCCGTCGCGATTGACGGCAGCCTGCTTGGCGGCCGAGGCGCCCCGGGCGATGTCGAAGGTGCCCGCCACCAGGGCGGCCGAGCCGGCCAGGGGTCCGGCCTGGAACCCGGCCAGCGGCCCGGCCAGGCTGAGAACCTGGCCCGTCTTGGCGGCGATGTCGGTCAGGGCTCCCAGAGTGCCCACGCCGTTGTAAATCGTCTCGAAGGTGCGCTCGTGGCGGCTGGGGCTGTTGGCCTGGAACTCGTCCACATCGCTCTTGCCGGCGGGCGGCTGGGCCGGCTGCTGGGTCTGGGCAGGCGGAGCGCCGGTGGCGGGAATGGGCCGATGGGCGGTCATCTGGACGTTCACTTTGATAGAGCCCCTTTCGTTCTCGGCTGGCCCATGGAAATGCGACCAGCCCCTCAGGTCGCTACCATCCTATCCGGTGACCGGGTCGAAGGTGTTACCCGGATGTTTCTACCGTGACACGAAGGCGTGTTGGGCGGTGGATGCGAACCTGGCCGGGCATGCGGGCGGTTCGAGTGATTGTGCACGGGGACGTCCAGGGGGTGGGGTTTCGCTACTTCACGAGAGCCCACGCCCAGCGGTTGGGCCTGACTGGCTGGGTGCTGAACCGACCAGAGGGCACGGTGGAAGCCTGGGCGCAGGGAGCCTCGGAGGCGGTGGATCACTGGCTGACAGCCCTGAGCCGGGGTCCGGAGGGGTCCTGGGTGGGTCAGATGGAGTGTACCGACGAGTCTCCCCAGCAGCTACGCGGATTCGATGTGCGCTGGGCCCCACCCTGAAGGCCCCGCGCGCTGGCCCACTTAATGCGCCGCGCGTTGAATACTTCTGGAATTAGCGCGGCGCCGTTCAACAGATTGTCTACAGTCCCGCGCGTTCCAATTCTGGACGGGTCAACGCGCGGGACTGCAGCGAGAGACCGGTTTACGTGGGAGCCGAGGGGCGCCGGTCAGGCGGCCGAGGGTCAGGCGACCGGCTGAGGGCAGGCTGAACGGGCCGGTCGAGCGGCGCGAGGGCAGCAGGCCCGTGGGGATGCGCTGGAATTTGTTGCGTTCGTTGCTCACGAGCGGAAATCTAGCACGTCCGCGTGATCCAGCTTGTTAACGAAAGGTATCCTCCTCGCGATGGACACGTTTCTTGCGCCAGTAGATCACCGCTCCGCCCCAGGCAAACAGGTAGACCGAGATCATCTGCACTGCCAGGAGCACGATCAGGAGGTGCAGCTCGGGCGCCTGCACACCCGGGAAGTCCTGTAAGAGTGCCGGGTTGGAGGGATCGGGAGGGATAAGCGCGAGCACCGGAAGCCCACCGGCCCAACGAGGATCCCCGCTCAGGCGGCCAGCCAGAAAGCCCACCGGGGCAAAAACGACCAGACTCAACAACAGTCGGATCGATACCCAGTCCTCCCGGTCGATGACCGGTTGCATGGCTTCAAAAAGCGCCTTCGCCAGGGCCTCGCGGTCAGTGGCGTGGGTCTTTTGCAGACTTTCAACCTGCTGGCGGAAGTCAGGCAAGCTCTCCTGGGCCTCCACGAACAACCAGCTGGCGAGCACCAGATAGCTCAGCTTGACCATCACGATGACGGTCAGCCACAACACGCCGTAGATAAAGAACGTGCGCGTCCAGCGCATCAGGAGCTGGCCTGCCGGAAGATGGCCCCGAAGTAGTCCTCCACGGTGGGCAGACGTACTCTGCGGAAGTCAGGACAAGCTTCTACCGCCGCCCAGGGGACCAGCAGCCCCCGGCTGTTGGAGTCGGCCCCGCGGGTGTGCACTGACCGCCAGGACCCACCGCTCAAGAAACGGCGCAAGTTGGCCACGCTGATAAGCAGGCCCCGCTCACCCGCCCCCAGCACGTGGCACCAGAGGTCGGCGGTGGTGGCCATTACGCCAGAGGGCTTTTGCTGGCGCGTGTTCTCCACCTCAAAGTAGAGATTGCCCGACTCCGAGGCGCGTTTGTCCCACTTCACTTCCACCGAGCGCGTGCCATCCTGACCGGCCCGCATCAAGGTGATGTCGTAGCGCCCGTTAATGAAGCGAATCTGGCTGTGGTAGCCGCGCAGCATAAAGAGCAAGGCCACCCGCAGCTCGTTGTAGTGGCCCTCGCGCAACTGCGCTTGAAAGGCCTCGGGCGAATTCTGCAGCAGGGCTAGAGAGCCTTTGCCCGCGCGACCGCCAGGGTGGGTCCCATCATGCCGATGCCCATGGAATTGGAGTCGAAGTCGCCTTCAAGCTCGAGCTTCTGCCCATCCTTCAAGAACCTGTCCTCCAGGCCGGTCAGGTGAAATCGCTCGCCCGACTCGGTGACGAACACCCACACGCCACCCTCGAGGTCCGACTTCTTCAGCACACCCGTATACTTGCTCACACTCTTCCTCCTGATTCCAGATAACGACAGGTTGCACTTCGTCGCCTCGCCCAGGTCCCCTTATCCTCTCACGATGGACAGGCAATACTATCATCTCGTAACGCTGAACACTAGAGATCGACGTAGGGACGGATCCCTTCGAGCTTCTTCTGTTTGATCCCGGGTACTTTGAGCAGATCATCTACCGAGGTGAAGCGCTGCTTCTTGCGATACTCCAGGATAGCCGCCGCCGAGCTCGGGCCGATGCCGGGCACCGATTCAAGCTCGCCGCGGGTACCTTTGTTCAGGCTGACCCTGGCCACGCTGTCAGAGGGCTTCTGGTTGATGTACTGACTCCAGTCGGTCTGCGACTGAGGGCCCGGCGCAGGCGCGGACGGCCCGGGCGAGGACGGGGGCTCGCCTGACGGCTCGGCGGCCGACTCCGTGGCCTCCGGCTCGGGTTCGTGAGCCTCCGGTGCAGGCTCGTCGGGAGTAGCCGAAGGATGCACGTCCACCGGAGATGCTTCCAGCTGGCCCCGTGCCGGCACCACGATCATCTGCTCATCCTTGACCCGCGAGGCCAGGTTGATGGCCAGCGGATCGGCCCGCGGGGTCATCCCCCCGGCTTTGGCCAGAGCATCCTCCACCCGACTGCCGGCCGGCAAGGCCACCACTCCAGGTTTGCGAACCTCTCCCGCTACATAGACCTTAATCGTTCCGGTAGGCTCAGGCACGGGCGGTAGCTCGCGTCGCGAGGGGCTGGCCATCGGGCTGGCGGAAGGCGAGACCAGCACGGCGGCCTCACTGTCGACCGGACGCCTGTAGTAATAGCCCAACACCAGCAAAGAGAGCACAACCAGCACCCCCAGGGCCACTGAGAGACTGCGGTTGCCCAGGGTGGGCTCGTCGAGCTCGACGTCGACTTCGTCAGCCATGGGCAGGCGATGGGACGTCGGTCTCCAGCATGAGCCCCTGCGGGTCGAGCTTGACATCCATCACCTGCGCCCCCGCCCCTTCCAGTGCCCGGGCCACAGCCGACCGCGACGCGGGAGAAGCGAGCGTCAGCAGGCACCCTCCCCCACCGGCCCCGCAGATCTTCGAAGCCAGTGCCCCGGCCTGCGCAGCGACCGCAATCATGGCGTCGATCTCGGTGGTCGTCACCCCGTCGGCCAAACCCTTGCGATTGTCCCACTCACGCCCCAGCGCGCGAGCCACCCGGGCCAGGTCCTCAGCCTGCAGGGCTGCTTTCATCTCCCAGGCGGTCTCGGCAATAGCCTGCATACGGGCCACGGTATCGCCCTCTTTCTCGATGTAGCGTTTGAGCATGTTCCAATTGGAGGTACCCGAGAAATGGCTCACTCCCGTGAACGAGACCACCACCGCCTGCTCGAGCTCTTGCCGGAAAGCGGGGGAGAACTCCAGGCTCTCGCGGTGGCTGCCCTCGGCGTCGAAGCGCAAGGCTTGAAAGCCGCCGAACATGGCCCCGAAATAGTCCTGCAGGCCGGTGGGAATGCCCAGGCTCCGTGCCTCCAGGCCCGATCCAATGCGGATGATCTCCTCGCGGGAGAGCTCGCGACCAGCCTTCTTGCAGAGCGCTGCTGACAGGGCCATCAGGAGGCTGGAGGAAGCCCCCAGGCCCGAGCCGCGCGGAGCGGTGTTGCGCGTGGTCACAGCCACCCCGCCCTCGGGCAGGTAGTGCTGCACGGCCAGCGCCAAAAAACCAAGCTCTCCCCGAGGGTCGAGCTGGGCCGGGCTATCAGCCTCGACCTGGCGGTCGAAGTCTTGCGAGCGAATGCGCACCTTCGTGCCCCCAAGCTCTTCCAGGATCACATGCGAGCGAAGGCTGATGCCAGCGTTGACGGTAAGGCTGCGGGGCTCGAACAAAAACAGGGGATAGAGGTCGAGCGTGCCACCGGCCAGATCGATGCGGGTAGGGGTGGAAGCGGTGATTCTCATAACGGGGCTCCAGCGCTGACAGGTTTGGGTTCATAGTCGTAAAAACCAAGGCCTGATTTCTTGCCAAGCTTGCCGGCCTGGACCATCCGCCGCAGAAGAGGGCAGGGGCGGTATTTGTCGCCCAGCCCCTCGTGCAGCACCTCCATGATGTGCAGGCACACGTCGAGACCGATCAGGTCGGCCAGAGCAAGCGGCCCCATCGGGTGATTCATGCCCAGCTTCATCACGGTATCGATGGCCTCTGCAGTGCCCACGCCTTCCATCAAGCAGAACACTGCCTCGTTGATCATGGGCATCAAGATGCGGTTGGAAAGAAAGCCCGGGTAGTCAGCGCACTCCACCGGCGTCTTGCCCAGCTTGTGGCACAACTCTACCACCAGGCTGCGCACCTCAGGGGCGGTGCGCTCGCCCGGGATCAGCTCCACCAGCTTCATCAGCGGCACTGGATTCATGAAATGCACGCCCATGAAACGCTCGGGACGTCCCGAAGCGGCCGCCAGTCGGGTGATGGAGATGGAGGACGTATTAGAGGCCAGCACTGTCTCGGACGGGCAGACCCCGGCCAGCTCGCGAAACACGCCCTCCTTGACCTCGGGGTCCTCGAAGACGGCCTCTACCACCACTTGAGCTCGAGCCGCCTGCTGCAGTTGAGAAGTGAGCTGGAGGCGGGCCAATGAACCGGCGGCATCGCTCAGCGCTCCTTTGGAGACCAGCTTGTCCAGGCTGGCCTGAATGGTTTTGCGAGCCCGCTCGAGTGCGGCCTCCGAGGCATCGATGAGGTAGACGGTATAGCCGCTCTGGGCAAAGACCTGGGCGATGCCGCTGCCCATGGTGCCCGAGCCAATGACGGCGACGGTATCAACGTTCATGGGAAAAGCTCCTTAACGGCGCCGGCTCTTCTTTTGCCCGGCAGCCAGATCCTTCAGCGTGAGCGCTGATTGTCGAGGATGAACTGGGAGATCAGATCGCGGGTGATGGGCGAGATGTCGGGCGGGAAGTGGATGGCCACCAGGTAGGTTCCGTCAGGCTGACGGGTGGAGCGCACCACGGTGGCCCGCAGGTGCAGCGGAAACTTCCAGGCCAGCAGGCGAATATCCACCTCGCGAGTGGCGTCGAAGCTACGGTTACAGGTGAAAGCCAGACCACTCAAGCTGACATTCAAGGTGTGGATGCCAAGCGGTGGACCAAGCTCGTGGTCGGGGCGCACCTCACGACACTCCCCGGGCAAATCAGCCTGAATTCGCAGGTGTTTGCGCTTACCCTGGCCGGTACTGCTGGAGAACTCCTTGTTTCGTTGCACCGGGGGGGCGAGCAGCACTTCGTTGGGGCGGTTGTTGCCGGGAGTGTGCTCGATGCGAAGCACGGGGCAGTCAAAGATGTGTCGTTCGCCCTGCTCCACGACTACCACGGTCATGGTATCGCCCTCCTTGACCAAATAGGAATCAGGGTCCTTTTCCTGGGTAACCCAGAAGCCTTCCTGGTCAAGGCGGGCGATGCGCGAATCCCAGGTGCGGGGTGTGCCCGGCTGGCGCTCGGGGGCCAGCTTGACCGTCAGGCCGCCGCGCAGCAAAGCGGGAATATTGGGGTGGTGGGTGCGATGGCGGCTCGCGGGGGGGGTGGCAGGTGGTAAGGAGGCGGTCGGGGGTGGAGGTGGAGGCGTCACTTCGCCAGCCCAACTCAAATCAGCCGAAGCCCTGGGCTCCGGCTCGTCCCCCGGGTCGGGCGGCGGCTTCTTGAAGAGATTAAAGAACACGGCTTTGGCGCGGCGGTTAGTTCTTCTCGCCGTGCCCGGTTCCTTCAACTCAAGCTTTCAAAAGCTACCGCCACGCCATTACCGCCGCCAAGACAGAGCGTGGCCAGACCCCGCCCGCCTCCGCGCGATTGCAGGGCGTGCAGCAGGGTGACCACGATGCGCGCACCCGAGGCTCCGATGGGATGACCCAGCGCCACAGCGCCGCCATTCACGTTGACTCGGACGGGGTCGAGGCTCAGCTCTTTCTGTACGGCCAGGGCCTGCACCGAGAACGCCTCGTTCAGCTCGATCAGGTCGAAGTCGCCCAGCTTCCATTCGGGGTTGCGCCCCAAGAGACCGCGCACGGCGGGCACCGGGGTGAGCATGACCCAGGCGGGATCCACCCCCGAGCTAAACGCATCGAGCACCCGGGCCAGGGGCTTGAGGCCCAGCTCTTGAGCTCGGCTCTCGGCCATCACCACCAGCGCAGCCGCCCCGTCGTTGACCGAAGGAGCGTTGCCAGCCGTCACCGTCCCTCCCTGCATGAAGGCCGGTTTGAGCCTGGCCAGGGATTCCGGGCTGGTATCAGGTCGGGGCGACTCGTCGTTCACCACCCGGGTGGGCTCCTTCTTGCCTGGCACCTCCACTGGCACAATCTCGGCCTCAAAGCGACCAGCCTTCTGCGCCTCGAGCGCCTTGCGGTGGCTGTGGTAGGCGTACTCGTCCTGCTCGGCGCGGCTGAGCCGGTAGCGTTCCGCGACCAGCTCGCCGGTGTTGCCCATGTGAAAATCGTAGTAGCAGTCCCAGAGGCCGTCACAGACCATTGAGTCGAGCAGTTGCCCGTGCCCCAACCGATAGCCAGTGCGAGCCCGATCGAGCAGGTAGGGAGACCTGGACATCGACTCCATGCCACCCGCGATCACCACCTCAGCATCCCCGCATCGGATGGCCTGGCAGGCCAGCACGATGGCTTTCAGGCCTGACGCGCAGACTTTGTTGATGGTCAGGGCCGGGGTGGAGTTGTCCAGCCCGGCCAGTATGGTGGCCTGGCGAGCGGGGTTCTGGCCCACACCGGCCCCCAGCACGTTGCCCATGATGACCTCGTCCACCTGGTCGCTCGCCAGACCAGCTCTTTGCAGGGCCGCCTGAATGGCCACCGAGCCCAGACGTGGGGCGGTCAGCTCGGACAATCCCCCCAGGAAGCGACCGATGGGCGTGCGCACGGCCGAAACGATCACCGGCTGGGCCAGATCGGGCCGAGGGCGGCGTGGCTTGACCCTGGGGCTGAGCTGGGGCTCGGGATAGCGGGCTACGTCGAGTGCCATGGGTATCTCAATCCTTTCCAACCGTAAAGAGCGGCTCGCCAGGGTTGACCGTCTGGCCTGCTTGCACGGCCAATTCGGTCAGCCGGCCGGCCATCGGCGCGGCGACCTCGTTCTCCATCTTCATCGCTTCCAGTACCAGCACGACCTGACCGGCTTGCACAGTCTCGCCAGGGCGAGCCAGTATCCGAACAACGACGCCGTTCATGGGAGCCTTCACCGCGCCATCGCTGGCTCCCTCGCGCCGCTGTCGGCTCTGTCCCTCTCGCAGGTAACGCACGGGAATCACTTTGCCTAGCAGGGCCACCGCACGAGGTGTGCCGTCGGGGTCGAGCACCACCTGATAAGCCACCGAGCGATTACCGAGCAGCAAGTGACCCGGCCGGTCGTCCACAGCCAGGTCGCGGCCATTCAACCGCACCAAACCGGAACCGATCTCGACCGTGCATGCGACCTGGTCGACCTCCAACTTATAACGCACCAGCGCGCGTTCTGTCGCAGCTGCCAGGATCCTGCCTTGAGCCGGCAAAGAGAGCCCGGTGAGCAGCGTCAAAGGCTTCTTCTTCGACATCGGCGGCGTGATCGTGCACGCCGATATGGACAGGTGGATGCTGGTGGGAGCTGGCCTTCTGCAGAGCAGCCCGACGGCAGTCCGGCGCGAGGTGCTGGCCCTGGTTCCCGACCTCGAGCGGGGCAAGATCGACACCTTGAAATTCTGGAAGCAGGTGGGCGAGAACCTGTGGAGGGCCGGCCAGGGCCGCCCCCCGGAGGGGGATGAGTGTCGCTGGCTCTGGCGCGATACCATGCGGGCCACCGCCAAGATCGATGAAGATATGCTCACTTTCTGCTGGAATCTCGGTAAACGCGGGTACACGGTTGCTGCCCTGAGCAACACCATCATCGACCACGTCAAGGTGCTGCACGATCTGGGTGCTTACCAGCCGTTTCGGCCCTGCGTGCTCTCTTGTCAGGTGGGGCTGCGCAAGCCTGAAAAGGAGATATACAAGCTGGCCGCCCAGCTGGCCAAGCTCAAGCCCAAACAATGCCTGCTGGTGGATGACCGCGAGGACAATTGCGAAGGAGCCCGTGTAGCCGGCTGGCAGGCTGTGCTCTTCACCAGCCCGACCCAGCTGCTGGTCGACCTGCGCAAGTTGGGGCTGCTCAAAGGCTGAAGTCGTCGCCTTGACTGCAACGCCCGAGGTCTCAGCTTCAGGCGGCCGAGCGGCTGGGCCGGCGCCGCCTGGCTCGATCATCCACCTGCTCCAGGTCGATGGGAGCTTCCAGTCGGCAATGATGGCAGGCCACCAGGAGATCACAGTTTGGGCACACGGCCGCCCCGGTCAATCCGGCCCCGCCGGCCAGCTGCTCGCAGACCAGATCGTCCCGCAACCGCCGCAACTCCTCGGGAGCCAGCTTCCATGGATTCTCTTCGAGCAGATCGCATACCGAGCACTCAAGCGAGTGGCTGCACTGATAGCAGGTGCACTCAAGCTTGTAAAAGGTCGTGGCGACGACGTTGTGAACCATATGGGAGCCCCCGATGTAGAATTTTTCTCAATTGTTGCTGTGGCCGAGGTTTTTGCCAGAGGCCTCAAATCTCCTCTTCGTCGGGAACCTTTGTCAGAGCGCGTTGACCTGTCCAGAATCAGAACGCGCGGGAGTGTGGACATCTGTTGAACGGCGCCGCGTTTATTCCTGTAGCGCTCAACGCGCAGCCCCCCCTGAGCCGCCAGCAGGGAGGCCGCGCTCAGGCTGCGAACGCGTGGCCCGCTATGAGTGAATGGATAGAGCTGGTGGCCCTGGACGAGCTGATCGAAGGCCAGGGAATGAGCGTCAAAGGGCCCGACGGCCACGTCTACGCCCTGTTTTTGCAGGGTGGGCAGGTGAAAGCGCTCGACGACGAGTGCTGCCATCAGGGCGGCCCTCTGGGCGAGGGTGACCTGGACGGCGACGGGGTGGTGAGCTGCCCCTGGCATGGCTGGCAGTTCAAGGTCGAGACCGGCGAGTGCCTGGATATACCGGGCGAGTGCGTGCGCGCTTACCCGACGCGGGTCGAGAACGGCAAGGTCCAGGTGGAGAAACTTTGAGCTCGCCAGCAGGTTGAACAGGGGGCCGACCGGAGGTAGCGAAAACGACGGCCGGATCAACCAGAGGAGACGAAATCAAGCAAATGCGCAAACTGTCTGTTATGGCCCTGACCCTCAGCCTGAGCTTGCTCCTGTGCGCCGCTGCGCGCGCCGAGGGAGACTGGTTGACCTCCTGGGACGAAGCCGCCAAGCAGTCCAAGAAATCCGGCAAGCCGATCCTGATCGACTTCACCGGCAGCGACTGGTGCGGCTGGTGCATCAAGCTGAAAAAGGAGGTCTTTGATACCCCTGAGTTTGCAGCCTGGGCCAAGAAGAACGTGGTGTTGCTGGAGATCGACTTCCCCCAGAGCAAGCCCCAGAGCGCCGAGTTAAAGAAGCAGAATGCAGCTCTCTCTGACAAATACGGCATTGAGGGCTACCCCACTATCTTGTTCGTGAACGCCAAGGGGGACGTGCTCGGTAAGTATGGCTACGACAAGGGCGGCCCCTCGGTTTGGACTAAGAACGCCGAGAAGATGCTCAAGAAGAAGTAGCTCTCCTGGCCGGGGCAATCGAGCGAGAATCCCCCGCCGGGGCAGGGGATTCTTTCTTTTTTTTGGAGGAGCGTGTGAACCAGGTTCCTGGAGCCAGCGAGCAGGGCGAGCCACTTCGAGTGGCACTCGGCCGGGCCGAGGCCAGCCTGCGCGAAAGCACGGGCACGCTGGTGGTGCGCCTTGAGGTGTTGGCGGCGCCTCCAGTACGCCCGCGCGACCCGCTTGGTCGACTGTTACGCGCCCTGGGAGAGGGCCAGGGGAGGTTGGTGGTGCGCACCTCCCAACTGGCCGCGCTGGGAGTGCTGGCCGGGCTGCCTCAGGTGCGGGTGCTGTGCCTGAGCCCGCTGCACGACGCCGAGTCGATGCTGCTCACTGCTGCCCGTGAGGACGAACAGACAGTGGTGCTCTACGAGCCCCTCGAGTTGCTCGAGCAGCCGCTGCAACTCGAGCTAGGCCTCGATAGCTGCGCCGAGCCCTTCCCCTACCCTACTCGGCTGATCCGCGCTCCTGGCCCTGCGAGCCTGACACTCAGCTGCACCGGCCCGGACGCGGGCCCCTGCCTGGAGGTCCTGGCCCACCTGCCGGGTTGCGAGCTGCTGGTGCCGATCGAGCTCCAACCCCTGCGATTGTCCGCCTGGGAGGACTCGCTGCGCCGCTCGCACGGGCGCCTGTTGACAGTGGGCGGCCTGGGGCCATGCTGGCCTGGCGAGCTGGTGGCTGGCTGCAGTGAGGCGGGCTGGCTTACCAGTGTCGACTGCCTGCCCCGGGCCGAGCCCGAAGCTATCCTGATGACAGCCCGCCGTTTGATCGAGAGTGTCTGATGTGCCGTGCTTCAGATAAGGCGCCGCACCGTTTGATGCTGAATGGGTCCGGCGTAGATCTCTAAGCGCAAGGCCTGGTCTTGCACTTTACAAACACGGCTCCTGGGAGAATCCATGCGCTACTCGGGCCCGCAATACGCGTCGGATGGTTGCTGCATAGGCCGAGGAAATCAGCCGAGCATAAAATCCAGCAACATCAACCGCTCATAGGGTGGTGAAGTCGGATGAGGTGTGTCAATTCGGACTCTTCCAGGGCGAACCAATTTAGCTAGAGGCCCACACATCCAGCCGATAGCGATTGGAGGCAGCCAGCTCCTGCAGCCACTTCTCGGCCTCGGCCTCGCCCTGACCGGTCTTCTCCCGGTAGAGCGCCGCCAGCGCCGCGCGCACGTCGGGGGCCATGTGGGCCGCGTCGCCGCACACATAGATGACGCCGCCCTGCTGCAACAGCTCCCACACCCGCTCCTTCATCTCGGCCAGCTTGTGCTGGACATAGACCTTGCGGTTCGGATCCACCCGCGAGTAGGCCACCACCAGCTCGTTGACTCCCTCGCGGGCGTATTCCTCGAGCTCATCCTGGTAGAGATAGTCCTGTTCGGGATGACGGCAGCCAAAGAAGAGCATGGCTGGCCCCAGCTCCTGTCCCTGGGCCTTCTGCACGGCCCGATCCTGCAGAAAACCTCGGAAGGCAGCCAGGCCCGTGCCCGGGCCCACCATCACGAGAGGTGTAGCTGGCGACTCGGGCATGTGGAAGGCCGGGTTTGAGCGCACGAAGGCATACACCGTCTGCCCTTTCGAAGTGCGGGCAAGATAGTTGGAGCAGGCGCCCTGGAAACGTCCGTGGCCACTACGGGCGGGCTGATCAAGCACGCCCACGGTGAGGCTCAAGATGCGGTCTCCCGCCTGAGGCGAGGAGGAGATGGAGTAGTAGCGCGGCCGAAGGGGGGGCAGCATCTCCAGGAAGACGTTGAAGGGCAGCTCCACCGAGCGGTGCTCCTCCAACAGATCGAGGACCGAGCAACCTTTCTGGCGCACTCCTTGATCGTAGGCCCCGTCGTCACTGGCCATCTGCTTCAGAGCCAGCCTGGAGGGCGGACAGTCGGTGTGGGCCGCCAGTGTCTCGAGTTGAGCCCGGGTGGCCACGTCCTGCAACTCGACGTACTCGCTCAGAAGATGGCTCAGTGAGACCACGCGGTCCACCGGCAGCACCGTGCGCGAGCCCGTCTTCTGCTTGATGCGCAAACGGGCTTTCGGCTCGATCCGGAAACGAGCGGCCACGCGCTTGACCAGACCTTCGCCATTGCGGGGAATCACGCCCAGGTGGTCGCCGGGCCGGTAGTCCACCCCCTCGGGGAGCACCAGTTCGATGTGACGGGCGCTGCGCTCGCCCTGATAGAGAGGATGGTTCTCGATCACGGTCATGGGCCGGGCGCCGAAGGAAACCACGAAGGGATTGTCGCGCGGCTCTTCAAGGAACTCAACCTCGTACTGGTCGCCTCGTGCCTCGGCCGCGGCCGAGGCCTGATCGAGCCCCAGTTTCTCGGCCAGCGAGCTCCACACGGGGCGATACCACTTCTGGAACTGCCCGTCGAAGTCGCCTCGCGCGTCGGCTTCGCCGCGGGCCAGAACTCGCTCGCCCCCCAGCTCCTCGAGCCGGCTGTCGATCAACTTGGGGATGGCCTGAAACGAGCTGGCCCAGTCGCGATTGCCACATCCCATCACGGCATAACGTACGCCCTGGAGAGACTTCTGCTCGCTTTTGAGCCACTCCACGAAACGGGCCGCGTTGTCGGGCGGCTGGCCATTGTAGGTGGAAGTCACGATCAATACCAGACCCTCGGTGGGCAGCTTGCCAGCGTACTCGTCCAGGCTGGCCACGGTGGCCCTGTAGCCACGATCGGCGCCGTCCTCGCCTACCAGGTGAGCGAAGGCCTCGGCCGAGCCCATGTTGGAGCCGTAGAGCACGAGTAGGGGCGTGTTGTGAGCCGCCACGTTCACCGGCTTCACAACCGGCATTTCGGGCTGCTCGGCTGGCTTGACCGGAGCCACGCCCTTTCGCTCGGGACGCCGCTCGAGCTTGAGCTTGAAGTCGCCCGGCTTGATGGTCAGGCTCTGCTTGAGGTGCATCTGGTAGTGCTCGAAATCGACGAACTTGAAGCGGGACAGCAGCATGCCCAGCACCAGCATGGCCTCCTGCAGGGCGAACTGACGCCCGATGCAGGCCCGCTGGCCGTTGCCGAAGGCTTTGAAGGCGTTGGCCGGGCGCTTCTCCTCCAGCTCGGGGGCGAAGTTGTCGGGATTGAACTCGTTGGCGTGGGGGCCCCAAACGTTGGGGTCGCGGTGCACTCTGGTCAGCAGCAGCTGCACGGGCTGCCCCTTCGGAATGAAGTACTTCCCACCGATCACCGTGTCCTCATAGGGGGTGAGCGAGAAGACCGGGGCCGTGGGCCAGAATCGCAGGGTTTCCTTGAGGATCTGCAGCACGTACTGCAGCTCGTGGATCTGGGTGAAATCGGGCTGGGGCCCCAGCACCCGATCCACCTCCTCGTAGGCCCTGGCCAGCACTTCGGGATGACGCAGCAGCTCGTAGATGGCGAAAGACAACAGCCCGCTGGTGGTTTCATGGCCGGCGATCAAGAAGGTGACGATGTTGGCCCGGATGACGCTGTCGGACAGTTTCTCGCCCGACTCGCGATCGACCCCGTTGAGCATGAAGCTCAACAGGTCGTTCTTCCCCGACTGATCCGGCAGCTTCTTGCGCTCAGCGACGATGTTGTCTACATAGGAGTTGATGAACTGGCTGTCCTTGCGAAGCTGGCGCTGCTTGAGCACCATCATCTTGTTCACCAGCGCGGGGCGTCGGGCGTTCTCTTGCATGGCGCTGAGAAAGTTCATCATGGCCTGCACGAACGGATGCGGCTGATCGTGCTTGAAGGAGTCAAAGCGATAGTCGAAGCCGCACAGACCGATGGTATCCAGGGTGAGCCGGGTCATGTCCTCGGGCACGTTGACCTCGTGGCCCTCGGCCGCGGCGCGATCCCATTTCTCGATCAGCTGGTTGGCCATTTCGAGCATGGCCGGCGCGTAGCGCTTCATGGCCGCGTGCGAGAAGTTGGGCAGCAGAATGTTGTGGGCTTTACGCCAGTGGGCCTCGTGGGTGTAAGACGAGAACAGCCCCTCGGAGTTGAGGTTACGAACCTGCTTGAGGCCGGGCCCGATGCCCTTGTCGAAGCGCTTGGTATCGCACAGCTCATCGGCCAGCTCGAAGCTGGATGCGACGATGATGCGATTTCCCCCGACCTCCAGTTGGAAGAGGGGGCCGTATTCGTCGGCCAGCCGGCACATCGCCTCAAAGGGCGTGGGGCCGGAGGTCAACTCGTTCAGGTTGCCCACCAGCATTCGCTTGGGAGGCTGGGGAATGGGTTCGAGCTGGTCTTTGTGTGCTTCCAATAGAGCCGTGTCCATCATGGTGCCTCCTCGTTTGGCGAACTTCTTGCAGACGTCAGCGGCGCCGGCCGCCATAGTAGTAAGGGTAGCCAACGTCGTAGTAGACTCCGCCTTCCATCCACTGGATGGTGCCGGGGTAATTCTTCTCGATCAAGGCCTGGTCGGAGGCGCTCAGCGCGCGCCAATTGGTCAGGCACTGGCGTTGGGTATCGGTGGTGCCGATCAGGTCGCCTTCATTGACATCCTGCTGATAACGCTGGATGCTGGCGGCCATGGCCTGGTAGGCGGCACTGAAGCCAGTTGCGGTCGGTTTGGGATTGCCCCATCGGGCCGTACGCTGTTGGGCTGACTGCTGTTGGGCCACGGTGATGACCTGCTGGGCCAGCTGGTTCATGCACTGGCTGTTCAGCTTCTGGGTCAGGCCGGCCAGGGCGGCGTCGTCGGTGCCCACCGGAACCACCGTGCTGCGCACCACCGAGAGCGGCTGGTCGATGACCACCTTGCGATCCGAGGCGCGGAAAGCCCAGAATCGGGCTCCCCCTGCCACGGTCAGCACGCCGGGCTGTCCGCTAACGGGGGGCTGATACTCGGGAGTGAAGCGGCACTGCAACCAGACCGCGTTGGTGGTGGAGTATGCCGAGCACAGGCGAGCCGCCTCATCGCTGCTGGGGGGCTGGTCTTGGGCCTGATACTGCAGGCCCGCCAAGTCGGCCGAGCGAGCCAGCACCAGTTTGGCGTTGGGAGCCATGCGGGCGGTGTCGGTGATGAGGTCCTGGGTGAACTCATCGCCCGAGCCGGGCTGGTAGTCGCCCAGCATGGCCACCGGCAGCAAGAGAATCTGACGCTGGTCCTGGGCCAGGCTCGCCAGCGTGAGACAAAAGATCAAGAGAATACAGCGCAAAGTAAGCATCGAAGTCAACCTCCCCGGAGTGGGGCGAGATTCCCCGGAGGCCAGGGAACTCCTGGCGGGCCCGGTCCGGTCTTGAGGGCATCCTGCCTTCACAGGCTCAGAAAGAGAGGTACGCACTCGTGCGCATCTGGTCTCTGATCGTGTGCCTCTGGCTGATCGGCTGCTCGGGCGCTGGGCCCGAGTCGATCGCTGAGGGCGGGGGTGGTGTGGATCCTGCGCTGGCTCGGGAGGACTCCCAGCCATCAAAATCAGAGCAACTCCGCGATCTAGCGGGCGCGGAGTATCGGGTGACCTTCAAGCCCGGCTCGGATTGGGGCCAGGGCTATGTGGCCGAAATCGAGATAGCCAACCTCACCGACCAGCGCATCAACAACTGGAGACTCGCCTTCGACTTCAACCACTCGATCAGCTCGATGTGGAACGGTCGCATCGTGACCCGACAGGGTCAGCGCGTGACCGTGCGGGGTGAGAGCCACAACGCCTGGATCGAGCCCAGGGGAACGGTCAAGTTCGGCTTCCAGGGAACTCCCGGGAACCTGGTGGCCCCACGCAACTACCGACTGACAGGGGACACGCCATCCAGCACGACCACGGGAGGAAGCACGACCGGGGGGACAACAACCAGTGGAGGCAATACCGGTGGAACGACGACGGGGGGGACGGGAACGACTGCCCCCACCGTGCGCTGGCGCACCGATGACGATTGGGGATCGGGCTTCGTGGGCACGGTCGAGATCATCAACCCCGGGCCTGCGGACCTGCTCGACTGGCAGGTAGACGTGACCTTCGCGGGCACCGTGACCAACAACTGGAACACCCGCTCGATCAGCCACACGGGCAGCGTCTACCGCTTCGGGGCAGTGGAATACAACCGGGTGGTCAGGGCAGGAAGCAGCGTGAGCTTCGGATTCCAGGGCGCCCCTGGAGGAGTGAGCTCGCTACCAGTAGCCCTGGTAGGATCTGCCGGAGGCACCACCGGGGGAACCACCACCGGAGGCACGACCTCGGGCGGAAGCAACGGGGGAACCACCACCGGAGGCACAACTTCGGGCGCAAGCACCGGGGGAACCACCACCGGAGGCACAACTTCGGGCGCAAGCACCGGGGGAGCCACCACCGGAGGTGGGACCTCGGGCACCACCGGCGGGCCCGTCGTCGGAGCGGGTTACCTTCACACCGAGGGAGCCCGCATCGTGGATGAGCAGGGCCGAACCGTGCGGCTGACCGGGGTCAACTGGTTCGGGCTCGAGACCAGCGACTTTGCCCCCCACGGGTTGTGGGCTCGGTCGCTCAACTCCATGATCGACCAGATGGCTCAAGAAGGATACAACTGCATCCGGCTGCCCTTCTGCAACCAGATGCTGGACGCTTCCAGCAGACCCGGCACGATCAACTATGCCCTTAACCCTGACCTGGTAGGCAAAACCTCGCTGGAGATCATCGACCGGATCATCGCTCGGGCGCAGCATCACGGGATGAAGGTCATCCTGGACCGCCATCGCCCGACCGGTGACAGCCAGAGCGAGCTGTGGTATACCCCGGCCATCTCTGAGGAGCGCTGGATCAGCGACTTCGAGATGCTGGCCAGGCGCTACCAGAATAACCCCACCGTGATCGGCTTCGACCTCCACAATGAGCCGCATGGCCGGGCCACCTGGGGCTCGGGCAACCTGGCCACCGACTGGCGCCTGGCCGCTCAACGGGCCGGCAACCGCATCCTGGCCGTCAACCCGAACCTGCTCATCATCGTAGAGGGCGTCGAGACGGCCGGCGGGCGTAACTACTGGTGGGGCGGCAACCTCAAGGCGGCCGGAAGTCATCCGGTGGTGCTCAGCGTACCCAAGCGGGTGGTCTACTCAACCCATGACTACCCGGCCTCGGTCTACAACCAGGTCTGGTTCAGCCAGCCCGGCTACCCCAACAACCTGGCTCCTCTGTGGGACGAGTGCTGGGGCTATCTGGTCAAGCAGAACCTGGCTCCCGTGCTTGTAGGCGAGTTCGGCACCCGCTATCAGACCCAGGCCGACCGGCAGTGGCTGACCACCCTGACGAGCTACATGCAAGCCAACGGGGTCAGTTTCACCTACTGGTCCTGGAACCCCAACTCGACCGATACCGGCGGTCTCTTGCAAGATGACTGGCAAACCATCATCGCCGACAAGAGGGCGGTTCTGGCGCCTCTACTGGGGCCGCTCTTCAAGTAACCTGTCGACAACTTCAGCGACGACCCGAGTCGTCGACAGACTTCTACCCGTCAGTGGCCGAGCGGGGCCGCGGGCGGAGCGGGAGTCAACGCATCCCGAGCGAGATGCCGTCCGACGAGCGCTGCTCCTGCTCCAGGCGGCGAGCCTCTTCCTCCAGGCCCTGCTCGCGCAACAGCTGGGGCATCAGGCTCTTGAGCGTGAGCGCTCCCTGAAAGACCTGCTCCCAACCCTGGCTCAGGTCGCTGGCCAGCCGGCTGGCGGTCACCCGACGCATCTGCTGGATGCCCCTCAGGCTGCGCTCCACCTCTCCCAGGATGGGCGAACCGGTCATGCGAGCCAGGCGCTCGAGGGGAGCCAGGCTGGTCTCGAGCGGGCCCAACTGGGCCAGCATCGGCGCCAGGGGCCCCTCCCCATCCATGACCGCCCGATAGGACCGGTAGAGGCTCAAGTACTCGGGGCTGAGGTAAGCCCCGCTCACATCGTCCTCCTCGCTGGGAGGCACGGGGATCAGACAGTCGAGACCGCAGGCCTGGCAGCGCATGGTGGCGTCGCGAGAGCCGCAACGCAGACAGCGCGGAACCGGAGCCTCAGCCCAATCCTGCAGAAAGCGAGCGCACTCGGACAGACGCTGCTGGCAGCTGGTGAGGTTGGACAGGTCGACCGAGTCCGGTGCCTGCTCCAGGCAGTGGCGCAATGAGGCCAGCTCGGACTCGATCTCGAGGAACACGCCCTCCAGCTCGGCCAGACCTTCGGCCAGCTCTTCCGCCAGTGGCTCCTCGAGGTCGGCGCTGGTCTCCAGGATAGCCTCGGCGGTGTTGCGAGTGACCTCTTCGAGCGAGGAAAACACCTCCTCGAGCTCGAGCTCACCGGCCTGCCAGAGTCGCACCAGCGAGAGCAATCCGCTCAGAGTGCCCGGATCTTGCAGGGCCGGGCCCGAGCCTCCCCAGTTTGCTTGCAGCGCTGACAACAGTCCGTCCATGCCAAGCTGACCTCCTCAGGTGTAGTGGACGAAGAGGGCCGGGCCCCCGGCCCGGCCCCTCGGTTGAGACGCAAAACTCTGCGTCAGGCTTCAGCGTCAGCCACCCACTTTCTTGGCCCGGCAGGCTCCACCGCAGGCCTTGCCGCAGGACCCGCCCTTGCAGCCCCCTCCGCCGCCGCCGCAGGCGCCACCGGCACATCCACCGCCGCCCTGAGAGCCCCCGGCCTGGGGCCCCTCGCTCTGCTTGTCCTGCAACAGCTTCATGAGGAGCGCGAGAATCTCCTCACTTCCCGAGGCACCCGCTTCGCGCGTTTTGGTGGCTCCACCCGCGCCACCCGAACTTCCGACGGAACTCAAGGCGTTGATCATCTGGTGACCTCCCTTTACTTTTTGCTCTGAGGTCAGGATATACAGGAGAAGCCCGGCCCAGGCCCGTTCCGAAGTAGCCATTGTGTTAACACTTGTTAACTTTATGAACAGGGTATTGCCGATTCCACCGCCGGCAGGCTGAACCTCACCGTCGTCCCTTTGCCGGTCCCACTCTCCAGTTCGAGCACGCCCCCATGCGAACGTGCAAGGCGGTCGGCAATGGCCAGTCCCAACCCCGTGTTGCGCCCCGAAGAACGGCGGAAGCCCTTGCGCACGAATGGTAGATCCTCAGAGGGAATCCCGAACCCGTTGTCGGCGATGGTGATCCAAACCCGGCCCGCCTTCTGCTCGGCCACCAGGCGAACCGTTATGTCTCCCCCGGCATGCAAGACGGCGTTCTCAAGCAGAATCTGCAAAAGCTCGCGCACCCGGCCGCGGTCACCCTCCACCTGCCAGCGGGCGTCCAGCCCTTCAAACGAGAGTTGCACATTGCGGGCCGCGGCCTGCTCCTCCAGGGTCTCCACCACCTCCATCAGCGGATCCACCAGCTTGAAGGTCTCGAAACGAAGCTCAGGCTCGCTCTGCTCCCAGCGCGAGAGCTCCAACAGGCGGCGCACGCTGCGAGAGACAAAGGTCAACTCGCGCTGGATACGCTCGAGGTGACGACGCTCTTCCTCGGGGCTGCGCGTCAGGCCGTCCAGCATCGCCTGCACCCAGCCCATCGAGGCCGCCAGGGGGGTCATCAGGTTATGGGACACATCCCCCAGAAACTCGCGCCGGGCTGCTTCCGAGTCGCGCAGCGTCTCCACCGATTGCTGCAACCTGTCGGCCATTCGGTTGAAGGAGCGGCTCAGCTCGGCCAGCTCGGCAGGGCCCTCTTGCTTCAGGCGATAGGTCAGGTTTTCGGGGCCAAACTCCTCGGTGGCCGCCGCCAGACGACGAAGGGGGCGGGTGAAGGCCCGGCTGAAGGCCAGGCCCACCAGCAAACAGATGGCAGCTGCCACCAGTCCGGCACGCAGGTAGCCCATCCAGACCGAGCGCTCCAACTCGGCCGGCCGGAACGGGGGGGTAGGCGTCTTTACGACCAGCACCTCCCCACCAGGGCGCGGCACCAGACCGGTGAACCCGCCCTCGTCGGGCAGGTTGGCCACCAGTTTGCCCTGGCGAGCCGAAGCCAGTTGCTCGGGGCTCACCTCCACCAGCGCTCCCTGCAGCGCTCGGGGCGCTCCCTCGACAGGGTAGACCGTCATCTGAGAGCCGGCGGGAAGCGGGACCGACTGTGGATCGGTGCGCAGGTCCTCGAGCACTCTGTGGGGTGGTCGGGGTCGATGGGCCAGCCAGGGCGCTGCCAGGGCCAGGATGCCAAAGAACAGGGCCACCACGGCCAGGTAGCTGAGAGCCAGCCGCAGCCACAGGCTCACGGGTCGTAGCGGTAGCCCACGCCCCACACCGAGCGGATGGGCGCCGGACGCCCCGGCCGGTTCAGTTTGGCCCGCAGCCGGCTGACGCAGAGATCTACCCGGCGGGTATCGCCCAGATACTCCGGACCCCACACGCGGTCGAGCAGCTCCTCACGGGTAAAGTTCTTCCCGGTGGCCCCGGCCAGCACGCGCAGCAGCTCGTACTCGGTAGGAGTCAGCTCGAGCAGCTCGCCATCCAGGGTCACCCGACGGTTCTCGGCGTCCAGCAACAGCGAGCCCACTTTGGCGGTGCTGGCCGCCGGGAGTCGGGAGCGGCGCAGCAGGGCCTTGACCCGGGCCACCAGCGCTCGGGGCATGAACGGTTTGGTCAGGTAGTCGTCGGCCCCCAGCTCCAGTCCAATCACCCGGTCAGAGCCCTCGCCTCGGGCCGACACGATCAGGATTGGGATGGCGCTGAAAGCGCGCAGGCGGCGCACCACTTCGAGACCGTCCAGGTTGGGCATGAGCAGGTCGAGCACCACCAGATCCACCTCCTTGCCCACCAGCTCGAGCGCCTGCACGCCGTCCTCGGCAGCCAGCACCTCGAAGCCCTCCTCGTGGAGATAGCGGCGGATCAGCTCGCGCAGCTCAGGCTCGTCCTCGGCCACCAGGATGCGCCCACGCCCGGATAGAGATGAAAAGCCCACCTTACCTCCTGGCGAAGCTCGGATCGGGCGCCCCCGCGAACCAGCGGGGTATGAACGGGAAGTTCTCGGTCAGGTGGTAGTGGTAAATCCCGTCCCTGTGCTCGGGAGTGCGCCCCCAGTGCCCGTTGCACAGGTCTAGCTCGCCCTCCTGCCATTCGTAATCCTCGGTAAAGGTGCCATCGTAGTTGCCGCCGATTCCAGGCCGCTGTCCAGGCCGAAGCTTAAAGGAGCTGCGCAGTTTGCGCCCGTCGAGCTCGCGGTCGTTGTAGACGGGAAACCCATCGGCGGCGTAACCCACCAGTGTCATGCGGGTCCCGCTGCCCACCCGCTGGATCAGGCCCACCGGCATGCCGTGGTAGTGATAGGATCCGGTCGGCTGCACGTGCGCGTGATGCTTGTCCAGCCCCAGATTGAGCGAGCCTCCGATGGCCTCGTAGCGCCATCCCTGGTAGCGCTCGGCGGTGCCCGGGTCGAAAGGCACCCCGTTGAGAGCCACCCCGAAGCGCATGGGAGCACTGGGAATGGGCGATAACAGCCGCACCGGTCCGGCCGGCATGCGGTAGAACAGGCGTTGAGGACGAATGGTGTTGGGGTTCCCCTGGTTGGGGAACCGGCCCGGATCGTGGTCCGGCAGCCCGTTGGACTGGCAATAGCGGTAGTCGCCCTCGAGCCAGAAGTCGACACTGGCCCCGGAAATGGCTTCCACCTGCGGGGTGGCGGGCCAGAGCGAGGCCAGGAGCAAGGTGAGGAGGATCCGTTTGACTCGCATGCTTTGAGCTTAAACTGTGGGGGTATCCGGGGAGGGCCAGATTGTATCCAGAGTGTATCGGCAGGATGCCCGCGCGTTGACCTGTTCAGAATTCGAAAGCGCGGGAGCGTAGACAATCTGTTGAACGGCGCGGCGCGCCAACTCCTGAAGCGTTCACCGCGTGGCACCTTAGCGCAAGCTGGCGCCCTTCTTCCCGAGCCAGGGGTGAATCTGGTAGCGCAGCCGGCCCGAGGAGATGGCCGGGTCAGTGGCCAGCAGGGCCCGCGCCTGCTCCTCGCTTTCGACGTTCAAGATGAACAGCCCACGCCACTCGCCGTCGTCAAGGAAGGGTCCGGCCAGATCCAGCTTCCCCTCGCCGTGCAGTCGCTCGATGTTGGCCAGGTGGCCCGCCTGGATTCGCTCGGCGGTTGCCTGGTCTTGATCGCGGTGCGTTCCTTTGAGAAGCAACACGAAGTAATATGTCTTCATTCCCTCGGGCTGAGCCAGGGCGAGCGCCGTCATGGCAAGCAAAACCAACACGCAGCCAAGTTTCTGCAACACCTTCCTCTCAGATATCATCGCCTACTTGCTTCCTTCTCTTCGAATCTGGCTCTCGGCCGACGCGAGCACGACCTGGAACGGCACCTGGGACAGGGCGCCAAACTCCGACCGTCCACTCAGCCGCGCCCGATTTGCCTGAGGGGAAGCGATTCCGCACAGGAACCGGGCCAGCTGGCGGGGATGGGTAAGGGCGGGCAGGCCTGCGTCGTGAACGCGTCGCAGCAACTCTCGCTGACTCTCGCTCAGGTCGGTGGGTGGACTTAGAGCCACAGGTCCGGGTCGATTCCCGGAGCAAACGCCGCAGTGATCACACTGATCGCGATCCGACTGCTCGCCAAAATAGGCCAACAGGGCTGAGGTGGTGCAGCCCGGGTTCAGACTCAGGCTCTTCATGGCTCCCAGGCGAGACAGGTCGTTCTGCTCGCGCTGCTCGAAGCGCGCGAGCATGGCATCGACCAGCTCATCTTGAGCCGGCCAGGCTGCCAGCTTGCGGTAGCCCTGCCGCACTCCGGCCACCTGCAGCTCCAGATAGCCCTGCTCCTCGAGGTAATTCAGGGCCCGCAAGATCCGTTCGCGGGACTCACCCAGGTTGATGGCAGCCTGATGCACGTCGAGCAGCGACCAGATGCGCCTGTCCACGGCCAGAGCAAAGAGGCGCTGGAGAAAGTCCTGGCGGGCCGCGTCGAAGCGTGCCAGCATTTTGTCTCGAGGACTGAGCCAGCGGAGCTTGTACTCGGTGTAGAAGGCCCCGGTGCTGCGCAGCAGGCCGTCGAGCTCGAGGTAAGTGAGCACCGTGTCCACCACCAGGGGCCGGATGTCGTGTCGGGTAGAGACCTCGTAGGGAGACAGGTCGAGCTCCTCCCCCATCGCGGCCAACTCGCCCAGCAGGGAGTGGAGCGCTTCTCGGGTGGGAGTGTCACCCAGGGTGAAGTTCTCGAGCGCGATGATGTCCTCGGGGGCAGCCAAACACAGACAGGTAGAAGCCTGTCCGTCCCGGCCAGCCCGGCCGATCTCCTGGGCGTAGTTCTCGACCGTCTTGGGCAGATTGTAGTGAAGGACCGTGCGGATGTCGCTCTTGTCGATACCCATGCCGAAGGCGATGGTGGCCACCACCACGGCTCGCTCGGAGGCCATGAACCATTCTTGCACCTGGCTGCGCTCTTCGGCCGGGAGGCCGGCGTGGTAGGCCCGCGCCTCGAAGCCGGCCTGGCCGAGCCGGGCGGCCACCTCCTGGGCGGTGCGTTGCAGGGTGACGTAGACGATGGTCGGACCAGGAGGGAGCGAGCGGAGACTGTCCATCAGCCGCTGGTCGCGCGAGGCGGCCGGGCCCGGCTCCATGCGCAAGGTCAGGTTGGAGCGATAGAGCGGTGTGCGCACGATGTTTTCAAGAGGAATGGAGAAGGCGCGAGCGATGCCTTCCGCCACGGCGGGCGTGGCCGTGGCCGTCAGGGCTACCACCCGGGGAATTCCCAGCTCGCGAGCCAGGCCGGGAAGCTTGAGGTAGTCGGGTCGAAAGTTATGGCCCCACTCGCTGATGCAATGGGCCTCGTCCACAGCCATGAGGGACAGCTCGAGCCCGCTCAGGGTCTGCAGGAATCGCTCGTTGTTGAGGCGCTCGGGAGCCACGTAGAGCAACTTGAGCCGACCCGCCCGCAGCTCGGCGTGGATCTCGCGGACGGCCTCCTTGTCCAGCGTGGAGTCGAGACGCGCTGCAGCAACCCTGCGTGCCTTCAGAGCGTCGATCTGATCCTTCATCAGAGCGATCAGAGGCGACACGACCAGCGTGAGCCCCTGCAAAGCCAGGGCCGGCAGCTGATAGCAGAGGCTCTTCCCCGCCCCGGTAGGGAAAATGGCCACGGCTGACAGCCCAGCGAGTAGCCGGGCGATCACCTCACGCTGACCGGGCCGAAACGTCTCGAGTTGGAAGACATCCTGGAGCAGGCGTTGCGGATCGAGCTGGACCCCATGCATGGCGGACCTCCTATGAGGCAAACAAAAAACCCGCTCGCCTTGGGGGGAACGGGTCTGTATTTGGGCGGAAAATCCCCGCTGTGCAGCAGTATAGACGCTTGAAGAAAATTTGTCAAGGCCCCGCCGGAACTCTTCAGCGACGACAGGAGCGTCCACACATCAGCGCCGGCGCCAGGACGCCTGCACACGTCGCAGGATCTCGCGGCGTTTGACAATGGGCGGGTGAGTCTGCCCGCCCTTAAGGGCTGCATCGCCGAAGCGCTTGAAACCGTCTTGCTCGAGTTTTCCCAGGGCCTGGTCCAGGCCATCTGGGTCGTAACCGGCTCGAGCGGCCAGCTCCAGTCCCTTCAGGTCGGCGTCGATTTCATCGGAATGGTTGTACTCGGTCTGGTGGTCGACCTGATATCCCACGCTCTTGAGTCGGGCTTTGGCCGAGTCGACCCGCCGCCTGACCGCCACCATCCGGCTGCGATAGCGGTCCTCGGCATTGGGGTCACCGGCCTCCTTCTTATACTCAGCGTAGTAGCGGTCGGCCAGAGCCTCGGCCTCCTCGAGCTCCTCGAGGGCCAGCTCGACCTGGCGACTGAGGTCTGCTTTGCGCGGGGTGTGCCGCTCGGTGCCGTGAGCGATCTCGTGGGCCAGCACTCCGGCCAGCTCGTCGTCGCTCAATCCGATTGCCAGCAGGGGCTCGGTCACGAACACGAATCCCTCGCCGATGGTGAATGCGTTCGGCTCATCGGCCTTGACCAGGTAGAAGTGCCAGGGAATGTTTCGGCCGGAGGCGCGGGCCAGCTTGTCGCCGATCGTCTTGAGTCGCTCGCTCTGGCGGGCATCTCTCGATTCCGGGTATTCGCGCAACACCTTGCCCAGCATCCTCTCGGCGATGCGATACTCATTGCTGGCCGTGGGAGCGCCCCCGACTGCTGCCTGCTGGGGACGGCGCAGGAACTGAACCTGATCGCCCACGGCTGCGTCGTAGACTCCGCGCAGGGAGATAACCGCGCTTCCGGCGCTGGCCTTCAAAACGGTCGCCTCGCCCAGCTTCTGCTCGCCGCGCGCCACCTGGACGATGTCACCCGGCAAAAGCTCGCCCTGGCACTGGATGCGGAAGACCCCCACCTGGGAAGGGTCGGGAGCGGTGATGCTGCCGGTCTGACAGAGGCCTGCCAGAGAAAGCGTCAGCACCAGGGCGAAAGTCAACAGGGTTGCTCTTGGCAAGGTGATCCCCCTTCGGCCTAACGGAGCAGTCGAAGTACGCGGTAGCTGCTTCCACTTGACTGAAAGATCAACTTATTGTTGAAGCTGTACTCTCCTTCCCAGATCAGAATGGCATCATCTCCGTAGCAGTATTCATAGCAGTACCGGGTCTGAATGACCACGCCAGAATTGAGATCCTGATACAGGTCGTTTCCGATGCGCTTGACCCGAACCCGGTAGGCTTCAGCCCATACCAGCGCGGTCAGCGCGAGAACCAGAAAGACAGCGGTCAGTCTCCTCATCGTGAGTGCCTCCTCGTGCAGGGATGCTCACACTCTAACGAAGACAGACGACAGCCAGTGTCACTGGCCCCAAGATTGGATGAACCTGAAGCGATCCTTTCCCCTGGCTACAGTCCCGCGCGCTGACTGTTCAGAATGAGAACGCGCGGGACTGTAGACAATCTGTTGAACGGCGCCGCGCCAATTTTTTGAAGCGCTCTAAGCGCGGCGCCTCAGCGCCTCTGGCGATCGGAACGATCAGATTGGTCGGAAAAGGTGGGGGGACCAGAAGGAACGCTGGTGCCCAGGTTGGCGGCCTTGCGCAGGGTCGAGGTGCCCGGCATTTGACGACGCGGGACGGTGGTGAGTGGCCGCACCTGGTGCACCACGACCGGTTTGGCGAAGGTGGTTGCTGGCTTGACCGAGCGGGACACCCGCAGGGCCGCGCACCCCAGGCAAGAGCTGCCCAGAACGAGAAGAGCCAGTGCCACCAACAGACTCCGCATGAGTGAAATTTCGATGCCGCGATCAACCGACCTCCTCCAGCCAGCCCGTCTCCGGGCGGGGGGCGTCGGCGCCCACCAGCTCGCGCACGCGGGCGATCAGACCGAACAGGTTGCAGGGCTGGAGCTGCACCGAGCGCAGCTTTATCAAGGGGAGGGGAATCCGACCCTCGAGCTGGCGCCCGCTCTCCTCGACCATCACGGCCACGAAGCGGTTGCGTCCGCCTTCGTTCAGGCGCAGCAAAGCATCGGGGCGAAAGGTGAGGTCCCCAACCTGGACAGTGGGAAACAAGAACAACAGCAGCTCGGGACGTCGGCACAAGAGCCAGGGCATGGGGTGCTCTTCGGGGGTGGTGAAGGTGACGACTCGCATCATCGGGGGGTTCCTCCTCATTTGCTTGCTGAGGAGATCGTACCCCGGACAGGTTAACCGGTCCTTGCCGACTTGTAGCCGGCTGCTTGCCGGAATGTAATCAAAAAATGAACGGACTCACCCCAGCAAGACGAGCAGGGCTGCTCCTGAGAGCTCCACCGTCTCGCGCCGGGAGGAATCCTCCCCTTCCACGTGACCGATGGGGCTGTAGCCATAGGCCGAGTTGTGCACCAGCCCGTCGGCGTCCACCCGTCCCACCGGGCTCCAACCATAGGCGGAGTTGTGGACCAGGCCGTCCCCGTCCACCCGTCCTACCGGGTTCCAGCCGTACGGACTGTCGTGCACCAGCCCGCCGCTGTCCCGCCGCCCGACCGGTTGCCAGGCGTAGGGATTGCCGTGCAGCGAGCCATCAGGCTCGGCGCGCCCCACCGGGCT
>CAYYHB010000001.1:52480-96985 GCA_964471395.1 uncultured Burkholderiales bacterium | reverse complement strand
CCTTGCCCCCGCCCCCCGCGCCGTCCGCCCCCGCGGAATGCGCCGCCTGGCCTACTTCCTCATCGTGCGCGGCACCGCACTGACCCTGGCCCTGCTCGGTCTGGTAGCGGGCCTGGTTCTGGGTCCGTTGTTCGCGGTGGCCGCGGCTTTCGGTTGGGGTCGCGCCGAGGGTGCCCAGCAGCTGGTTCCTGGTCCGGGTGCCTGGGTGGCCCACCAGGTCCGCGCTCGTTACGCCAACCCTCTGGTGGGCATTCCCGGAGCCGTGATGGCGGGCACCGCCGCTGGCCTGGTGACCGGACCCTTCTGGTTCGACTTTCTGGGCTGGAGCCTGGGGCGCTTCGTGGGCGAAGCTCTCGCCTGCCGCTGCATCGAGCTTGACTAAAACGAGTTGCTGAGACGCTTCAAGAACCGCGCGTTCAGATTCTGAACAGGTAACCTTGGCGCTCAGGGCAATGGCGCCTCGGGAGTGCCGCTGGCCGCGGGCTCATTCCCCCTGTGGGTCGTGTAGCGACCGGCCTGATAACCGGCCACCAGCACCAGCAGCAACAGAATAATCAATAAAAACAAGCGGCGCAGCGGCCTCGGCGCCGGCTCATCTTCCTCAGGCTCGGGCGCACGCTCCGCAGCCTTGCGGACCGGGGCCGGAGCGGATACCGTTGGGCGCGGCCCCTTCGACGGCGCGGGGCGCGTTTCGGACGAAGTCTTCTTCGAGCCCGCGGGCTCAGGCCGCTGCCCCGAAGCTGGTTTCTCGGGAACTGAGGGCAACGGCCGTTTCTCCGCCGTCACGGCCTGAGAGCCGGCCAATCGGCTTTCTTCGGGCCGGACGGGAGGCCGGGGCGAAGGAGGGGGTACCCCCTCGTCCTCGGTGTTGGGCAGAGGCACACCGTCGAGCAATCCCTCCTCTGGCTCCTCGGGAACCACCACCGGAGGGGGCGCGGCGTGCGGGGCTTGCTTCAGAGCGATGGGCACGGGGATCTCGTCCGAGCTAGAGACCGGCACGGGCTGGACGGGACGAGGCCGGGGGAATGAGGCGGCGGAGGGCCGGGGCGGAACCACCTGGTGACGCATTCCCTCGGTGCGCTGAGGGAAGACCGGAGGTCGAGGACGGGGCACCCAGCGGGGCTGACCCTCAGCCGGGGATCGGCCCTCGGCCGGGGGCGAAGGGGTGAACGGCCGAACCGGTGCGACCGGCAGGGGCGCGGCTGGAGCCAACGGGGGAAGACCGCCCCAGGGAACGGGCTCGACCGGCCCGGTCTCCGGCACAGGCTCGCTGATGGCCTCCACGGCAGCCGGCTCGATCGGCTCCACCATGGTCAAGGCCGTCGGCAGGAAGGTCCCTTTACGCTCGAGCCACGACTGCAAAGCCTCGCCCATCTCGCGAGCGCTCTGGAAGCGTTTCTCCGGAAGGAAGGCACAGGCCCGGTCGATCAGCCGGGCCAGCTCTTCCTCGGCCTCGGGATTGAGGTCCTGCAGGGGCGGAATTCCCAGCGGCACGGGGGGCTCGCCCGATAGGAGCTGGCTCAGTGTGGCCCCCAGAGAATAGAGGTCCGATCTGGCATCAGCCCGACCCTGAGTCAGCTCGAGGGGGGAGTAGCCCCCGGCCTTCTGGGCCGTCATCGGAAGGCGGGGCCCGGGACGGGCCAGGCCGTATCCCACCAGCCTGACCGTGCCGGTGGCCGCGTCACGGATCAGGTTGGCCGGCTTGATGTCACCGTGAAGGATCGGGGGCTCGAGACCGTGCATCTCGTCGAGCAACTCGAGAATGTCGAGAATCTGGTAGATCAGCTCCTCGGCCGGAAGCGGCTGCCCGCTCTCAGCCAGCTCTTGCTCCAGCGTCACGCCCTCCACGAAGTCCGTCACGATGTAGGCCAGCCCGTTGAGGAAGTGGAAATCGCGCAGGCGCGCCAGGCTGGGGTGCTGAACCCGGGTGAGGAGCTCTTTTTCTTCCTCGAACCAGGCCAGGATCTCCATCAGCTCGGTTGAGGGCAACTCGGGCATGGCGCACTCGCGCAAAACGCACTGCGACCCGCCCAGCCGACAGTCTTCGGCCAGGTAGGTCGAACCGCTCGCTCTTGAATGCAGGGGTCGGAGGACCAGATAGCGGTCCCCTACCACCACCCCTGGCTGCAGTGCCACAGCTCTCGTGTTCTGCGCCTGCCGGGGGAGGCCCTCCGTTTACCAGATGCCCAGGTAGGCTTTGGCTTCCTCGCTGGCGTGCACGTTGGGATCCCAGCGGGGCTTCCAGATCAGCTTGACATCGCACTCCTGGACCCCGGTCATGCGCTTGACCGTCATCCAGACGGCGCTGGTGATCTCGGGCCCCATGGGGCAACCCGGGCTGGTGAGCGTCATGTTGACGTCCACCGTCTTGTCGCTCTTGGGCAAAATCTGGTAGATCAGTCCAAGGTCAACGATGTTGATGCCAATCTCGGGGTCGATCACCTCCTTGAGGGCCTCCCGAATCTCGGCTGCGGGGGGCAAACCCTCCACGGTGGCACCATCTTCCAGCGGAACCACCGTGGGGGTGGTCGCCATCTCGGTCTCTTGCTCACTCATCGCACATCCTCCAGAGCCCCCAGCATGGTATTCCAGGCCAGTAAGGCGCACTTCACGCGCACCGGGTACTGGCGCACGCCATCCAAAGCTTCCAACTCGCCCAGCTCTTCGGGGCAAGGCTCGGTATCGTTGCGGTTCAGCATCCGCTTCTTGAAGGCATCGGTCAACTCGCGTACCTCGGCCAGGGTCTTGCCCTCGATGAGCGAGGTGAGCATGGAGGCCGAGGCCAGGCTGATCGAGCAGCCCACGCCCTCGAAGGCCGCTTTGATCACCCGACCGTCCTGCACGTCCAGCTCCACCGTGACGGCGTCGCCGCAGGTCGGGTTGACCCCCTCCTGGCGAAAAGTGGGCGACTCGAGCTTGCCCTTGCAACGAGGATGGGCGTAGTGCTCAAGGATGATCTCGCGATAGAGGTCATCACTGATCAAAAGAGCACCCCCTTGAACACCTGGGAGGCCTTCTCCAGGGCCTCAGCCAGCCGGTCGATGTCGGCGCGGGAGCTGTAGAGCGCGAGACTGGCTCGGGCCGTGCCGGTCATGCCGATCTTGCGCATCAGCGGCTGGCAGCAGTGATGACCGGCGCGAATGCAGATGCTCTCGCGATCGAGCAAGGTGGCCAGATCGTGAGGGTGGATGCCCCGATAGGCAAAACTGATGGCTCCGCTGTGCTGCTCGAGGGGCGGGCCCAGCAGCTGGAAGCCCTCCAGGGAGCCCAGGCGCTCGCGGGCGTAGGCCAGCAGGTCCAGCTCGTGGGCCCGCACGTTGGCCATCCCCACTTCCAGCAGGTACTCGGCCGCCGCTCCCAGCCCCAGAATTCCGGCGATGTTGGGTGTTCCGGCCTCGAACTTGAAGGGCAGCTCGTTAAAGGTGCAGCGCTCGCGCCACACCTCGAGGATCATATCGCCCCCGAAGCGGAAGGGGGGCATGGCCTCGAGCAACTCGCGCCGACCCCACAACACGCCCGTTCCCGTAGGGCCAAGCATTTTGTGACCGGAGAAGACCAGAAAGTCGCAACCCAGCTCCTCCACCGAGCAGGGCAGATGGGGCACTCCCTGGGCCGCGTCCACCACCACCGTGGCGCCGGCGGCCCGGGCCCGGCGGCAGATCTCCTGCACCGGGCTGATGCTGCCGAACACGTTGGAAACCCAGGTAAAAGCCACCAGCCGGGCGCCATCGAGCAGCTCGTCAAGGTTGCCAATGTCGAGCGTTCCGTCCTCGCGCGGCTCGATCCAACGCAGCTGGGCCTGTTGGCGCGAGGCCAGATTCTGCCAGGGAAGCAGGTTGGAGTGGTGCTCCAGGCCCGTCAGGACGATCGGATCCCCCGGCAGGATGTTCTGCTCGCCCCAACTGTAGGCCAGCAGATTGAGCGCGTCGGTGGCTCCCGAGGTCCAGATCAAGCAGTCGGGGTCGCTGGCCCCGATCAGGCGGGCTACCGAGCGGCGAGCCGCCTCGTAGCGCCGATCGGCCTCCTCGGACATGCGATAGAGGCCCCGGTGGATGTTGGCGCAGCACTCCTCGTAGTAGGAGCGCTCGGCTTCCAGCACCGAGCTAGGCTTGAGCGCGGTGGCGGCGCTGTCGAGGTAGACCAGCTCGGGCTGGTTCACCAGCAGCGGAAAATCAGAGCGCCGGGAGAGCTCCACCGCGAGGCTCACGTCAGTCCACCTCCACCTTGAGCTGGCCCTGGACCTCCTCCACCGGATAGGTGGAGATGGGCACCACGGCCGGCATGCACAGCGGCTTGCCGGTGCGCACGTCAAAGCGCGCGCCGTGACGGGGACACTCGATCTCGCAGCCCTGGAGCCAGCCTCCAGATAACGGCCCGTCGTCGTGTGAGCAGCGATTCTCCACCGCGTAGTAACGGCCCTCCACGCGGCAGATCACCAGCTGCTCGTGGGGAGTATCGACCACCCTCAGCTGGCCGTCCTCGAGATCGGCCGCGCCGGCCGGGTAGCTGGCCATCAGCCCAGCGCCTGCGCCAACACCTTCTCCATCTGCTCATTGAGCCAGCCCACCAGTTCCTCGTGCTCGAGCCGGCCGTAGACTTCCTGATAGAAGCCCGTGACCAGCAGGTGCTCGGCCTGCGTCTTGGTGAGACCACGCGAGCGCAGGTAAAATTGCTGGTTGGGATCGTAGGTGGCGAAGGTGGCGCCATGGGTGCAGCGTACATCGTTGGCACTGATCTCAAGCTTGGGCATCGCGTCAGCGCGAGCCTTGTCGGAGAGCAGCAGGTTGCGGTTACGCTGGTAAGCATCGGTTTTCTGGGCCCCGGGGGCCACGGCGATGTTGCCTGCGAAGACTGATCGAGCCCGACCCGTGAGGGCCACGTGGAAGAGCACGTCCGAGGTCGTGTGGGCCACGTTGTGGTAGTGCAGGGCGTCCGTATCCAGGTGCTGGCGGCCCTGACCGAAGATCAGGCCCAGCATCTCGGACTTGCAACCCTCCCCGTCGAGGTCGCCCTCCATGAAGTTCTTGCCCATCTGGCCGCCCACGCCGACGAAGAGCACCCGCAGGTGAGCGTCCTTGTCCAGGCGCGCGCGCAGGATGGGAAGGTAGCGCGTGTTGGCGCCCCAGTTGTGGAAGACCACGCAATCGAGCTTGGCGCCCGCCTCCAGGAAGACCTCAGTGACCGGGATGGCCAGCGTCTCCTGGTCCGAGGAGCTGTAGCTCTCCACCACGATGCCCCGGGAGAAGCGTCCGGCCTTGATCAGGCTGCGCGGAAAGGCCACGCCGCCCTTCTGCACCTGATGCTCGAAGTGGAGCGGGTTGTTCAGTAGCTGCTCCTTGCCCAGTTGCATGAAGGCCCCGTTGGACCAGAAGGCTTCATTGAGCTTGGTGAAGACGTTGCAGGGGGCCAGCTGGCCCAGCTCGGACTGCACCGGTGCGCTCTTCAGGTCGCTGTGCAGTACGCCCTCGGGCAGGGCGGCGGTGCCGAGCAAGCTGGAGCTGGTGACGACCTCCGACCAGGTCAGCTGGCCCGGATGGAACTTCTCGGGCGGAGTACGCCGCCAAGCCTCGTCCTTGGAGCTGGGGAAGGGCAGCTCGAGGGCTTCTTGATAGGCTCTCTTGCGCTCAGGTGAGGCGTCGTCAGCCGGCTTGAGAGCGATGGATTCGAGTACTGCGGTAGTCATCAGCCGATCGAGCCCTCCATTTCCAGCTGGATTAACCGGTTGAGCTCGACCGCGTATTCCAGCGGCAGCTCCTTGATGAACGGCTCGAAGAAGCCGTTGACGATCATCGCGATGGCGTCGTTCTCGGAAAGGCCGCGGCTCATCAAGTAGAAGAGCTGCTCGTCGCCCACCTTGCTGACCGTCGCCTCATGGCCGATCTGCACGTCCTTGTTGTCGATCTCCATGTAGGGATAGGTGTCCGAGCGCGACTCCTCATCGAGCAAGAGCGCGTCGCAGCGAACGTTGCACTTGATGTCATGGGCGTTGGGGTAGACCTTGACCAGCCCGCGATAGGAGGTACGACCGCCATCCTTGGAAATGGACTTGCTCAGAACCGTGGAAGCCGTATTGGGAGCCACGTGCACCATCTTGGCCCCGGCGTCCTGATGCTGGCCCTTGCCGGCGTAAGCGATGGACAGCACCTCTCCGCGGGCGCCCTCCTCCATCAAATAGACGGCCGGATACTTCATGGTCAGTTTGGACCCGAGGTTGCCGTCCACCCACTCGACGGTGGCGTTCTTGAAGGCCTGGGCCCGCTTGGTGACCAGGTTGTAGACGTTGTTGGACCAGTTCTGGATGGTCGTGTAGCGAATGGTGGAGCCTTCCATCGCGATCAGCTCCACCACCGCCGAATGCAGCGAGTCGCTGGAGTAGATCGGGGCCGTGCAACCCTCGATGTAGTGTACGTATGAGCCCGGCTCGGTGATGATGAGCGTGCGCTCGAACTGCCCCATGTTCTGGGCGTTGATGCGGAAGTAGGCCTGCAGCGGAATCTCGACCCGGACCCCTTTGGGCACCAGGATGAATGAGCCGCCGCTCCATACGGCCGTATTCAAAGCGGCAAACTTGTTGTCCTCGGTGGGGATGACCGTCCCAAAGTACTTGCGCACGATCTCGGGATGCTCGCGCAGGGCCGAGTCCATGTCTAGAAAGATCACGCCTTCCTTCTCTAGGTCCTCGCGGATCGAGTGGTAGACGACCTCGGACTCATACTGGGCGCTGACTCCGGCCAGGAACTTGCGCTCGGCCTCGGGGATACCCAGCTTGTCGAAGGTGTTCTTGATGTATTCCGGGACGTCATCCCAGTTTTTCTCGCTCTTCTCGGAAGGGCGCACGTAGTAGTGAATGTTCTCGAAGTCGATCTCGCCCAGATCGCCTCCCCACTCGGGCATCGGCTTGGAGCGATAAACCTCCAGGGCGTGCAGCCGGATGTCGAGCATCCACTGGGGCTCATTCTTCATCTTGGACATCGCCAGGATCAGCTCGCGGTCCAGGCCCTTGCCCGACTTGAAGACGTAGTCCTCGGCGTCGTGGAAGCCGTACTTGTAGTCGTTGCCAATCTCCTGGAGGGTGGCGGCGTCGGAACTCATGGTTTCTCCTCCTTATGCGCCGGCCGGCACGGCATGGGCTTGGAGCAGCTCGTCGTAGCCGCGCTCTTCCAGCGTCAGGGCCAGCTCGGGACCACCGCTCTGGACCAGCTTGCCGTTGACCAGAACGTGCACGAAGTGCGGCTTGATGTGGTTGAGCAGGCGCTGATAGTGGGTGATCACCAGCACGCCCATCTCGGGGTTGATCAGCTGATTGACCCCGTCGGCAACGATGCGCAGAGCATCGATGTCCAGGCCCGAGTCGGTCTCGTCAAGCAGGGCCAGCTTGGGATTGAGCAGTGCCATCTGCAGGATCTCGCAGCGCTTTTTCTCACCCCCTGAGAAGCCCTCGTTGACGTAACGCTTGGCAAAGTCCTGAGTGATGCCCAGCTCCTTCATGCGCCCCAGCAGCTCCTTGCGGAACTCGAGCGGCTTGACGTTCTCGGCGCCCCGGACGGCCTTCAAGGAGGCCTGCAGGAAGTTGGCAAGGGTCACTCCGGGAATCGAGGTGGGATACTGGAAGGCCAGGAAAATGCCCAGCTTAGCTCTCTCGTCTGCCTCCAGCTCGGCCAACTCTTCTCCTTCAAAGAGAATGCGACCCTTCGTCACCTCGTAGTTGGGGTGGCCCATGATGGTATTGGACAGGGTGGACTTGCCCGACCCGTTGGGCCCCATCAGGGCGTGAACTTCGCCTTTCCTCACGGTCAGGTTGAGCCCGCGAAGAATCTCCTTCCCCTCCACTTCCACATGCAGATCTTCAATCTGCAGCAACGGCGCGTCGGCCATAGGTCACCTCTCCAGTCGAATGCTGACCGCTATCGGATGGGGCCCCGCCAGGTCTTCCAGCGTGGTGCCGTCGAGCACGGTCAGCAGAGTATTCTCAAGTTGATGGCACAGCCTTCGGCTGAGGCACTGCGAAGCGGTGCGGCAGTCGACCGAGCGATGCTCGGGTTGGCTGCACAGCACCGGCTCGAGCTCGCCCTCGACCGCGCGCACGATGTCTCCCACCGTGATGCGGGCCGGTGGCTGCGCCAACCGATAGCCGCCCTTGGGACCCCGATTGGCCTCGACTAACCCCTTGCGCCGCAGCCGATTCAGGATCTGCTCGAGGTAGCGGCGGGGGATGGCGTTCTCTTCCGCCAGAACGGCCACGGTCTGAGCCGGCTGATCGAAGCGATGAGCCAGGGCGATGGCCGCCCTGAGCCCATAGCTGCTTCTGGTCGACAGCTTCATCAAGGCCGTGGTCCCCTCCACTTCTCAAGCTTGAGGGCATTTTAAGTAATCTTGACTTCTGTTGTCAATATTGACTGTGAAGGTCAAGATTCCTTCGTGGGGGACTTTGGGAGTTTAGTCGATCAGGGCCGACCTGGCAAGGGCTCAGCCCTTTCGGGCAGGTCCGACAGGGGGACGGGCGCTGGCCACCTGATAAGCCACCAGCTTTTGCTCGTTAGCACGAGCGGTCACGTCGCGGGCCACGGGATGGCTGACCTGGTGCCCGATGGCGCGGAAGGTGTCGCTGCAAACCAGGATCTCGAAATTGTCGGTCTGACCGATCAACCGCTGGACCAGGGAGATGGGGCGACCCACCACCGTGTACTCAAGCCGATCGCGCGGACCGAGCATTCCCTCGAGGGCCTCCCCGGATGCGATGGCCATCCCCAGGCCCAGCTCGGCCGAGGGGTCTTCTTTGGCCAGCTTGGCGAACTCGCTCAAGCAGTCGTTGGCGCAAGCCAGCGCCTGACCCGGATCGCAGGGGCTGTCGAGCCCGAACACGGCCAGCATCCGCTCACCCATCACCTTGCTGAGAATACCCTTGTGCTCGACGATGGCGGTGGCCATCCCCTCGAAGAAGCGGTTGGCCAGGGCAGCCGTCTCATCCGGTTCGTGGGAAGAGCCATACTGGGTGAGGTTGCGTAGCTCCACCATGAGCACCGACAGGAACACGCGACCGGCGTTGCGCCGCTTGACGGGGGCCGAGCCCCCACCCGCCCCGTGCAATGCCTTGGCCCATTCCGAGCGGTCCACCCGGGCCAGCATATCCAGGGCCCGCTTCTCGAGGTCGGGCAGGCGCAACTGGCGCCCGAACTGGATGGCCTCCTTGAAGCGATTCACGGCCGAGTTGCGGTTACCCGCGTCCTCAAAAGCCTGGGCCAGCTCCATGGTACACCAGACCGTGTAGAAACCTGGCTCTTGCCCCAGCATGACCAGTGACTTCTCCAGCTGACGGCGAGCCGCGTCTGCCTGGCCTTCGTGGCGCAAGACCACTCCTTCGAACATCTCGGCCAGCCCGATCTCGAAGGGCCGACCCAGCCGTTGGGAGGTTTCTTTGAGCTGCTCGAGACTGGAGCGAGACTGGGTGGTCTTGCCCTGCTCGATGAAGCACTGCACCTGCTGCAGCAAAGTCTGGCAAAGGCCCACCTTGTCGTTGGCGTTGTGAAAGAGTTGCCCGGCATCCTCCAGGCAGGCTTCCGAGCGCATGTAGTTGCCCAGCAGGCGCTGGATGCGGCCCACGTGCATCAGGCCGTAGGCGCGACCGCGCGGATCCTGGTTGTTGGTGGCCAGTTGCAGGCCCTGCTCGAAGAACTCGGCCGCCTTCTCGTACTGCCCCTCGGCCAGCAAGATCTCGCCGATGCGGGCGCAAACCTCACTCTCCTCGCGGCCAAAGCTGCCGGTGCCGCACTGTACTTTGGCCTCCTCGTAGTAGAGCAACGCCTGGCGATAATCGGTCAGCCGGTAGTGAACCTGGCCGAGCAACAGGCCGGTGCTCAAGATGCCGTGGGGGGCCCCACACTGCTGGTAAATCTCCAGGGCCTGACGCAACTCCTGGGTCGATTCCTGGAGCTGCTTCTTGTGCATGTGCATTTCGCCCCGACCCCGGTAGCAGCGGGCCTCGGCCAGCTTGAAGCCGATGTGCTTGCAGACCGTCTCGGCGTTGGCGTAGGCTTTCTGGGCTTCTTCGCCCTTGCCCTCGCGGAAGTAGGCCATCCCCTGGCTATTGTAGAGCTCGGCCGTAATCACCAGATCTTCGGTCTGGGCCGCTCCGGCTCGCAGAGCTTCAAACGACTTCAAGTAGAGGTCATGGGCCACCTTGATCTGACCCATGAGGCAGAGGAAGTCTCCTCGCAGCAGCAGCCGGACAGCTTCCAGACGGTGCACCAGGCGCTGGTCGGGCAGATTGAGCTTGGGGATCCGGTCGAGCATGTTGGGCCCGCCCCGAAGGTCGCGCAACTCGGCCTGCATGCGCACCTCCATAAAGCTGGCCACATGCTCCAGGTCGGGGAACCGCCCCCGGAAGCGGGCCCGAAGATGCCCGAGGGTGTGGCTGGCGCCCTTCATGTTGTAGAGTTGCACCCGGCAGGCGGCAAGCCAGATCAGGGCCAGCGCCACGTCGCGATCACTGGCGCCAGGCTGGCCCACTCTCTTCTCGAACCAGCGCTGGGCGGTCTCAAGCGAACGCTTCTCCGGATCTTCTTGATCCAGCACGTGTCCCATTAGAGCCAGCAGGGGGCGCTCGAGATCTGGCATACCTCCCTAGAATTTTGGCTACCTCGCTCGCCTTCCTGCGTTGTCGTGTTAAAGATTTCGAAACAGTTTCGAAACAGCCTCGCAACCAGCTGCTCATCTCCCGTTCACACTCGAGGCGTAGGCTGGAATTGGGTCCGGACCCGCACATTCCAAAAGGAGGCAAATCCATGCCAGAAACAATCGACATCCCGATCCAGGTATCCAGGGTCGTCCCCTTCGAGCCGATGGAAGGGAGCAAGGGTCTGGCGGCCGTACTGTTGACCGTCGGACCGCTATCCGTGTGGTGCCGGATCTTTGTGGACCCCAAAGGACAGCCGTTCCTATCCATGCCCTCGCGCAAGGGCAAGGAGGACCGCTACTACCAGGCTGCCTACTTCTCCGATCGGCGCTTCCATGAGCAGGCCGAGCGCCTGGCCGTGGAGGCCTACCGCAAGAGCGACATTTCCAACAACTAGGCTTCGGGCGCGCCTCGCCCCCTGCGGGGCGCGCCCTTTCGAGGTTCTTTCAGCCTCAGGTGCGAATCTAAACCAACGATGAACATTCCCGAGCGCACTCCCCCCACCCGGCTCCACCTGGTTTCCTGGATGGACGCTACCGAGGCCGTCATCGAGCCCATGGCGGTGGACAGCCTCAACAGCATCGAAGATACCCACACCATCGGGCGCGGCCACTTCACCGGCGAGATGATGCTCGAACGCAAAGTCATGCCTTTCTTGCCGAAAGTGGCCCGAGGCGTAGCTCAGCTGGGGGCGCTGCTGGGAGCCGGCGCGGCCGTGGCCGTAGGCGTCAGCCTCATCGGGGGAAGCCCCCTGGTAGGACTGGGATTGGCTGCCGCCGGCGCCGGCGTGATCCACAAGTTTGGCACGCACCTGTTTCTGCGCGGTGCCGGACACGTCTACTCGGCCCATCTGGGCAGAAAGATGCAAGAGCCAGCCTGGAGCGGCATTCGCACCTACGAGGTCACCGCCAACACCTCATCGGCGCTCGATTCCAGGCTGATTTCCGAAAAACCCCTGGAGGCCAGGCGCGACCTGCCCGCCATCAGCGACTTTCTGGCCAACGGGATGAAGAAGTATCCCAAGGAAGACGTCACGGTCGTGCACATGATGGGTCACGGGCTGGGCTATCGCCAGACGGCCGGAATGCCTTACAAAGAATATCAGACCGTCGTCGATGAGACCGTGCAAAAGGCCGGTCGCCCCATCGACGTGCTGCTCCTCGAGTCGTGCCTGGAAGGCAATCTCGAGGCTGTGGCCGGAATCGGAGGCAAGGCCCGTTTCGTGCTGGTCAGCCAGGAGACCATCAATGCCGGGGCCGTGGGGGATCTGCTCAAGAGCACCACCGCCCGTACCGCGGGCACGACCTTCACGCCCGAGAAGTGGGGCAAGACCATGGTGGAGTCAGCCCGGGTCATGGGTGGGCCCTCCCAGCCCGAGACGCTGGCCCTGGTGGACACCCAGAAGCTGCCCGGGGTCCTGCAGGCTCTGGATGAGCTGGGGGCCCTGCTTCAGGCCGAGGTCGGCTCCAACTCCGAGGCCCTGACCGCGGCCGTGAAGGCGACCCAGCTCTATCCCAAGGATTGGCCCCACCGCTCCACCGGCGAGAAGCTGGGCCTGGGCGACCTGGGCCATTTCTGTCGCAACCTGCAACGAGTCTACATGGGCAAGTCGATCACCAGCAAGAGCGGTTTCGGGCCCTTCAAGAGGAATACAGACGCCTCGTTCCCGCAGGCTGCCGCCTCACCGCGAGCGGCCGCCATCCTGGAGGCGGCCGTGAAGGTGCGCGAGCAGGTGGACGAAGCCGTCATCGCTCGTCACACCGTGCAGCGCTACGACGAGGCCTGCGGGCTGTCGGTACAGCTTCCCACCAGCTCGTTAGCGCGCATCGACAAGAAGCTCATGCCCTTTGCCGAAAGCGCGGCGCCGCCCAACTGGCAGGCTTTCGTGCGCACCATGAGCGCTCACGTTTGAGAACAAGGATCGTGTCCTGAAAATCCATCCCCCTCTTTGCACCTGGAGACTCGGGGAGACTACATTCAGAAGGGGGCTCCGCGTTCTCGGCGCTCTCGGCGGTTTGACTCAAAGGTCGGGGCGAGCTTACCGGGCGATGCCCTAATCCTCGAACAGGTAGTCAAAATTGATCGGCGGGGCCAGCCGCGCCTTCTCGGGGTTGAGCGCGGCCGCAGCGGCCACCGCGAACATGGCCCGTGATTTCGAGCCCGAGCTCCGATCCAGCTCGCTGGCCAGCTCGAAAGCCTGGCGGGCCCGTTCCTCGGTGCCGGCCAGGGCGCAGGCCACCGTCAAAATAGCCCGTGAGGAAGTCGAGTTGTTGCCGTCCATCTCGCTGGCCAGCTCATGAGCGACAAGAGCAGCCTCATCGCTGCCGGCGATGGCCGCCGCGATCGTGAAAATGGAGCGCGTGCGGGTCGAGTTATTGTTGTCGAAGGCGCTGCCCAGAGCAGCCGCGCGACGGGCGGCGCTCTCGTCTCCGGCGATGGCGCTGGCGATGGTGAAGAGCCCCCGGGTCTTGGAGGAGTTGTTGCCGTCCAGCGAGCGTCCTACGGCGTGGGCCTGGCGAGCCCGGCGCGGATCACCCGCCAGGGCGGCCGCAACCGTGAACAGAGAACGGCAGGCGTGTCCGTTCCCCTGACTGAATTCGCCCCCCAGCCGCCAGGCCTGGCGGGCCTTCGTCGGGTCGCCCGCCACGGCCGCGGCCACCGAGTAGGCGGCCCGGCTCGAGGAAGAGCTCCCCTGATCGAACTGGCTGCCCAGTCGGAAGGCCAATCGAGCCGCCTCCTCATCCCCGGCCACGGCTAACACGGCCGTGTGCACCGCGCGCGAGGCGCTGGAATTGTTCCGGTCGAAGTGCGAGCCCAGGCGGCCGGCACGATAGACAAAGTCGAGCGAGTCGGCCGGACGGGTCGGCAGAATCTGCTCCGTCACCGGCTCGGACGCGGTGAGGCTCGGCGCCGACGCTCCCTCAACCCATTCCGGCCCGGTGGCCTCGTCCTGCGAGCCCCGTTTGGCGACCCGCACCCCCTGAAAGACCACGTGGCCCTCACTCTCGGTCACCGCAGCGGCGTTCTCCGGGCGGCGAGCCAGAGAGGCAGCCTGGCGAGCGGTGTCCACCACCTGATCGAGGCCGTTCGGGCGCACCCCGGCCAGCAGTGCCTCCAGCTCAGCCTCCAAGAGCCCCAGAGCCTGCAACTGCTCCATCGTCTCCCCGACTCTCACAGGCAGAGCCTCCAGCTCTGGCTGCTTGCTGTGGCCCAGCTCCTCACGCAAAAGGCGGTAGCCGACCCGAGCCGCCAGCGGGGTGGTCAGGGCGTCACTGCAAGCGTTCAGCATGCCGGCCAGGTAGCCGGACCAGGTGATCTTCTTCTCCAAGGCCACTCGGGCCAGCTCGAGCAGGTGTGTGCGGGCCTCCTCCAGCGGCACCCCGGCCTCGAGCGCGCTGGCCAGCGCCCGGAAGGCCGGCTCGCGCACGCCGTTCTGGTTGAAGGGATGCTCGGGAACAAGGCACAGCCTCTCGAACTCTTGCACCCGCTCGGGCAGGGTCAACCTGGCCGCGGGCTCGACGACCGCGCCCAGAACCACCGCAACCTCGGTGCCCGCCTGCCCGCTTGCGAGCAGCCGTCCGGCCAGGGCGCGGGCCGGGTCCAGCTCGGGTCCCCCGGCCAGGGTCTCGGCATAGCTGTCCAGAACCGCTGAAACGTAGCCGTTCCAGGTTACCTTGCCCTGCTTCATTGAGTCAGCCAGTCGCTCGAGCCGTGAGCTCGCATCCGAGGGGCTCGTGCCAGCCTGAATCTCGGCTCGCCAGGCAGCCATGCAGGCCTGGCGGGCTCCGGGCTGGCTCAAGGGCTCACGGCCAGCCAGCTGGCGATAAGCCTGCTGGCGCTGTTCCAGGGTCGTTCCGGCCAGGTCGGGCAGCACTTGATCCAGCACTCCAAAAAGGTCATCTCCCACCACGCCCTGCACGATCAACTCCCTGAGGAAAGCCGGGTCTTTGCCGCCGGCCAGGTGGCGAGCGTGCGCCTCCAGCACGGGACTGACAGAGCCGTACCAGGTGACCTTGTGCTGCTCGAGCGTGGCACCGACCGCCTGCAAGCGCTCGGTGGCTCGAGCTGGCGAAGTTCCCGCCTCCACGTCCACCCGCCAGGCCTCGATGACCACCTCGCGGCACCCGGCCAGGGGGCCCTCGGTCATGGCCACGTCGCGATAGGCCTGCATGCGCTCCTCGACGGTGGTCGCGGAGCAGGGCGCCATCACTTTTCCCAGCGAGGCCAGGGCGGTCGGGCCCACCACTCCCCCGCCCACCATCTCGCACAGGAAGGCTCGCGCCTGGTCGCTTCCCGCGGCGTGGCGAGCTTGAGCCCGCAGCACCGGGCCGACGTACCCATGCCAGGTCTGCTTGGACTGCTGCAGGGCGTCACCAACCTCACGCACCCGGGCCAGCGCCTCCTCGGGGGTGGCTCCGGCCTGGACCTCGGCCGCCCAGGCAGCGTAAGCCTCCAGGCGCACGTTGCTCTGGTCGAGCACCGCGTGGCCGGTCATGGTCAGCTCTCGAAGAATTGCTTTGCGCTGCTCCAGCGAGAGATTGCCCACAGCCTGCAGCACGATCTTCAGGGTGCGAGCCGCCTCCTCTCCGAGAATCTTGTGCCCGATGAGCTGGTGCAAGAGCTCCAGGGACTCGCCCCGGGGCTGGAGGCGGGCATAGGCCCGAAAGATGGGCCGGGTATAACCCTGCCAGGTGGCTCCCTGCTCGTGCAGGGCCTCGGCCAGCCGGTGCAACTCGAGGAAGGCCTGATGGGGCGGGCCGGCGCGTAAAGCCTCGTCTGGCTTCGAGTGAGGCAATCGGGCCTCCAGGGCCGACTGCAGCATCGCCAGGTCCGGGTCGTGGCGAGCGAACTGGGCCACCAGTGCAGGGTTCTCGAGTCGAGCCAGATGTTGCAGGCGAGTGCTGGCCTCGGCAAAGCCCACCTCGCTGGTCTGAAAGCGCAAGGCCTGATCGGCCGTGCGCAGATCGCCCTGCCATCCGAAGGAGCCCAGCACTTCGGCTCGCTGCAAGCTGTCGCTGCCTTCCAGGGGAGGGGAAAGCAGGTCGAGCCGCTCAGCCGTCTGGTCGCCGGTCAGCTCTTTGAGCAGCTGGCTGGCCAGGGCTCGAACCGGAGAAGGGGGCAGGCCGGCCACCACGGCATCACGTCGCTCGGGATAGACCGACGAAAGATGGCGCACGGCGGTGGCGGTGGCTCCGGCCGGGTCCTGCTCGAGCCGAGCCAGCACCCCCTGCCACTGGCGCGAGGCGGCAGCCAGACGATCGTGGAGGCTCTCCAGGCCCAGCTCGTCAGGTGTTGCCCGCAGCAAAGGGGCATCGTCTTGGAGCACGACCAGAGGGCCGCCGGCCCCGGTCGCCAGGTAAGCGCCGTAAGCAGAGTGTCCCTGGAAGGCGCACCCCTCGTCGGTCAGACGCTTGAGGGCGATGGCCGTCTCGGGCGCCGGCCTGTGGTCCAGCCCCTGCAGATGCTCGAGTGCGGCCAGGTCGGTCCTGGAGGTCAGGGGCAGCGCCTGGCCGTCGCCCAGGTCGACAGCCAGACGGCCGGCCTTGCCTCGCTCCAGGCGATCAGCCGCCTGGGCGGGAGTCAGCTGGTTGTGGGTGGGGCCCCAGAGCCGGAACCGCTTCTTCTCGAGAAAGGTCCCCTGCAGTCGCTGCATCTCTTGCTCCACCACCGGACCGAGCGGACCGAGCTGGCCGGCAGTGGCGGGTAGCGCGACGGGATTGGCCCCGAGCTCGGCGGCCGACAGGCAGACCTGATCTTCCGGCCGAGCCGACTGGGCCCGAGCCGGCCGGGTCGGCTGGCCGCTTGCTCTCGTCAGGGCAGAGATCTGCATGAAGCCATGCAACCAGAAGGACCTGAAAAAAGGCTGGCCTCAGCCTGGCAGGCGCTCTTTCCAGCCACCGGGGATGCGCTCCCAGGCCTGGGAGGCCAGCACCGCCGCGAGTTGCTCCTGCCCCTGAAGCCAGATGCCCCGGTCGAAGAGTGCCCGCCCGTCGCTCAGCGCCTCAAGTAGAATCGGATGATCGGCCTTGAGCAGCTCCTCGGGGGTATAGCCCAGCGGCTCCAGAGCGGGGCTCTCCCGCCAGTCCTCCAGCAGAAGCCCGATCCTGTGCAGGCGCGGCAGCCCCTGAAAGGCAGGTGAAACCACCAGGATGTCGATATCGCTGTCGGCCCAATGGTCGCCGCGAGCCCGCGAGCCAAAGACCGCCAGGCATTCCACCGGCAGTCGCCGCTGCAGGGCCTGCAGGTAGCGCCTCAGCTGAGGCTCGACTTCACGAATTCCATCACGAGGCGGCAGCAATCCATCAACTCCTTTGCAAGCGCCTGGTCGTAAAGCTGGTCGGGGCCGGTGCCCACGCCATTGGGGTAGCGAGTGTCGATAAAGGAGCGGTCCAGGCGGCGAACGCTGGCAAACAGGTCCTCGCTCACCTCCAGACCCCTGGCCCGCAGACCGACCAGCAGCTCCGTTCCCGAATGGGTTCGGGGATGCTCCCCTTGCTCGACGTACAGGGCTTTCAGCGCCTTCTCACAGGCCTGCTGACAGTGAAACGCGGCGTGCTCATATGGCCTTCTCCATGAGCGCCTGGCAAGACGCCAGGTCCCGCTCCGCTGCTCGCAGCCACTGCTCGGTTGGTTCTCGCACAGGGCTGTCTTCGCCGTCAGGCCTTACATCACCCGGCTGGCCAGGTCGGCCAGGGGCATGAGCACCGACAGCACCAGCCCGCCCACCAGCAGGCCCATCACCAGGATAAGGCCCGGCTCGAGATAGCGCACCATCAGCGCTCGACGCCGCTCCAGCTCGCGGTCGTAGAAGCTGGCGGCCGACTTGAGCATGGGCTCGAGCTCGCCCGAGCGCACCCCGGTCTTGAGGAACTGTTGCAGGAGCGGTGGCACCAGGTAGCTGCGCGAAATCGCGTCGGCGATGCTCTCGCCTCGCTCGACGGCCGTCTCGGCGTGGCGCAGCTCCAGATCCATGGCCAGGTTGGCCACCACCTCACGGCTCATCGACAGTGCCCTCAGCAGCGGCACGCCCGCCCCGTGCAGCATGCCCAGCGTCCGGGCCCAGCGCGACATCAGCCCGCACCGCTCCAGAGGGCCCAGCAGGGGCAAACGCAGCCGCAGGTGGTCCATGGTCACGGGAGGGGTGAGCCGTCGCACCAGGTAGATCAGCAAGCCTACCCCGACGACCACCAGGGGCCCGTAAGAGCGCAGCAAGCCGCCCACCGTCACCACCAAGCGGGTGATGGGCGGCAGGGGTGCCTCGATGGCGCCATACATCTCGTTGAGCACCGGCGTCAGGAAGGCCAGCAAACCGAAGAACAGCAGGCTGGAGAGCACCACCAGCATGATCGGGTAGGTGAGCGCGCTCACCAGGGCCCGCTGGTGCTCCAGGTCGCGCGCCAGGAACTCGGCGTAACGCTCGAGGATCTCGGCCGGCTTGCCGGCCTCCTCGCCGGCCTGCACCATGCGCACCAGCATGGGCGGAAAGATCCCCTCTTCGGCCATCGAGCCGGCCAGCGTCTCGCCCTCGCGCAGGCGCACCCGCACGCGGGCAAAGGCGCGCCCGAGCTTGACGCTCTCAGCGTTGTGAGAAAGCGAGTCCAGGGCCTCATCCATGGGGATGCTCGAGCGCAGCAGGGCAGCCAGCTGCAGAATGCCATAGGCCAGCGCCTCGTCGGCCTTGGCCCCGGTGGAGCGAGCCCGGGCCGCGCCCACGTCTTCTTGCACCTGGGTGGGGAAGAGCCCGCGTCCGCGCAGCTTCTCGTAGGCTCCCGCCCGTGAGCCGGCGTCCACCAGGCCGCGCAGGGCGCGCCCGGCCGGGTCGGTGGCCTGGTAGTGGTAGAGTGGCATCCTCGCTACATCCGCGAGACGCGCAGGGCTTCCTCGCTCGAGGTCAGCCCCCGCGAAACCTTGATCCCGGCATCCTCGACCAGCGAGCGCATGCCCCGCTCCTGGGCGGCCCGGCGCAGAGCCCGGGCATCTTCCGAGCGGGCGATGCGGCTCGCCAGGTCGGAGTCGACCACCATCAGCTCGAACACGCCCATGCGGCCCTTGTAGCCGGTGTTGAGACAGGCGGCGCAGCCTCCGGGGCGGTGGAACTGCGGATTGTCAGGCATGCTGGAGAAGCCCAACTGGCGCAGCTCGGTGGGCTCGGGCTTGTAGGGCTTTTTGCATTGTGGGCAGAGGCGCCGCACCAGACGCTGGGCCATCACTCCGAGCAGAGAGCTGGACAGAAGATACGGCGGGACGCCCAGATCGAGCAATCGGGAGGCGGCCGTGGGGGCATCGTTGGTGTGCAGGGTTGACAGCACCATGTGGCCGGTCAGGGCGGCGTGAATGGCGATCTCGGCCGTCTCGGGGTCGCGAATCTCACCCACCATCAGGATGTCGGGGTCCTGGCGCAGCACCGAGCGCAGGCCCGCCGCAAAGGTCACCCCGATTTTCTCGTTGACCTGGATCTGGCCCACCCCGGCCACCTGGTACTCAACCGGGTCTTCGATGGTGATGATGTTGCAGTGGGGCGAGCGCAGGGTCTGCAGGAAGGCATACAGGGTGGTCGTCTTGCCCGAGCCGGTGGGCCCGGTCACCAGCACCAGGCCGTAAGGGTGGCTCAGGATGTCGCTGATGGTCTTCTGCTCGGTGGGCGTAAAGCCGAGCTGATCCATCGAGAACAGCCGGATGTCCTTTTCCAGCAGTCGCAGCACCACCCGCTCGCCGTGCAGGGTGGGCACGCAGGAGACGCGCACGTCGATATGGCGCTCGCCCGAGTGCACGTGCAGACGACCGTCCTGGGGTCGCCGGGTCTCGGCCAGATCGAGCCGGGCCATCACCTTGAGGCGGGCCGCCATCTGGGCGTGGCGCGAGCGGGGTACGCGGTGGATCTCGTGCAGCACGCCGTCCACGCGCATACGCACCAGCGACTCTTCTTCGTAGGGCTCGACGTGAATGTCGGAGGCGCCGTTCTGCATGGCCTCCAGGAAGATCGCGTTGATCAGCCGCACCACGGGAGCTCCGGCAGCTTCGGTGAGGAGGTCTTGTGATGTGGGCACCTCGATATTAGGCGTGCCGTCCTCGCCGCCGGAGCGTGAGCGGGTATCCTCGACGAGCATCCGGCGCAGGCCATCCTCGATCTCGTCCAGGCTCATCACCACGGCCCGCACATCTTTACGCAGGGCCAGGCGGATGTCCTCGAGCAGATCGCGGGGCGTGCCCTGGTGGATTCCGACGGTGACCCGATCGAGCGCGTCCTCGATGGGAAGGATGCGATGGCGCTGCCAGAAGTCGAGCGGGATCTCGCTCTTGATCAAGGTGCTTTTTGCTCCAGCCGAAGCTGGCGCGGCACTGGGAGGCGCGCGACCAGCTCATCGCCCACGTAGGCGCGCACGTCGAACTCATAGACCCCGGCTTTCTCGGGGAAGCGCACGGCCGGCAAGGATATGTCCGCCTCCTGGCCCGAGGGCAGCTCGAGCTTTTGCTCTTCCAGGCGCACCTGGCGGCCGTCGGGGGTGATCAGGTAGCCCACCAGGGTCACGGTAGTATCCGCCCCGCGCGAGTTCAGCACCGAGACCACCGGAAGGCCTACGCCCCCGAGTTGCAGGGGCGAGTCGAAGCGGAAGTCGCCCAGCGAGATCCCAGTGCCTCGGCTCGCGCCCGGCTGGGTCTCGGGGGTCACATACGGATCGTAGGGGTCGGGCTTGAGGGTGGGCTGGGGCTCGGTCTGCTGCTCGCCGGGCTCCTGGTTGCCGCGCAGGAACTTCTGGTAGGGCCGATCGACGTCGTCCAGGCCTTTGGTGGAGTCGACGATATGAGGAGTGATGGAGATGAAGAGGGTGGTCTTGTCCTCTTCCTTGCGCATGTCGCGGAACACCGCCCCGATGAGCGGGATGTCGCCCAGCAGGGGCACTTTTTTCATCGTCTCCACGGTCTTCTTGGAGATGAGGCCACCGATCATGACGGTCTCGCCGTCGCCCAACGTGAGTGTGGTGTTCACGTTACGATTCGAGATGATGGGCACCACATAGCCGAACCCGCCCAGGTTCTGCTGCAAGAAGTCGGTGACTTCCTGAATCTTCTGCTTGATCTCCAGGCGCACCCGGGTGGACTGGGAGATGTTGGGGGTGACCTTGAGCTGGATCCCAACCTCGCGGTAGTCGTAGGTGACCAGCGGTTGACCGAAGGTATCAAAGCGTGCCCCGGTGGCGAAAGGCACCACCTGACCCACGTTGATCTCGGCCTCTTTGTGGTCTTCGGTCAGCACGCGCGGGGCTGAGATGAGGTTGAAGTCGGAGTTCTCACGCAGCGCCGAGATCAGGCCGAAGGCTTCCGGCACCTCGACGTCGCGGCCGCCGATATTGATGGTGCGGGTACCCGAGGCCACCGCGCCCACCAGGAAGTTGCCCGAGGCCAGGAAGCTCAACAGCCCTTCCTCGGTGACGCCACCCTGGAAAGCCGACAGAACCCCGCCCGGAGTGATCACCTGGAAGTTTGACTTCTGGGTGAGAATGCGACCCAGTGAGACCTCGGCTACCACGCAGGTCACCAGTACCTGCTTGCGAGCAAGGTCCAGGCGGCTGATGACGGGGACCAGATCGTCATACTCGGAAGGCGAGACGAAGAGCACAAGAGAGTTGGTTTCGGCGTCAGCGGCCACCTTGGCGCTCACAAAGGTGCGCGAGCGCACGGGCTCGTCTTTGCCCGTGGCGTTGACCGAATAGCTCGGGTAGGGCTGATTGACGTCGGGCTGCCCCGGAGCCCCGGGACTGGGCACGGCCGAAGGAGCGGTGGCTCCCGGCGGAGCGTTGGCGTTCTGCTTGTTCTCCAGATCGCTCTGGGTCTTGCGCTCCTGCAGCATCTCCGAGAGGATCTTGGCCACATCCTCGGCCTTGGCGTTCTGCAGGGAGTAAACGAAGAAACGCGGCTTCTCGATGACATCGGGAGCAGCCGTGGGAATATCGAGGCGGGTCATCAGCTTCTTGATCTGCTGGATCTGGTCGGCCGGGCCCTGGATCAGGACCGCGTTGGCCGGCGGGAAGGCCTGGATGACCGTGTCCGTGCTCGACTTGACGTAGAGCTGCTGCAGCACGGGCACCAGCTTCTCGGCCTCGGCGTAGCGGGGGAAGAGAATGGACTGGTGAGACTTGGGCGAGACCGTGTCCATGTGCCTGGCCAGTTGGGCAATACGGGAGACCACGTCGGCCCGGTCAGCGAGCACCAGGGCCTTTCCCGGCACGTAGGCTGACATGAAGCCTGTCTCGGTCAGAAGTGGCCGCACCACGTTCTGCAGCGTGTCCGGGTTGGCTTGCTTGAGGATCAAGAGGGCCAACACCGGCTCTTGCCTGCTGGTCACCGTGGAGCCCGGGTTGGTGATCAGGGGGGCCTCGCGGCGGCCCTCGGCCAGGGGAAGAACCTGCACGTAGTTGCCCCGGTCGCGCACTGTAAAACCGTAGCGGATCAGGGAGGTCTTGAAGATGTCCCAGGCCTCATCCGGGGTCACCTCCCGCGAGGAGAGCACCGTCACCTTGCCCTGCACGCGATCGTCCACCACGATGTTGCGCCCCGTGAGCACCGACATGATCTTGGCCATGTCCTTGATGTCGAGGCTCTCGTAGTTCATGAGCAACCGACCGCTGCGGAGCTGATCGGCCATTTCGGGAGAGATCAGCGGCCCTTTCGGTTTGGGCGGTTGCGGCGGCTGGGCATAAGCGCCGCCCATCAGGCTGAGCAAAAAACCCACCATGACCAGTAAGAGCGCTATTTTGATGCGGGGCTGAGATTCCATGTCGGCTTGGCCCAGGTCCCTCCCAGGCGCACCGATCCTTTAATATTTCCGGCCTGCATGTCAAGTACCCCGGCCAGCAAAGGGGAGGGCTGATCGGGCGCCGAGCGAATCTCCACGCTGCCCGCGCCGGTAAAATTTTCTCCCGAGAGGCGCACCTCGGCCAGGATCTCGGTGCCCGGGCCGGGCCTGGAGGGACGGATCTGCACCGGAGCCCCCAGCTCGACTCCACCGAGCGGGATGGGCAGCGGCACGTTCAGCCTGGGCAGCACCATCCCGATGTCCCCTTTCCCCTCCAAGGTGGCCAGGGAGTAGGTAAAATTCTTCACCGTCACCAGGGCCTCGCCCAGGTCGGCGTTGCCGGTGGATACCTTGAGCGACCTGGCGGTGATCCAGAGCGTTCGCGAACGGTCAAGGGTGAGGTTGGCGCTACCCTCGGGCTGGTGCACGGTGGCCGAAAGGCCTCCGAAGGTGGGGCGCAGGGTGGCCCGGGTCAGCTCCACGCGGCTGTTGCCGGGCATGCGCACCCGTACATTGCGAAGCTCCACCCCGAGCGGACCGGCGTCCTCGCCGTCCCAGGCGATCTGGGCCCCGGTGGCCTGGCTGATTTGATAGAGCGAACGCTTGACCGCCGCCTCGTAAGGGAAGCGCCACACCAGAAAGAGCACGAACAGGCCCAACCCCACCACGACCTTCCAGAAGGCGCTCACGGGCGGCCGCCCACCTCGAGCACCAGGTTGACGGTCCAGCTCCCGTCTCCGTCCGGATCAGACAGGATCAAGTGGGGAATGCGCAGAGCCACCTGAGTGAATTGGGAGAAAAGCTCCGAGACTTCGATCGGGCTCATGCGCCGCAGCCGAATGGTGATTCCGGTCTTGGTGGGCTGGTTGTTCTCCACCTTCTCCTGGAACCTCTTGAGCGGGTTGGCGGCCAACCAGCCGGGCAGGTCCGGGGTAGGGGCCGGGCGCGTCTTGAGCAGCGCGGGGTCGATGCCCGACACCAGCGTCTCGGCCCTCTGCCGAGCCAGGTCCAGGGTCTCAAGCTCGAGCGCCAGGCGGGCGTTGGCCTGACCCCGGACGATGCCATACACCAGGCCCAGCAGAAGGATTGAGGCCGTGAGAATGAGGGGCAGGCGTTGTCTCACTCGCGCACCTTCCCCTCGATCATAAAGCGCACCTTGCCACTGGAGAGGTTCTCGGTGCGGGGCATCTCCACCGCCTCGAACACCTTGGAGAGGTTCTGGCGCACCTCGTCGGCGGCCTGGATGGAGTCGGCCTGGCCCTCGAGCTGGAACTTGCCCGAGTCAAGCTGGATTCGGCGCAGCAGAGCCTGCGAGCCAAGCGGCTCCTTGAGAGAGGCCACCACCTCGGCCAGGGCCTCGGGGGAGAGTTGCCGGTCCTTGCGCGCGGTGGTGAGCCGGGCCTGAAGCGCGGTGATCTGCTGCTCGGGATGCTCTTTGGGATTGGTCCCCAGCCCCCGCATCGTGGCGGCAAAAGCCTGGCGGGCCTGCGTGCGTTGTCCGAGCAACAGGCGGTGGCGGGTTTCCAGGTCGGCCACCAGCAACGCCAGCAGGACGCAGGCGGCGATCCAGGCGCGGCCCAGCGTGACAGGGCCAGAGCGGGCGCTGACCCGAGGCTCTTGCAGACGCACCCGGGGCTGGTTGGGGCGGGACGCGAGAGCGGCCCCATAGGCGGGAACGTGCTCGTAGGGCGACAGGGAATCGGGCAGGGGAAAGAGCTGGGGCTCTACCCCCAGCTTGGCTTTGAGCAGCGAGCTCAGCCCCGGCATGGCGGCGCCGCCGCCGCACAGCAGAACGTGCTCGTAAGGCAAGGGCGTGGGGAGGAAAGCCTCCTCCAGCAGCTCGTCCACCATCTGGCGGCACTCGGCCAGCTCCAGACCGCGCTCGCGCTTCTGTCTTTCCGCGTCGGTGTGGGTCAGATTGCGCTTACTGGCCAAAAGGGCGGTCAGGCTGATGCCGCCGCGCATCAAGACCCGCACCCACTCGAGCTGCCCGTCTTGAATGCCACAGAAGGTTGTGCGGGAAGCGCCCAGGTCGATCACCAGAGCGCTCTGCACCCCGGCCGCCAGGGCAGCCCGAAGGTAGGTGAGCGGCTCGGCGTCCAGGCTGGCCTGTTCGCCCACGTCCCGGCGCAACCGCTCAAGCCGGTCGAGGGGCGCCACCACCACCCAGGCCTGCCCGCCCTGCTCGGTCCAATCCCAGGCCGCCTCTTCGAGCGGAAAGGGCAGAGAGAAGGAGAGCTCTTCGCGCAGCACTCGCCGGCGTACTTCACGGCCCGCAGGAGGCACCGAGAGCCGCCTGAAGGTGCACAGATCGGACGGAACCGAGGCGTTGGCCCGGGCCGGCGGGTCGCCCTCCTCCCCTCGAGCGGCGCCCCAAAGCAAACCCACCGAGACCTGTCGGGTCCCGGTGGTTCCAACGTCCAGACCGGTGTTGCGGAGCATGACTACAGACGAGTCCATTCGACCACTTTGAGCGAACCTCCCTCGCGTCGCACCACGACGTCGAGTTGCATTCGGCCTGGCATCTGGTCGATGGCCACGCGAATGCGGAAGAACGAGCTCTTGAAACCTACCAGGCTGCCCACGCGGAAGGCCAGGTCGGCGTTCATGCCCGCGATATTGCGCAGATCCTGCTCGGATTTGAGCGGGCTTTGCTCTCTCTGGCTCAAGATTTCCTGCACGATGGCCTCGTTCATGCTGTCGTCCAGGGCCAATAAAACCTCCCCGGGAGCGGTGTTGGCATTGACCCGGCCGCCCGACCAGACGCTCATCCAGTCTGACCACTGGCTGGTATTGGCCTGGGGCGCCAGCGAGGGGGAGGCCGAAGGCGAAGGCACACTCAGCTTGCTGCGGAATTCCTCGATCTCCAACTGACCCCCGCCTCCAATCGAGGCCAGCGGGTCCTTCTGGTAACCGCGCGGGGGCGGCAGATTGGGCGGGTTCTCCCAGCCTCGCAAATATTGCAGCTCGGCCAGCGAGTCCAGACGGGCGTTCTTGACCAGAGCCTCACCATAGTCACCCTGCTCGGCTCCCTGGGGCCGGCGGAGGGTATCCGGGTCCATCCAGTCTTGAAGAGAGTCCAGGGCCAGTTGGGGCGGAGCCCCGGCTCGCTCCAGAAAACGCACCAGGGCCGAGCGCAATTTGCGGTTGTCCTCCTCCGAGGCGGAGGCCAGCTGATTGAGGGGGAAGCGCCGGTCCTCGTCGGTGATCTCCAGGGTGAACTCGCGCCCATCGAAGGGTAGCGTCTGCTTGCCCAGGGCCCAGAAGTCCCCGAAGCCGTCGTAGTCGTTGTCGTCGGCGCGCAACAGCTCCATGGCCATCTCCACTACCGAGCGGGCCGCCAGGTAGTTGCGCTCGCGCAACTCGGCATGGCGATAGAGAGCCGAAGTGGAGATCCAGGCATCGCCCAGGACGGTGGCCAGGGTGATAGCCACCATCAAGATGATCAGCACCATGAGGATCACCATCGGCCGCTCCCCAGCCCCGGAACTACGGTGGTGGTGAAGGTGGACTCGTCGTGGTAGGTCAAGAGCACCCGTACCGCTTTCGGAGGCTCTGGCGCGTCCCACTCGCGCTGGAAAATTCGACCGTCGGGCGAGTAATCGAGCCGCATTTCTTTCACGCCCTTATCCAGCGGCTTGAAACGAGCTTCCTCCTGCTCGGTCCAGGGTCGTAAGCCTCGCAAATCGCGGGTGCGGAACTCGCGGTAGGCGAGGTAGCGCTTGCCCTGCTCATCCTCCAGGACCCGGTAGGTGCCCTCCACCATTCCCTTGTTGTCCTGACCGGCGCTCGTGATCAGGCTCACGGCCTCCTCGGCCTCGCCCGGCAGGCGCCCACCCTTGAGACAGGAGCCTTCGTTAGGCACGAAAAGGCAGCGGAGTTGCCAGCGCAACAGCTCGATGGTGCGCAGGCGCTCTTGCCGGGTCAGGCAAGCGGCCGTTCCAAAGCGACTGGCCCGACTGAGCTGCACGGTGCTGTAGCCGACCAGCAGGTAAAGCAGAGAGACCAGTCCGAGGGCGACCAGGACTTCGATCAGCGTGACGCCGTTGAAAGTGCGCGCTCGGGCGGGACTCATGGACCGAAGCTTCCGGCGCCCGTGCTGGCGCCACCGGTGGACGCACCGCTGGTCGTTCCGCCCGACATGCCCCCCCCGCCGGCCGTGCCAAAGCCACCCGTTCCGCCTGGTGGGGTGCTGCCGGGTCGCGGGCTTGAGCCCGGCCTGGGACTGGCTCCTGGCCGAGGAGAGGGCGAAGGACCTCCGGCCGGAGGCTCGTCCTGCCTGCGAGCGCGCAGGCGGTAGGCCGAAACCGTAACTGGCATTGCGTTGGTTGGAGTCAACACTAACAAGACCGCTTCCAGGCGCGGATCGGCGGTGGTCACCTCCGAGCGGATCTGCACCTTCCAGGGGTCTCCGTCGCCCGGCTCACGCGGATAGGGGTAAAAGTCTCGGGTCTCCTCGCCGGGGGTCCGCTCTCCCAGGGCCGCTTCCAACTCGTAAGATGCCAGCAAGAGGTTCTGGAAGCGGGGGGTCAAGCGGGCCACCCCCGACAACTCCAGGGCCACCGAGCGTAGCAGTACCCCCAGCACCAGCGCGGCCAGGCCCAGCGCGATCAGAACCTCCAGCAAAGTGAAGGCTTTCTGGCTCAACCAGTGCGGGCGAGGCCGGGTTCTGCGCACCCGGCCCGGTTCCGCGACGAGTTCGCTTCTCCTTCGCGCGCAAGCTTCGCCGAGTCGACAGTCGGAGGTCTGGAGCTTCAGGTCGAGGGCAAGATGCGCTCGCACCGATTGGAGCGCTTCCTACACCCCGCGCCAGTATGCCTTCCAGCGTCCTGAGCTAGACCGCGCGAGGATGGCCGACCAGCAACTCGGTCAGGCTGGTGGCGATCAGGGCAAAGACTTGCCCATCCTTCTTGCCGCCATGGGTTTCCTTTGGTACCATCCAATAAGTAACTTGGGTAGGTCACCAATGATTCTTGAGGTGGGTATGAAAACGAGACGTCGAGAAAATCCGGGGATCGCTCTAACGACCGTCCTCCTTTTCGTCCCAATTCTTCTCATCATGGTCATCGCCTTGTTCCTTGCAGTGCGCGGGAGCCTGTTCACAAGCCAGGTCGAGTATTGCCGGACTCAGGCGTTGTTTCTGGCCGAGGCCGGCGTGGCGGATGTCATGTCGATGCTCGACGCCGACCCGGCCTGGACGGCCGGCGTTGCGAACAAGTCCCTCCCCGGTCTGCCCGGCACCTACTCCGTCACGTTCAACACGAACCCGGCGGGACCGTTCACCCAGAACGACTCGGTGAACAACAGCGACGGCGCTCACCCCAACAGTTACCGGGGCAACTCCTCGGTCCCGCCCGGAGGGATCCTGCTCGTAGTAAGCGCTCAGGTCAGCGGGCACGAGCGTCAACTGGAAGTCATCCTGGAGCAAGGGGGCGGCTTGGCGAACCTCGAGGCCCCCCTGGTCACCACGGGGAAGATTAAGCTCTTCGGGAACGTAAGCGTGGATGGGGTCACTTCGCTCACTGACTCCACGCCGGTGGCCGGAGACATCCACTCGAACCAGGGTGGCGGCAGCCCCGGCCTGATCACCTGGACCCCGAGTGGCGGGGCCGCAACGATAACCGGCAAGGTTTCCACGGTAGGCACGAACAGCTCGGCAATCGACCTGGCGACCTGCGTCCCCGCCGGCGGCACGCAGGTCGGAGCCGCCAGTCAGGCCATACCGCCAGTCGACATCGTGGGTCAGATCTCGGCCAAGTCCGGCGCCACCCAGCCGAGTGTGCCAGCCAGTGGACCGATGACGCTGGCGTCTGGCGACTACTATCTGCCGGCGGGAGCCACCTTGAACGGGGACTTACAGCTGGCCGATGCCAACCTCTATGTAGCCGGGGACTTGCACGTCAACGGCTCGATCGGGGGCAAAGGCTCGGTCTACGTGCAGGGGGAGACCCACTTCAAAGGCGACTCCAGTGTAACCGCTGCCAACCCGGACCAGACTGCCCTGTTCTCGAACGGGAGCGTCTTCCTGACTGGCTTTGACGGCACGCAGTATCTGAACGCGCTGGCCGCCTCGAACCCAGCCATACAGACGACTTTGGACGGTATCAAGACTTCGATGGCCGACCTCAGCGCCAAGATGTCGAGCCCCACACCGGGTGATTTCGGATCGGGCAACCTGCTCGAGCAGATGCGCGGGGAACTTGGGGCCGGGGCCACTCCGAGGGCCGGACACCAGGCCAACCAGCTGGCGACAATGGTGGGCCTCCTGAACGCGGAGCCTCCCTCGCCCTCGAGGGACTTTCTGCTCCAGCGCTTTAATTACCTCAACGATGTCGTCTTCTATAACTTCGGCTCCGGAGAGCTGGCCGCCCTGGACAGCGATCAAGTTGTGGCCGGGGTCTACGACGAGATCTTTGACGGAGACATCATCACCGCTACCCCTTATCTCCCCAAGCTCGTCGCCTTCGTGGACAACATCGATTACAACCGCATCGGTTCCTCGCAGTTCCAGGGCCTCGTCTACACGCACGGATTCGTTTACTCCGACAACGAGGTAACCGTGCGAGGGGCCCTGGTCGCGCGCTCCAACGGCAGTCAGTCCAGTCAGGTCGTGGGCAGCCAGACGCTCAATCCGGGCGACGTCTATCTGGGAGATGGCTCGCGGCTGACCTACGTCAAAGACTTTTTCTCTTCGAGCGCGACCAGTGGAACCGGTGGTTGGACAACCTCACTGTGGATGGGGCGTTGACGCGTAGCCGGGCGCTGTCTTTGATGGAGGTCATCCTGGCCATCGGCATTCTGGCCGTGGCCGTGCTGGCCCTGATTCAGGTCTTCGTATCCGGCCTCAAGCTTTCCGCCAGATCGCTCAAGGTGGCGCTGGCCACCGAGGTCGGCCGAGAGTTCATGGAGGTCGTGCGCAAACGCGGCCACGCCATGGTCGCTCCTGGCACTTACCTGGGGGACGTGCCCACCCCGCCGGACGCCACGACCGGCTTTCCGCCACCACCCTACCCCGTCGCCACGATGAATCAGCGCGATTTCGTGCTGGTCGTGAGAGCCGCAGCGGTGACTCCGGACGTGGTCTCGGTGCAGGTCGACGTGTATGCAGCTGACAGCAATGGGATGGTCACCGGTCGACCGATTCAATTCGGCACCTGGATGCACAGATGAGGGCGCGCTCAGGAACCACCATTGCTGAGCTGATGGTCGCTATCTTCATCCTGGGCCTCCTCTTCGTGGCGCTTTTCGAGATATACCGAATGGGTGCCAGCGCCTGGAGGAAGGGCGAGGCCGAGACCACGCTGCTTCAAGGACTTCAGGTCGTCAAGTCCCGGTTGGACCGTGAGCTCGAGCGCAGCACGTTTGACAGTCTGAGCGTGGACGCAAATGGCCTGGCCTTCCTCTCCGCAATGGACTACGGCACGCGCTCGTTCGTCATTGAGCCCGCACTGGTGAGGCCCCGCTGGCAGAAATACATCGTGGTCTACTACGATCCGCCTCAGAGAGCCATCCTCTGGAGAGAGGTCCCGGTGGTGGGCACTCCTCAGGAGAACGGAGCCACTCCGATCGAGGCCTTCGGGGCGCAGACGCCACTGGCTAGCTACTATGCCGGCGGCCGGGTTGTCATCCGGGATGTGGCGGCCTGGCAGATTCAGGTGACCGTCGACGAGCTGGTTGCGCTCACCTGGAGAGTAGAGAGGCAGCGCTACGGCAAGCAGGCACCTGAAACGATAGAACTGCGCAGCGTTGTTCACATGCGCAACCGGTGAGGCGGTCTGCGAGGGCGCGGCGGTAGGGAGGAAGGTTTGACGGGCAGGGCGACCGGGCTTACCGTTGGCTCTGTTGCCTGATTTGGCGATTGAGAAGGCTGATGTGTTCGGAGGGTGGAGGCCAACCCGTCTCTCATCTCCGAATCCCCAGCCTCTCCTTCTCTCTGGAGCGAGCCTGAGCCGTGTGCAGCTTATCGATGCTCGGGGCCCGCAATTCGCGTCGGGTGATTGCTGAATAGGCCGACTCGCTCAAATAGTCGACCACGACTGGGCCAGAGCGTTTGCCGAGAAATCGGATCAGCACCCCCAGTTCCATTTGACAGACCTCGCGACCTGTGGGATGTTTATGAGGTATGCCTAGGGGTTCTCGTTCCCTGCTTCAATACCAATGTCTCCTCGTTGTTGTGGTGGCGTCCCTGACTTATTTTCTGTCGTTCCCCTCTGGTAATTACGTACGCCCGCCAGGCTTTTATTTTTTCCGCGCCCTGACCCACCTCGAGCAGGGGGTCCTGGGTGCTTTGATCATCACACTCTTGTCGCTGGTCTGCCTGACTCTCCGCTTGAAAGAACGCCCTCGATTTCTATTGGGTTTTCCCCTCTTTCTCGGCTTCATCTGGATTCTCGCCGGCGGCCTGGCTCGCAAGCTTTCTGGCTTCTACCTTTCATTCCAGTACCTCTACAATTCCCTCATCACGCCCGACATGACGGGTGAGCTAGCTCTGGGCTCCGGCCCGATCGGTGTCCACACGCTGCTTCTGATGTCCGCGATGTTGGCTGGAGTGCTCACCGGTGCCTGGACGATGAGTTTGACCGGACTGCGGGCGGCGGAACTCCGGCGTCTCCTGGTGGTGCTGGTCGCTACCTTGCTGGCTTTAAACCTGCCCGGTCGAGCTTACTGGACCTACCACATTAATCGCGGGAACTCGGCCGCCCTGGCTCTGGATGATCATCTGATCTGGCCGGGCTTGAGGTCGGAGTACCTGGTGCCTGGCCTGCGCAACCCGCGTGTCGGCGTGGGGATATCTTCCCAGGACGCCAGAGCGGTTGACCAGCATTTCGCCCGAGTGGCGGGGGAGGTGGCTCAGGCCAAAATCCCACGCAAATTCAATATCGTTTTCATTGCGGTGGAGTCGCTGCGAGCCGACCTGCTTGACGCTGAGACGATGCCTTACCTTTGGTCCCGTCGCACGGACTTCGAGATCGCCTCGACGGATCGCAACTGGAGCGCTGCCAACTGCACCCATTTCTCGATGTTCAGTATGTTCTCCGGGCAGGCACCCACACAATTTCACGAGTTCTTGGCGCGCGGCCGAACCTATCCCTTCATGCAACTGCTCTTGGCCAACGGTTACACCATCATCGCCGCCACAGACCACACCTTCGAGTGGAAAGATATGGATCGGTTGCTCCCACCAGGGGTTTCCGTGCCTCGGCGAAGCTCGCAGGACTGGTCCATCATGGACCGGGATCGAGTCTCGGACTTTCTGTCACGTCTGGAGAGGGGCTCTAGGGGGCCGTTCTTTGAGATCTTCTGGTTCACATCGACCCACTGGCCCTATGCGTTCCCGCCCGAGGAGCAACTCTTTCGTCCGTTCGCTCCACCCCACTTCAGCTTTTCGTTCGACCCCAAGGAAGTCGAGCTCGTGCGCAATCGCTATCGCAACGCGGGTCACTTCGTGGACAGCCAGATCGAGCGGATCCTCACCGGGATCAAGGCGAAGGGACGGTGGGAGGATACCATCGTCGTTATCACGGGTGATCATGGCGAAGAATTCGGAGAGTCGGGTCAGATGCGGCACGGCGGGAAGCTGAACGCATTCCAGTCCAGAACCCCGCTCTTGATCCACCTTCCCGCCGGTGTTCCTCATCCGCTGCTCCCGCCCGCCGCCACGAGCCATATGGACATCGTTCCCACCCTGCTCGAAGCTCTGGGCCTGCCCTCGGGGGCTCTGGAGACCCAGGGCAAAAGCTTGCTGGGCCCGTTGGGCAAGCGAGAATTTATGGTACTCGCGGAGCACGGATACGAGCGCCCCCACTACTTGGCGATCGTCACCGAGCATTATTTTACGCGCTGGAAGAGGACACCCACGCGCCTTCTTTTCTCTGGCGCGAACCGCTACGACGGTTCACCCGTGTCCGACGACAGCTGGCAATCCGAGGTTTTCACCGATTCGCTCTCCAAGACCATCTCGCAATATCTTAACCTGCCTTCGAGATAGGGTAGCCGTGCCCCAGGCAGGACCCTGAACCAGGAAGCCGGGGGCTGAGAACCGAATGCCCCCCCGCGCTTTGCGCCCGGGAGGATGTCTTGCTCAAACGCTTTGCGACTCTGGTCTTGATGGTGCTGGTCTCACTGGGAGCCAGGGCCTCCGAGCCGGAGGATTACCTGATTTACCGCTCTCAGGTGGCGGCCGCCGATCTGCCGCTGGCCTGCCAGTGGATGGCGGCTGCCTATGACATTCCCGAGCGAGTGCCCCAGGAGATACTGCTCAAAGGCTACGACTACGCCGACGCCCTGACAGCGTTGGCCTTCATGAGCGAGGGAGGCTCGCTGAACCGCATCCTGGAGGTGCGCAAGGACCACCTCTGGCCGGAAGTGGCGGCCCACCTGAGCATGGATCCCAACCAACTGCCCAGGCCGATCGTCGACATCCTGACCTTTGGGCGCAACTTCCCGCCCCCACCTGTGCTGAAATTCGTGCCTGATGTGCGGCCCGGCCTGGCCGAGAAAATCAAGCTGCCGGCCTTCTCCACCACCGTCCCCGGGCCTGAGCTGGTCGACGAGTTCCGTCTCAATGGGCGCGACATCGAGAATATTCGCCACGTCCTCAACGACCCTCTGGGTGTGCCCGATGAAGACCTCCTGCTCCCTGCCGGTTGGGGACTGCAGACCGGCGACTGGGTCATGGCCGGAGCCATCCAGTATCTCAAACCCTTCCCCATGCAGACGGTGCTGCAGACTCGTCGGGGCGTCAAGATCGGCTGGTCAGAGGTGGTGCTGATCTTCAGCCTGCGCCCGGACGTGCTGACCGAGGGTCCCCTGGCGGCCATCTACCCGGTGCTCTCGGGTATGAACGACAACGGCGTGCTGGCTGGTCGCAAGCGCAGCTACTTCCCGGACACCCTGCCCCTGAAGTACGACCTGGAGCGCCTGACCGTGAGCGAAAGGGCCGCACTGGAGCCGCTCATGTGGCGCACCTACCGAGCCACTCCGAGCGAGCTGGCCCGGCTGAAAACCTCCAAGCTAGACCTGACCGAGCGCGCCATCGCCCTGGCCCTGACCCGGATGTCTCAGATCGACCTGGAAACCTTCCTGACCCGCCACGCCCAGGGAGAGACTTGGACACAGCTGATCCGGCGCTACGCCATCGATACCAGGGGGCAATGGCCGCTGCTGCGGGCCATCGCCGTCCGCGAGCGTTGAAGGCCGCCCTCAGCAAAGCCCTGAGCTGGGCCTGGGTGGTCCTGTTCGCCTTTCTGGCCGCCGATCTGACCGCGGCCGCCCTGGAGCAGCGACTGCAGCTACCCACCCCGGCCGTGTCGGCCTCGCCCTCCAAAGCCCCTTCGCCCTCCCCGGCAGCCGCCCAACCAGCGGGTGCCATTCCCGGTGAATTGGTCAGCGTGCTCGATACCAGGCCACCCGAACCGATCATCGAGCCGGGCGACGCCGGCGACCAGAATGCCCCGGAAGCCGCTGCCGCAGCCGACCCGATCAACGTCCAACTGAAAGGCACCATCCTGGGGGCCAGCGGGGTTTCGCTGGCGGTACTCGGCGACGGTAGCGGAGAGACCCGCCTGCTGAGCGTCGGCGAGCAGATCGGCGACTTGACGCTGGCCGAGGTGGCCCAGCACAGCGCCACCTTCAAGCGAGGCCAGGAGACGGTCGTCTTGACCCTGCTCGACTCGGGCCTGGCCGGAGGGTCGAGTGCCACTACGGCCGCGCCGGTGGCCGTCAATACCCCGGTTGCTCCCGCTCCCAGCCAGGTGAAGCCCCCCGAGACCATGGCCGAGATGCAGGAGTTGCTCAACAATCCCGCAACCGCTTCGGAGGGCTTCAAGCTTACCCCCATCAACCGCAAAGGCGAATCGTACGGGGTCATGCTCGAGTTTCGCAGGCCCGGCAACCTCATGGCCGCCATCGGGCTGCGCCACGGCGACATCCTTCTCAACGTGAACGGGCGCCCGCTCAAGTCGGGCGAGGACATGTACACCGCCTACCAGGAGATGCGCAACAGCCCCACCGTCAGCTTCGAGGTGGACCGGGGCGGCCAGGTGGTGCCCGTCAAGTTCGAGGTCAAGGAGTAGTCAGGACTTCAGCTCGCGGGCCTGCTCGCGGGTGATCTTGCCCAGAGCCAGGTCTTTCACCACCGGATCCTGCCACGAGCGCGGCTCGGCCCCGGTCAGCTTGTGCACTCCGCGCTCGAGGTGACGCCAGAAATTGGTCCGAGCCAGGAGCGGATTGAGGCTGCCGTTCACGATGCAGTAATACTCGTCGAATGGCTGATTGTGGTGTTTGGCGTGATTCTCGCTGGTCTGCGAGATGCCCGCCTTCTGCAGCACGCGGGCAAGCCCCGGCGGGTTCTCCATGTGCGACCAGCGGTGGGAAGCCTGGGCCAGCACGCCACCTCCGCAAAAGGCCAATCCGGCGCTGGCCAGGGCGTAGTGAGGCGTGAAGGCGGCCAGGGCCACCATCGGAAGGGTCATGGCAGCGGCGCTGGGCAGAATGTTCTCCCACACGCTGACCTCGTCCATACCGCTGGCCCGGTGGTGATCCTGGAACGATTTCGCTGTGCCGCCCACCAGCGGCGTGTTCTCGTCAGGATAGTTGTCGATGGACCAGTGGAAGACCCCGCTGGCGAAGTCGGCCGCCACCAGGCCTGCCCCGGCGGCTCCCAGGGCCATCGCCCCGGCCGCGATCTTGCCGGCCAGGCCGGGTTGAGCGGCCACTTCCAGAGCGATGCGCGCGGCCGTGACCAGGGCCGCGGCCTGACAGGTGCGCCCCAGCACTTTGGCCACCAGCTCGCGCCGGCCAGGCTCCAGGCTGTCTTGGGGCTGAGGCGGCTCCTCCGTGGGGGAAGAGGCGCGAGCGATGAAGGACGGGCGGGGGGCTACAGACAGAACATTCATAACATCTCCATCTAGCCCTATCGAATCGAAACAAACCTTAAAACAGAGCCATTTTTCCCGATCCACGAAGGATCTATCCAGGATCCCGGAGTAGCCAGTGAGGTGAGGCTCGCCCCTATCCTGCTCATCTTGCTGCTGGCGCTGCCCGGACTTGCCCAGCGGGCCAACCACAAGTGCGAGGTGGAGGCCGTCAAACGCTCGGATGGTTGCGACATCTACGTATCCAACGGCTACGGGGTGGAGATCACCGTGACCATCAACGCCGAGCTTGAGAACATGCGCTCCAGCGAGCCGCTTCCTTTCACCGTCACGGTGCCGGGCCGCAGACGGGTCATGGTCATGAGCCTGCTCCAGGACGAGCCCCGCCTCTCCTGGCGCTACAACTACAGCACTCACTGGTGCTGGGGTAGCACCGGGGTGGTTCACGACGACACGGTCGTCTACCGATTGCCCTACGCCTCGGGAGAGGCCTTCCCCGTGCTCCAGGGCTATGACGGGCGCTTCAGCCACTCGGGCGACAACGCTTGCGCCCTCGATTTCTCGATGCCCGACGGCACCCCTGTGCATGCCGCTCGGGAGGGGGTGGTGGTGGATACCGAGGACGGCTACAAGCTCGGCGGCCACGACCGGAGGCTCGGGGGCAACTACGTGCTGGTCCGCCACGCCGATGGAACCATCGCCGAGTACTTCCACCTCAATCCGGGGGGGGTTGCCGTGCGGGTCGGGCAGGTCGTGCAGGCAGGTGACCTGCTGGGCTATTCGGGCCACACCGGCTTTGCCGATGGACCCCACCTTCACTTCATGGTCTTTCGGGCCGTGAACGGCCACCATCGCGAGTCCTTCCCCACCCGCTTTGAGGTCGACGGGGAGAGCGAGCCGGTGCAGCTCCGGGAGGGGCGCGCCTACCGCTGCCCCTGACCGAAGAGCAGGCAGAAGAGATAGCCTCCTCCGGCCCGCAAAGCGGCCACGCCTACCTGGCGATAACCGGGGTGGAGCAGGTTGTCCTTGTGGAACGGACTCTGGAGCATCGCCTGCAGAGCCTCGGCCGGGCTGGGGGCCTGGCTCAGGTTCTCGCCCAGCTTCAGAAAGCGAAGCCCCCGGGCCCGCAGCCTGGCATCTGGCGGCTCGGGGCCGAAGTGGCCGCGCTGGTTCGTCTCCAGCATGCGCTGCACGTATTCTCGTCCCACTTCGGTCATGGTGGGGTTCAGGACCAGAGGCACCAGGCCCCTCCGGGCCCGTTCGCTGTTCAGGCGACGAAGAATCTCGGCTTCGGCCGGCAGCAAGAAGTCGTCGAGCACCTCGGTGGTGAGCGGCACCGGCTGTCCCGAGCGGCAGGCGGCCAGCTCGCGGGCCAGCAGCGGGTTGCCCGGGTAGCCCTGGTGCGCAAATCGGACCACCCCCTCCGGGTCCACCACGAAGAGGGTGGGCACGGTGGTCACCCCCCAGGCGCGGCTGACGCGCGAAGTGGCGTCCATCAGCACCGGGAAGAAGATTCCCTCCCTGGCCAGCAGCGGCTCGACCTGGCTGCGCCCGCGGGTATCCACCGAGACGAAGAGGATCACCGGATCGAGACCGGGGTGCTCGGCCACCAGGCGCTTGAGGCGGCGCACCTCCTCCTTCCACGTGTCGCACCAGCAGGCCCAGAAATTGACCAGCACGACCCGGCCTCGGAACTGGCTCAGGCTGACGCGATTGCCGTGCAGGTCGGCCAGGGCGAAGTCGGGAGCCGGCTGACCGGGAACGGGCGCCGCCAAGGCCACGCGAAGCATCAGCAGGACCAGGATCCACCTCACTGGCGCAGGATCTCCAGCACCTGACTTTGAGAGCAACCCCACACCTCGGGCCGGTACATCAGGCTGGCTCGCGCCGGTAGAGCCTGAAACCGGCCCGGCGTCTCGGCTCGCTGGCGATAGACCAGCCGGGTGCGGCCGGCCGGCAGGGAGCTCAGGAAGAACACCGTGCGGTCGTCACGCACCTCGCGCCGATACGGCAAGCCGGCTTCGTCGGGCACCTCCATCCCGGCCGCGCGGGGGTCCTCCAGCATCACATACTCCATGGCCTGAGGCGCCTCCAGCACCAGCTCCACCTCGAGCTCGTCCTGAGGGTGCACCGCAGCTGCCAGGGGGGCGCGCTGACCAGGACGACGGTAGGTCCGCTCCACCCTCAGCCCGTGCTGCTCGGCGGCCAGCACGTCCAGCTCGGAGGCCTCGTAGTAGGTCAGCCGCGCTGAGACAACCGGCAGGCCCGCGCTGGGAGCGAGCTCCAGGCGATGTTGACCGGGCCCGGGCTCGAGCCGAGCGCGGTCCTCGGTCAGGGCCACGCTCTGACCATCGAGCCGAACCTCGAGGCCCGTGGCGGTAGCCGTCTGGCCGGTGGCAACCAGGTAGCTCGACAGCAAGAAGACGGCCTGGGCCGAGTCTTTGGTGGATTTCCAGCGCTGGGACAGCACCCAGGCCACCCCGGGCGAGAGCAGCGGATCCTGCGCGTTGTCGTGAACCAGTGCTTGCAGCACCAGGCAGGTGGCCTCCAGGTCGTCGTCGGTCCAGCCGTAGGCGGTGCGGCTGGCTGCCTTCCAGTGAGCCAGCGAGCCTTCCCGCACGGCCAGCTGGCGCAGAGCCGTCAAATCGGGCTTCTGGCCCGCTTGCTGGAGGCCCAGGGCCACCAGAGCGCGACTGTAGGTGGACAGGCTGGCCTCCTGCTCGAGGGCCTTCAGCTGCTCCAGGGGAGCATGTCCCGCCAGGGCCAGGGCCCAGGCCAGGTAGGCGCGGTCCTCGGGCGAGCTGGCAGCATCCAGGAGCTGGCGAGCGCACTCGACGCCCGCCTGGAGAACCTCCTCGCGGATGGGCCAGTTGGCCTGGCGGGCCCGCACCAGCCCGGAGATGACGTAACCGGTCAGGAAGGGATTGGTGCGGTCCTCCTTCCACCAGCCCCAGCCGCCATCTTCGTGCTGGTAGCCGTAGAGCGCCTCCAGACTGGCCGTAACCATGGCCTGCAGCTCGGTCTCGGAAATGGGGCTCTTGAGATTCAAGCTCTGGAGCGCCTGCGAGGCGGCCAGGGTGGGCACGAAGCGGCTCATGGTCTGCTCCACGCAGCCATAGGGGTAGTCGGCCAGGTAGCGCAGCGTGTCCGCCACGACCCCGGCCGGCGAGCCGTCCAGGCGCACCTCCAGGCGCACCCGGCGCGCCCCGGCGGGGATGCGGTAGTCGAGCTCGCGCGGCCCGTCGAGGAGACCCGCGAAGTACTGCTCGCGAGGCAGACCAAACGGCTTGACGGGCACCCGCACCCGCTCCGCATCCCCCTCATTGCCAGCCCTGGCGCGCGAGAGAAGCTCAACTTCCTCGCTCGACTGCACGGCCAGCCTGGTACGCAGCTCACTCTGACCTCCGGCGGCCACCACGCTCTCGGCGGCGGCGGGTTGAACGGCCTGGGCCCCCTTCGTCTCCAGCGAGAGCGCCAGAGTCTGGCTCTCCTCGGTGCGATTGTGAGCCACCAGCTTGACGTCGCTCTCATCGCCCTGCACCCAGAAACGAGGGGCAAAAGCCTGCACCATGACCGGCAAGCGCACCAGCAACTGGGCGCTGGTCTGGCCCACCGAGGCGGGGGGGCTCACGGCCCGGGCGGTGGCCCGCCAGGTGGTCAGGTTGTCGGGCAGGGGGACGGACACCCGAGCGGTGCCGTCCTCGCCGGTCAGCACCGCCGCCTGCCAGAAGGCCGTGTCCTGAAAGTTCTCGCGCACCGGCGCCTGAGCTTCGATGGTCTGAAAGCCGGCCACCCAGGGCTTGCGGGGGATGGCTTCAAAGCTCTGCACCAGGTTGGGCCGCTGAGCGTAAAAGAAGCGATGAATATCGCCCGCGTACTCGGCCTTGAGAGCCAGCAGGGCCTCATCCACCACCGCCAGGGCCACGCTGGAGCGGCGCGGCTGGCCCTGCTCTCGGGTCACCAGGGTCAGCTCGGCCGTCTGGGCCGGGCGGAAGTCTTCGCGCTCCTTGCGCAGGCTGACCTCGAGGTGGTTCTGATCCAGGGGCACCCGCAGCGCCACGCTGTCCTCCAGCGAGTATTGAGCCTGAGGCAGGGTAGCCCGGAGCGTGACCGAGGGAGCATACTCCCGGGTGACCTTCAGGTCGACCACGGCCGACTTTCCCGACATCACCACCACCCGCTGATCGAGCAGGCGGCTGCCTTCCACCGTCAGCCAGACGGTGCCGGGGCGATCGGCCAGGATCAAGCAGCGCAAGCTCTCGCCCGGTCGGGCGCTGGTGCGTGCGGGGACCAGCTGCAGGGCGGGATAGTCCTGCTCGGAGGCCGTGCCGGTGATCCAGATCCAGCTCTCCCCTTCAACCTTCTGGCTGACGGCCCGCAAACGCAGAGAACCGGCCGACCGGGGCCGGAAGCTCACGGTCGTCTGCCCCTCGGCCCCGGTCCGGAAGGGGAGCCGCTCGAGCAGCTTGCGCCCCCTCCAGACCTCCACCTGGCCGCTGGCGGCGTGGGGTTTCCCCAGCCGGTCCAGCGTGCGCACCTTCAGGGCCACCGGCTGTCCCACCGAGCCCACCCACTGCAGAGGCCTGACATAGACCCCGTAGCGACCCACCGAGCCCAACGTGCTGGCCGTCTGCTCCACCTCGCGCCCCTCGGCGCCCACAACCTTGACCGAGAGGAAGTAGCGCGCATCGCGCTTGCGCTCCGGGGCGCTCAGGCGGATCACGGCCTTCCCCTCCTCATCGGTCACAGCCTCGCCCTCAGTGACGAAAGAGCGGTAGCTGCGGTAGTCGGTGGCCAGCGGGTCCTCCCCTCCTTCGGCCGGATCCGGCTCGCCGTAGAGCTCGACCTGGCTCAACGTCCAGGAGACTTGAGCACCCTTCACCGGACCTGCGAAGAAGTAGCTGGCGTCCAGCTCGAAGGTCAGGGGCTCTGAGCCTACGTAAAGAGGCCTGGTGGCCCGCAAGGCGATCTGGAAGGGGGGCTTGCGGAACTCCTGCACCTCGAACGGCAGGCTGTCTGGCCCGGCCGTCAGCATGCAGCGGCCCAGGGGCACCTCGGCTGGCAGCGTGAGCTGGCCCTGGATCACCCCGAACTCGTCCGCCGTCAGCGTGGTGTCGAGCAGCTTGCTGTCGGCCGGATCGCGGATCACCACCGCCACCGGCTCCCCCGTGGCCACCTGCTGGCCCTCGGGCCCGAGCTTCATGGCCACGCCCCGAAAGAACAGCTTGTGGCCCGGACGATAGAGCGGGCGGTCGGTCTGCAGGTAGATGCGCAAGGGACGCTCGGGACCAACCCCGGGGGTGGTCAGACGCAGCTGCTGAACCCCCAGGCGGGCGTCAACCTGGTAAGCCGGACGGCCCTGGCCGGAGGGCAGAGGAAAGCTGAGCTGACCCAGGGCGTCGGTCACTCCCTGGCCCAGACCGGGGACGGTGACCGAGACGCCCGCCGCGGGCTTGCGCCGGGTCAGGCTCTGGACCTGCAGATAAAGCCGCTCGGGACTGAGCTTGCCCAGCAGGGCCAGGTCGGTCAGGCTGACCTCGGCGCCGGCCTCGTGGCCGGCCCCCCGGGCCACCACCCGGTAGACCCCGGGTCCGGGCACCTTCAGCTTGACCCCCATCGAGTCGGAGCTATAGCCCACCCGCCATGGCATGCTCTTGCGAGCCACCACTTTCCCGCCCTGGAGGACCTCCAGGTTGACCCCGTTCAGATAGCGTCCCGAGACGGTAAAGCGCACTTCGGGCGGAACCTGGGGCGACTCGGCCGTGACCGACAACTGGCCGGCGCCGCTGAAGCGCACGGTCCCCGGGCCATCGCCCAGGCCCACCAGGGTGGAGCGAGCCCCCACGACCACACGCTGGGTCGTGCGCAGGGCCAGCGTCTCGCCCTCGTAGCCCTGGAACAACCCCGGGTAGGTGGTCTGATCCACCTTGAGCTTGGGAATCGGAAAGTCGTAGAAGCTCTTGCCCAGCACCCGGGCCTCGGGGCTGAGACCGCGTCGCACCACCCGGCCGGAATCGAGCTCGAGGAGCAGATCGTCCACCTGCAACAGCCCGGGAGCGGCCTGGGACAGCCGAGGCCAGCTGACTTTGCGCTGCCAGAGCAGCTTGCCCTGGCGGTTGTAGAGACGGAGCGCGTCGGAGCGGTCGGCCACCCGACCCTGGAAGACGCTGGGATCATTCAGCTTGCGACGGACCAGAACCTCGCCGCGGGCGTTGAGCCAGAGCGTCTCCGGACCGACCTGCACCACTCCCGGAGCCAGCAACCGGGCATCCTTGAAAGGCAGCCGGACCGCTCCGAAGCCGACCTGGGTGGGCGTGCAGATCCAGAGGCTGGAGCCCTCGGGCTCGCAGGCGAGAACTTTCTCTGGGAGGCGCTCGAGCTCGACACCTGTGGCCGGGTCGAGCGCCACCGGGACCTCTTGCTCCAGCACCCAGAGCCGCCCCCCCTGCAGGCGAGGATTCTGTCCCTCGTGTCGCCAGCGCTCCTGACCGCTAGGCAGTTCTAGAGCCACCACCCCGCTCCCGCGGCTCACGATGACCGCTCCCTGAACAGCCAGGAGGGGCAGGTCAACGTTCGAAGAGCGCCAGACAATCTTGCCATCCGAGCTGGCGACACACAGCAACTGGTCGCCCGCCAGCACCAGAATGTTTGAGTCTATCGCTACCGCGGCCTGAATGGGACCTGGCAGCTCCAGGGCCCAGGCCACGTTGGTAGGCAGCTCCCGGGCGGCCACCAGGCCGCCCAGCAACCAGAAGAGGAGCAAAATTCTCAAGCGAGAAAGTGACACGGCTTGTACGGGTCCTTCGTGGGGTGGGCGCAGGTTCGGCGCCTCCGTTCGAGGGCCTGTTGAGTTTTTTTCAGAATTGTCGATGCTGAAAAAGGTTCAATGACATGACGAAGCGAATATGACCAGTTGAGGGGATCTATAGGCTTACCCGGTGCGGGCCTCAGGGCCCGCTCTACTTGAGCAACGAGACGTAAATGAGGTCGGACGCAGAGGAAACCAGCGAGCTGGCTGAGTGGCTCCGCCGCAGGGCAGAGCGGCTCGAGGCCCTGGCTGATGAGCAATATAGCGGGATGGCACCAACCCGCATCGAGGAGGAGTCTGACAACCTCCATGAGCTGGTGGGCCAGACCGAGAGCCGACTCATGGCTTTGCGTCTGCACAAGCTGCAGGCCCACTTGTCCGACGTCGATACCATCTTGCGCGACCTGAAGGCCGATCTGGTCGAGCGCCAGGAGGAGGGACGCCCCTCCAACTTGCTCGAGTCGCTGGTGCAGGCCGCCGAGGCCGAGCGAGCCCGATTGGCCCGCCTGGTCAACGCTACCCGGGCCGGCATAGACGTGAGCCGCGAGCGCCGCTCGCTGACCCGCTACGAATCGTTTGAGGACTATGGTCGACCTGACTCCACCCGCCGCGAGAGCGACTACCTGCGGCATTTATTTGGTGAGACCCGGGAAGACCTGCCCATCGTGCGCGAGCGTCCCCGGCGGCGTGAACGCGAGCAGCGGGCGCCCGAGCGGGCTCCTGAGCGTCGCGAGCTAAAACGTCGCCGCAGCGAGCGCACCGAGTATGACCTGGATGCGGTCCAGGCTCCCAGCCGCGAAGAGCTCGAAGAGCGCCACCGAGAGCGACTCGAGCAGTCCAAAGCCAGGCGCGCGGCCGAGCAAGAGCGGGCGGAGGCGGCCAGGTTGGCCCGCGAGCAGCAACGCGAGGAGCAGCGTCTGAAGGCGGCTGAGCGCGAGCGCTTGCAGCGCGAGAAGGAGAAGGATGTTCTGGCTCGGCGCGAGGCCGAGCGCGAGCGTCAGAAACAAGAGCGGGAAGAAAAACTCCGCCTCCAGGCGGAAGCTGAGCGCGAAGAGAAGGCGAGACGCCTGGCCAAAGTCGAGCAAGAGCGCAGCAGCGCCCGCGAGCGCATGGAGAAACGCCGGCTCGAGCGCGAGCAGGCCGCTCAGGAAGAGGCCGCTCGTAAGGCTGCCGTTTTGGCCAAACGGGCAGAGAAGCTGAAGGAGCTGGAATCCTCGCGTTCCGAAGCAGCCGCCCAGGAAGAAGCCAGGAAAGCCGAGCGTGAGGCGCGTCGCGCGGCCCGGGCAGCCGAGCTGCAGGCCCGTCGAGCCGGTGAGGCCGAGGCCCAGCAGAAAGCCCTGTCCGAGCGCGAAGCGCGCCGAGCTGAGCGCGAGGCGAGGCGCGCCGCCGAGCCGGCCGCGGTCGACGACCGCGAGGCCCGTCGAGCTGCCCGGCGAGCCGCCCAGGAGCCCGGGCCGGTCAGCGATCGCGAGGCTCGAAGGGCGGCGCGACGGACAGCTCAGGAGGGAGCCGAGATGGCTCCGGTCGGCGATCGCGAGGCCCGCCGGGCGGCCCGGCGAGCCGGTCAGGAGGCGACTGAAGAGGCTCCGGTCAACGAGCGTGAAGCTCGCAGGGTAGCCCGGCGCGCGGCCCAGAATGAAGCCGAAGCCCCGGTCAGCGACCGTGACGCTCGGCGTGCCGCCCGCGAAGCCCGTCGGGCCGAACGCCAGGGCATACCGCGCTCAGAGCTGGCGACTCCCGCCGAGGAAGAAGACGAGATCGCCGCGCTGTTGCGCGATGTCGATGAGGAGATTGGAGGCTCGTCTCACCGCCCTCTGGTTGAGCTGACTGACCTCGAAGACGAAGATGTCGAGCACGCAGAGGTCGAGGTCGCTGAGGAAGAGGTCGTCGAGGAAGAGGCCGCTGAGGAAGAGGCCGCTCCGGTTGAGGAGCAAGAGGTTGCCGGGGCCGAGGAATTCGAGCTCGCTGAGCAAGAGGCTGAGGTCGAGCCCATCGCGGTCGCCGAAGGCGAGGTCGCAGAGTTCGAGCTCGCCGAAGAGCCCATTGAGGAAGAGGCTGCTGAGGCCGAGGTCGTCGAGGAAGAGACCGCCGAGGAAGAGGCCGCTGAGCAAGCCGTCGCCGAGGAAGAGGCTGCTGAGGCCGAGGTCGTCGAGGAAGAGGCCGCCGAGGAAGAGGCCGCTGAGGAAGCCGTCGCCGAGGAAGAGGCTGCTGAGGCCGAGGTCGTCGAGGAAGAGGTCGCCGAGGAAGAGCTCGTTGAGGAAGAGCTCGTTGAGGAAGAGCTTGTCGAGGAAGAGCTCGTTGAGGAAGAGCTTGTCGAGGAAGAGCTTGTCGAGGAAGAGCTTGTCGAGGAAGAGCT
>CAYYHB010000001.1:0-52380 GCA_964471395.1 uncultured Burkholderiales bacterium | reverse complement strand
AGGAAGAGCTCGTTGAGGAAGAGCTTGTTGAGGAAGAGCTCGTTGAGGAAGAGCTTGTCGAGGAAGAGCTCGTTGAGGAGGAAGTCCGCGAAGAAGAGGTCGTCGTTGAAGAGATCCTTGAGGAAGAGCAAGTCCTCGAGGAAGAAGAGAGGGTCGAGGAACAAGAGGTGGAGCTGCTGGGCGCCGCTACGGACGACGCCGGAACGCAGCTGTTGGGCGCGGCTCCCGATTCTACCGAGCTCCTGGGGGCACCCGTCCTGGTCGAGGCTGAGCTCACCCCACCTCCCCCGCCGGCTCCGGTCGAGAAGCCCTCCGGCGACTTCCAACGCCGCATGACTGAGGCCTTTAAGGCCCTGCAGTCGGCCGGTCAGGTGGCCGGGGCGGTCAAGCCCGGTGGGCCCAATGAGAAGCGCCGGGTGGTCCGTCTCAAGTGCAGCCATCGGGTACAGGTGCGGCTCGAGGACCGCATTGTGGACGCCATGGTTTCCGACATCGGCCTTGGCGGACTGCGTCTGGTTTTGACCGAAAGCATCGAGGGCGGCACCATGGTCGCTCTCACCTCGATGGAGTTGGATGCTCAGGAAGTCAAATCTAAGATCGTCTGGTGCAAGCCCAATGTCGATCTCGACATCCACGAAGCCGGCGTGCAATTCCAAGAAGATCCCGAGCTGCTGGGCCAGTCCTGGGTCAGCTCTCTGCTGCACACCCTGGGCGCCGAGCAGCGAGTCTTTGAAGGCCGCAAACACATCCGAGCCCTGGCTGGCCTGGTCGCCAGCGCCGAGATCTCCGATGGCCGACTCGTGGAAGGCAGCATCCAGGACCTGGGCCTTGGCGGCGGACAGCTGATGACCGAGCAGCCGCTCCCTCCCCAGACCAGTATGAAGCTTCAGATCGGGCCCTACGGCGACTACGATCCCCTCAAACTCAATGCCGAGGTCCTCAACTCGCGTTTCGACGACGAGAAGAAGCTGTGGGCCCAGAGTCTGAAGTTCGTCAAGACCCCACCCGCGCAGCTCAAATTGCTGGGCCGCTATGTGGTCGACCTGCTCAAAGAGTCTGCTGGCTGAGGAGGATACCCATGCTCAACCGAACCTTGCTACTCTCCCTGCTGGCCCTGCTCGCCTTAACCTTCCCGGCGCAGGCGCAGCTTCTGTGGGTCACCGGAGACTACCGCGTGGTCGTCGTGGACGCGGAACGCCATCGAATCGGGATCAGCTTGCTGTCGGCTTCCGACCAGACGCGACGCCAAAACTGGTGCTACCTGACCATGAATACCAAACTGGTGCGTAAGGTCTACGACGCCGAAGGCTGGATGCGCGAAGAGAACGTGCCGGCCCACGATATCCTGGAAGAGCTCAAAGCTGGAGACATCGTGCGGGTCAACGGAGGGCGGGCTTTCGACCTCTCGATTACCGCCCGCACCATCTGGGTGGAGCGCAAACCCGAGTAAGCAGCCTTATTGGCAGGAGGGGGGGGAGCCTCGGGCAAGAAATCGCGAGCATGAAGCACCTGCTCACAATTCTGCTGCTCCTCAGCACCAGCCTGACGGCCCAGCCGGCTCCCGAGACAAGTCCCAGCCCCTCGCGCCAGCACTCCCACCGCTTCGAGGACACCGAACGCTGGGTGAAGGCGTGGGAGGACCCCTCTCGCGATGCCTGGCAACAGCCCGAGGTTGTGGTCCAGCGCCTGGCAGTTAAGCCCGGCCAGGTGGTGGCCGACATCGGCGCCGGCTCGGGCTACTTCTCGCGGCGCTTCGCCACAGCGGTCGGGCCCGCGGGCAAGGTTCTGGCGGTGGATATCGAGCCCGGGCTGCTCGAGTACGTACGCGACCGCGCCGAAAGGGAGGGCCAGGCAAACCTGCTGACCGTGCTGGCTTCCGAGACTGATCCACGCCTGGCGCCCGGCTCGGTGGATATGATCTTCGTGTGCAACACCATTCACCACTTCGATGACCGCCCCGCCTACATCCAGAAAATGAGGCAGGCACTGCGCCCGGGCGGGCGCGTGGTGGTGGTGGACTATTTCCCGGAAGCCCAACTCGAGCATGGCCCTCCCCCCTCGATGCGCCTTCCTGCCTCCACCGTAAGCGAGGAACTGAAGGCTGCCGGCCTTGCCACCGAGACCCTGGAGTTCCTTCCCGTTCAGTATGTGGTAGTCGGCACCCTCAAGCCCTAGGAGCGCAGCCGGGAACCGTCTTGACACGGTTTTCCGGCTGCGCGACGCCCGACATATTGTGCTAGAGGTCCAGCCGCCTACAGGGTGGCGGAGGTTTCCTCCGACGCCACGGGGGGGGTTGCGGCTGGACCTCGAGCCCGCCCGAAGAACTTGCGAAAGCGTCCCCAGCGGCGCCGTTCCTCTGGGTGCCCGGCCACCCGGGCTTGAATGTAGCTCGCCGCGCGCGATTTCTGGCCTGCTTCGCGGCACGTCGCCAGGAAGGCGGTAAAGGTGGCCGGGTCGGAGGGGTCGACCTCCATTGCCAGCTCCAAACAAACGAGCGCCATTTCGAGCTGGCCCAACTGGCGGTGCACGTAGCCGAGATTGGCCAACAGATAGGAGTTGCCAGGCTCGCGCCGTGCGCACTCCTCGAGCAGGGGAAGGGCCAGCTCGGGCCGGCTCAGATGGCGCAAGGCCTGGGCAACGCGCTCCAGCAGGTGAGTCTGCTCGGTACCCGGCATCCAGGCTGCCACCTCCAGGACATCCTGCATCAGCCGGGGAGAATCCAGGCGCAACCGTGCCCACTCCTCGAGCGCCGGCATGTGGTCAGGGTCCAGGCGCAGGGCGCTCTCGAGCTCCTCGCGAGCCTCCGCGACCTGGCCCGCCTTGAGGGCGCAGCGGGCCAGCCAAACCAGTTCAGTCGGGGTGGAGCGGGCCGTGCGGTGGGCCAACTCGAGCGCCTGCTCGCTGCGATCGCGGGCCAACAGGTTTCGCACCACCCGGCGAGCCACCGGAGCCTCGAGCTCATGCGGCTCCCGGGCCAGCTCGTCGAAGAGCCTGTCGGCCTGCTCTTTGTGGCCCAGGTGCTCGAGCAAACCGGCCATCAGCGCCTGGCCGTAGGTTGGCAGCCTGCCGTAGCGCTCCTCGGCCGCCTGCAAGAGCTTCAGAGCCGGGCGGGGACGGCGCAGGCGGGCCAAAAGATCGGCCTCGTCCACCTTGAGCTGCACCGAGTCAGCCCCCATCGCCTCCAGGCGGTGCACTTCGTCGAGGGCCTTCTGGAACTGGCGCGATTTTCGCAGGAGCGGCAACTGGTCCAACATGACGCTTTCAGCCTAGCAGATGGCTAATGGTGGGCCAATGACGGAGATCATGCTCGCGGCTCCCGAGCAGGCAGCCGGTCCGTCTCGACCGAAGGCTCAACCATGCTCAAACGCGCTTTTCTTCTTTTCACGTTGCTCTGCGCCAGCGCCCTGGCCAGGCCCTATATCCCCGAGTTGCTCGACGTGCCTACCGACAAGCTGATCTCCCGCCTCGAGAAAAGCGCCGCGGCGGCGCCCAAAGACGCGCACCTGCAGTATGTGTTGGCGCGCGTGCACGCTATCGCTCACTCCCAGAAGACAGCTTCCTTCCAGGTGGCCAGGAACGCTCCCGACTTGCCCTACTTCGGTCCGTTCGACCCGGGCTTTCCCCCCGAGCACGGAGCCTCGGGGGGCGGCGCGCGCAAACACCTGGAGCTCGCTCTGAAGCACTATCGCAAAGCGATCGAGCTCGACCCCTCCAGCCTGGCCAGTCGGATGGGGCTGGCCTGGTGCCTCGAAGAGTCCGGCGAGCGGGCCCAGGCCGTGGAGCAGTACCGCAAGGTCTATCAGGCCGCGCTGAAGGATGCGCCTGAAGTGAGCTTTGGCGTGGGGATGGCCGAAGAAGCGGGCCAACGCCTGGTGGAGCTGCTCAATCCCAAGAAGGATGCGGCCGAGATCGCCGGCATCAAGAAGGAGTTGACCCGTCTGCAGGCCCAGCCTCGCGCCGTCACGCCCGTTCTCGTCCCACTCGAGCGCGAGCATGAGCACGAGCTTAGCCAGCTCGTTGACGATCGCGCCGCCGTCCGCTTCGACCTGGACGGCTCCGGGCGCCAGCTGGCCTGGGGCTGGCCCACTCCCCGGGCGGGCTGGTTGATCTACCGCGATCGCCTGGTGCGAGTCGACTCTGCCCTGCAGCTTTTTGGCGGGGTGACCTGGTGGGTGTTCTGGAAGAACGGCTACGAAGCCATGGCCGCGCTTGATCAAGACGGCGACGGCTGGCTCCAGGGGCTTGAGCTTGAGAACATCGCCGTGTGGTGCGACCGCGACCAGGACGGGGTGTTTCAGGCCTCCGAAATCGTGAGCCTGGAGGATTTGGGGATCGTGGCGCTGGGCACCGCCCACCGCACCCACCGGCTGGGGTTTCCCTACAACCCGGATGGAATTCGCTACAAAGACGGAAGGCTCGGGCCGAGTTACGACTGGATATCCGAAGGCAGGATCCCCTGACTCCTCTCGGACCAGCCTCTGAGGCAGGGGCGGGCAGCGCTGGCCCACCTGTTTCAGAGTTGGGGTCAACCGTCAAGATAGGCACCATGCTAAAAGGCTCGGCCCGCGCGGAGGCCCCCTCTCGAATCATTACCTGGCGAACCCGGGAGCTTCTCGTTCACCCTCAAGCTAGAATCGTCAAGGCACAAAACTCTCATGTCAGGAAAAAAACCATGGCTGACGAATGGGAGACTCGTGCTGAAGAAGCTCTTTGAGAACAAGAAGCCCCCCAAGGTTCCCTTTCTGGTCGAGGCCGGCGGTGGAGTCTCCGTGCATGTCATGGAGGAGATCTTCTGGATCGGGGACCAACCGCTTCGAGCTCTCTCCACCGAAACCCACATCTTGGAGCTTTTCCTGCAAGAGCGGCGCGAGCTCAACATTCCGCTGGAAGCAAAGCGCGTTGCCGATCGCCTGGAGTTTACCCTCCACCGCGAAGACCCGAGCCGTTGCTACCGTCTGAGTATCCATCCCCTGCGATGTACCATCGCGTGGGCTGAAGAGCTCACCGAAGCGGTCGACCTGCGTCTGCCTCGACTGGAGCCGCTCTGGAGCCGCAGTGTCGGACATCCGCCCTGGCCTCCCCGGGCTGGCCGCACGACGGTTTCGGCCGCCTGGCTGCCGGAAGGCGTTCTCCTCTTGCTGGGAGACTGGGTGACCTGGTTGGATCCTCAAACTGGACGGGTGCTTGGAGAATGGCCCCTCCCGGGCAAGAAGGGCACCCGGGCAGCGGTGGACCTGCTGGCGGTCACCGAAGCCGGGATCCTTGGGACCTATCGCGCCTTTCACGAGACCCTCCCGCCCGTTTCCGGCATGCTGCTCTTGAGGTTTGAAGGCCAGCCTCGCTGGAAGCTGCTGCCGGCCGGGAATTCAGTGACAATGCAGGACCCTCTGGTCAGCACCCCTTCCCGAGTGGTCGTGGAGGGTCGGGTGACCTCGGAGGACAGCCGAGTCTCACGCGCCCAGTTCGTTTTCGATATGGAGGCCAACCGAGCTTATACAGCCCTGGTGCCTGGCAAGCCGGAGGATGATCGCGTCGAACGTTGCCTCTCGCTCGCTCCCCCCTCGCCCAATACGCTCGAGTTCATCCCTGTCGGAGAGCAATTGATCGGCACCCACCCCAGTTGCAAGCTGACCCACCAGCTGGTCATGCCCTGTAAACCGGACCCCGAGAGCTCTCTGCGAGGAGTGCTCTGGGAGGGGCGGGCGCTGGCCTATCAGCATCGCCCGGACAGCCTGAAACTCTACGCCTGGGAGGCGGAAGGTCTGGGTCTGGCCAGTTGTCCCTCATGTCACAAGAGGGTGGGCCTCCGAGCTTACCACTGCTCCTGCGGCCTTCCCTGGGTTCCGTAATGCGGTATCGGGACGGGACGCTGGGCGAATCCTACGACTGTATACCAACAGGGCGCTGATCGAAAACCTCAACGGCGCAGAAAATCGGCCAGGGTTGACCTTTCCCGGCCGGCTGCCAGCTCGCGAGCTCTGTCGAGCAGCTCCTCGATGCGCTGGTAGAGGGCGGGATCCTTGCTCTTCAGCACCTCGGGCTTGCTGTGGTAGACCAGAAAGCCGTCGGCGATGTATTCGCGCAAGTTGGTGCGGGAATACTCCGTGATCGGCTGAGCTTTCCCGTCGCGCACCTGGTCGAAGGCCTGGCCCACCTTCGCAAACCACTCTTTGTGCCAGGACGGGTCCTGCCGCTCGACCAGAAAGTCGAGAGCGTGGCCGAGCTCGTGCACGGGAGTCGTCGCTGTGAGGCGGAAGTCGCGAATCAGGGTCTGATTCAGTCCGCCCTTGTCGAAATACTGCCCCATCATGCCGTCTGGCTCGCCGTCGGCGTCCTTGCCGCTCTTGATCTTGCCGTCCGGACCGGCCCAGCTCTGCACCGTTCCCCAGTCGTGCTCGTCGAGACGCATGGTCTGACCCCCGACCTCGGTAAAGATCAAGTCGGGAACCAGGATGTTGAACCTGCGATGGTCGATGGGCACCTGCTCGGGATGCCGGCGGGCCGCCTCCAGCGCCGCCGGGCTCAGGGGCTTGCCCATGGCTCGAGCGCCCGCCTCATACTGGGATAGTGCGTGCTCGCGGGCCTGCACCAGGCGCTCGCCGTTGATCAGCTCCACCAGCCGGGAGAACTCCTGAATCTGCTCGGGGGTCTTGGCCCCGTTCACCAGCGCCATCTGGTGCACGGTCGTGGGAAACTGAGCGTGCATCATCTGCACCAGGCCCATCATGTTGCCCATCTGCTCAAGCCGAATGGGGTAGTTGAAGGGCTTTAGGTTCAGGTCGGAGAGGGTGGTCTGCTCGTAGAGATAGCCGTTCTTGTCGGCCGAGAGCTTGCCCAGCTCGATGTTCAGGTCTTTCATTGCCTGCTCGTCGGGAGAGAGGGCGGGCGGCGGGCCACCGAAGCCTCCGATACCGCCCGGGTAGTGGCCTGCCATGGCCAGCGGCAGGGGGGGCACCCCGATGCGCGCCGCCAGACGATCGCGCTCTTTTTCCAGTTGCTCGATGCGCTGATCGAAACGCTGGTGGCTCTCTTGATTGATCCGCTCGACCAGGCGAGCAATTTCATCCGTGCGCCGTTCGTAGTCTTGAGGGCTCTGGTTTCGGAGCACTCCGGTCTGGGCCAGGTCTTGCCCCTCGTGGGCCACCTGGATCTTGAGCCCGTGACGAGAGAGCAGCGACAGCACCTGCGGGTCGACCTTGCTCAGCGACTGCTGCAGCGCCTTCAACTCCTGAGCGCTGGTGGAGGGATGCGTCATGCCGGCCACCAGCTCGGCCGAGGACTGTTGCGCCACCATCAGAGCGGGCACCTGGGGGCCCCCGATCATGACCGCGCCCGCCAAGCTCAACACTCCGGCGCCGATCATGGCTGCCTTACGCCAGCCGCGCGGACCGGTCGGGACGGTCTCGGTGGCCCGACCCGGGAGGCCCAGCGAGACCAGGTCGGGTGAATCCAGCCGGGCCGAGGAGCCGGGCGGTGGCATCCGCTCGAGCGGGCTTGCGCTCACGGGGCGCTGGATGGGAGAAAGCATTGGGCTCTAAATTCGCCGAGCGGGTGATGGGAGCCTTCGCATGACCGAGGGAGCCCACCTGGCGCGGCGAAGCCCGACAGATGACCACCAGGACCACGGAAGCCCTGCCCTTCGGTCCGGCCACCTGCCGCTGGTTCGAGCAGAACTTCCCGGCCGCCACGCCCGTGCAGCAAAGAGGCTGGCCGCTCATCGCCGCGGACCGCAACACGCTGCTGCTCGCCCCCACGGGCAGCGGCAAGACGCTGGCCGCCTTCCTGGCCGGAATCGACCGGCTGATCCGGCATCCGGTCGACACGCCCGGAGTGCGTCTGCTCTATCTCTCCCCTCTCAAGGCCCTGGTCTACGACGTGGAGCGCAACCTGCAAGCCCCCCTCATCGGCATCGCCCGCTCGGCTGAGGCACTCCAGATTCCCACCCGCCTGCCCCGGGTGGACATTCGCACCGGGGATACCCCCCAGCGCCTGCGCACTGCCCAGCGCAAGGAGCCGGCCGAGATTCTGGTAACCACGCCCGAGAGCCTCTACCTGCTGCTCAGCTCGCAGGCCCGCGAGACGCTGCGCACGGTGGAAACCGTGATCGTGGACGAGATCCACGCCGTGGCCGGCACCAAGCGCGGGGTGCACCTGGCCGTCAGCCTGGAGCGACTCTCCGAGCTGTGCCGCCGCGATCCCCAGCGAGTGGGCCTGTCGGCCACCGTGCGCCCGGTGGACGAGGTGGCCCGCTTTCTGGGCGGTGCTCGAGCGGTGGAGGTGGTGGACACCACCGAGCTGCCCCACCTCGATCTCCAGGTGCGGGTTCCGGTCGCCGACATGGAGGCGCCCCCGGAGGGTGGCTCCATCCTGCAAGAGCTGAAGAAGAGCGAGGCCAATGAGCCCACCGGCTTCATGCAGTCGCTCTACCCCCGCCTGCTCGAGGAGATCCAGAGCCACCGGTCCACCATCTTGTTCGTCAACAATCGGGGCATGTGCGAGCGGCTGGCCACCCGGCTCAACGAGCTGGCCGGCGAGGAGCTGGTGCGCTCTCACCACGGCTCCATCAGCCAGGGCCAGCGGCGCGAGATGGAGGAAGCGCTCAAGGCGGGCCAGCTGAAAGCCATCGTGGCCACCAGCTCGCTGGAGCTGGGCATCGACATGGGAGCTGTGGATCTGGTGCTGCAGATCGCTTCCCCTCAGTCGGTAGCGCGTGGTCTGCAGAGGGTGGGACGGGCCGGTCACCAGGTGGGAGCCATCAGCACCGGACGGCTCTATCCCAAGCACCGAGGAGATCTGCTCGAGTGCGCCGTGGTGGGGAGCGAGATGCTGCAGGGGCACATCGAGCCCCTCAAAGTCCCTCGCAACGCGTTGGATGTGCTCTCCCAGCAGATCGTCTCCATCATCGCCACCCAAGAGCGCCACGTGGATGAGCTGGAGGGATTCCTGCGCCGGGCCTACCCTTATCGCGAGCTGACCCGAGAGGCCCTGCACGCCGTGCTGGACATGCTCAGCGGCCGCTACCCGTCCACCGACTTTGCCGAGCTGCGGCCACGCCTCAACTGGGACCGCGAGACCGGCCAGTTGAGCGCAAGACGGGGCGCCGGGTCGCTGGCCATGGTGAACGGGGGAACCATCCCCGACCGGGGTATGTACGGCGTGCATCTGGGCCCGGAGGGGCCCCGGGTGGGCGAGATGGACGAGGAGATGGCCTACGAGGTGCGGCGCGGACAGAACTTCGTGCTGGGCAGCACCACCTGGCGTATCGAGGAGATCACCCGCGACCGGGTGGTGGTCAGCCCCGCGCCCGGCGAGCCGGGTCGGCTGCCCTTCTGGCGCGGCGACGGCCCGGGGCGCACGGTGGAGCTGGGGCGGGCGCTGGGCGCCTTCTGCCGCGAGCTGGCCCGGCAAGACCACCCCGAGCGCTGGGTGCTGGAGAACTCTCCCCTGGACGAGCTGGCCGCCCGCAATCTGGTGGCCTTCGTGCAAGAGCAGCTGGAGGTCACCGGCACCCTGCCCACTGACCGGGCCATTACGGTGGAGCGCTTTCGAGACGAGCTGGGCGACTGGCGCATCTGCATCCTGTCGCCTTTTGGAGCCCGCGTGCATGCCCCCTGGGCCCTGGCCATCGAGGGAGTGCTGAGCCAGGAAGCGGGCTTCGACGTTCAGACCGTCTGGTCCGACGACGGCATCGTGCTGCGCCTGGTGGAGGGCGAGGTGGAGCTGTCCAAGCTCTTTCCCGATCCGGACGAGGCCGAAGATCTGGCCGTGGATCAGCTTTCCCACACCGGCATCTTCGCCTCGCAGTTCCGCGAGAACGCGGGGCGGGCCCTCTTGCTCCCCCGCCGCTATCCAGGCCAGCGCACGCCGCTCTGGACCCAGCGCCTCAAGGCTCAAGCGCTGCTGGCCACGGCCAGCGCTTATCCCAGCTTCCCCATCATCCTCGAGACCTACCGCAGCTGTCTGCAAGACTACTTCGACCTTCCGGCCCTGATCGAGCTGTTGCGGGCTCTCCAGCGACGCGAGATCCGGGTGGACGAGGTGGAGACCACGGCTCCCTCGCCCATGGCCCGCTCGCTGGCCTTCGCCTATCAGGCCGCCTACCTCTACGAGGGCGACACGCCCCTGGCCGAGCGCCGGGCCCAGGCCCTGACGCTGGACCGCAAGATGCTGCGCGAGCTTTTGGGCCGAGAAGACCTGCGCTCGCTGCTCGACCCGCAGGTGCTGCAAGAGCTGGAGGAGGAGCTGCTCGACAAGCCGCTGCGCCACACCGACGACCTGCACGACCTGCTTCGCCAGGTGGGGGATCGCACAGCGTCCGAAACCAGAGCCCCCCGCGAGTGGCTCGTCCAGCTCGAGCAGGCCCGCAGAATCGCCCGCCTGCGACTGGGGGGCGAGGAGCGCTTCGTCGCGGTAGAGGACGCCGCCCTCTACCGCGATGGACTGGGAGCCGCCCTGCCGGGCGGACTGCCCCGGGTCTTCCTGGAGCCGGCCGAGCGCCCCCTGGAGACGCTGTTTCTGCGCTACGCCCGCACGCACGGCCCCTTCACCACCCGGGAGCTGGCCGAGCGCTACGCCCTGGTGCCGGGCCAAGTGGAGCCGGTTCTGCAGGCCCTGGCCGACCGGGGGCGCCTGCTTTCAGGCGACTTCCGCCCCGGTGGCCACGCGTTGGAATGGCTCGACCCGGACGTGCTACGCAGGCTGAAGCGGCGCACGCTGGCGCGGCTGAGAAAGCAGATCGCACCCGTCGAGCCCGCCGTTCTGGGGCGCTTTCTGCCCTCCTGGCAGGGGGTGGGGTCGCCCCAGCGGGGCCACAACCGACTGCGCGAGGTGCTGGCCCAGTTGGAGGGGGTGGCGCTACCCTTCTCCGACCTGGAGCGCTGGATTCTTCCGGCCCGCGTGAAAGATTTCCAGCCCCGAATGCTGGACGAGCAGGGGGCCTCGGGCCAGCTGATCTGGGTGGGCGCCGGCTCACTCGGTCCCACCGATGGCCGGGTCGCCATCTACCGACGCGACCGCTTCAGTCAGCTGGCCGAGCCGCCCCCTCCCTACGAGGGAGAGAACGAGCTGGCCGGGCAGATCCTCGAGCACCTCGAGGAGAAGGGCAGCTCGTTCTTCTTCCAGCTGCCCTCGGGAAACGCGCAGGATCTGCTGCAAGCCCTGGCCGAGCTGAGCTGGAAGGGCCTGATCACCAACGACACCTTCCAGCCCCTGCGCCTTTTTGGTCGCGCCCGGCGCCGTCCAGGACGAAACGACCCGCTGCTGACCGGCGGGCGATGGTCGCTGGTCAGCGCCTTCTTCGAGCAGCCGCCCGACAAGACGCGCCAGGCCGTGGCTCGGGCCCACGCCCTGCTCGAGCGCTACGGTGTGGTCAGTCGCGAGACGGCCACCGCCGAGCGGCTGGGCTCACTCTATGGCGTGCTCAAGGAGATGGAGGAGAGCGGGCAGGTGCGCCGCGGCTACTTTGTGGATGGCCTGAGCGGGGCCCAGTTCGCCTATTCGGGGGCGGTGGACCGCCTGCGCGGCTGCCGCGAGGGGGAGGCGGGAGTGATGCTGCTGGCCAGCACCGACCCGGCCAATCCTTACGGCTCGCTCATCCCCTGGCCCGAGTGCGCCGGCCGTCCCAGGCGCGCTGCCGGCACCTTCGTTGTGTTGCGCGGGGGCGAGCCGGCGCTGTATGTGGAGAAGAACGCCCGGCGCGTGCTCACCTTTCCGGCCTTCGACGAGAAGACCCCGGCCGCCCTGGACGAGCTGGCCCTGCGCGCTCGGGGGAAGATTCTCCGCATCGAGCAGATCGATGGCGAGAGCGCCCCCGCCTCCAAAGCCGCTCCGGCCTTCCGCCAAGCCGGCTTCAAGGGCGAGTTCTCAGCCCTGGTGCGGATGCTTTAGCGGTCGAGGTCTCTGAGGTGATTGGTGAGGTGGCTAGAGCCAGACGGTCTTCTTTTCCTCGGTCGGAATCAGATCGAACGGGGTGAGGATCCCGACCACGCGGCCCTGATAAGTGATGATCAACCGGTGCACGCGGTGCTTGAGAAACAGGTCGATGGCGGACTGCAGAGGAGCGGTCTGCTCCAGGCCGATCACCTCACGAGCCATCACGTCTCCCACTGTCGGGTTCGGATTCCCCTCAGGCGGAAAGCCCAGCGCGACGGCGGCATCGCTGAGCGAGACGACGCCAACCAGCTTACCCCTCTCATCTTCCACCGGGCAGCCCCGAATCTCTCGGCGCACCAACTCGGTGATCAGCTCGCGCAGGCTCATTTCGGGGCGAGCCGAATAGACCTCGCGCTGCATCTTGTCGGCAACCTTGATTTCCATGGTGGTCCACCTCCCTCGCCCTCAAGTTTAGTCTCCGACTACAAAATGAACGATGACCTGGATCATTACGATTCGAGCCCATTCCCGCGTAAATTCGAAAAGAGGAGCCCGAGAGCATGAAGATCTTGATCCCACTGGACGGCTCGAAACTGGCCGAGGATGCCCTGGACCTGGCCGCCGGATTGGCCCGACTCTGGTCCGGCGAACTGGTGGTGGTACGCGTGGTCAGCCCCTCGCTGGCCATTCCGGCCGGTGCTCCCGGGCTGGCGCTGCAGGTCGAGAAGGTGGCTCGAGAAGAGGCTTCCGACTACCTCGAGACCATCGCCCGACAGCTCACCCGATGGGGCATGGCCGGAGCGACGCGGGCCCTGTTCGGCCAAGCGGTGGATCAGATCGTTCGGGAGGCTGAGGAGGAAGGCGTCGGGCTGATCTGCATGGCTTCTCACGGCCGCTCAGGCCCGGCCCGCTGGCTGCTGGGCAGCGTGGCCGAAGGGGCCGTGCGCAGGTCTCCCTGTCCGGTGTTGTTATGTCGGGGCGAGATTCCCGCCGACTTTCAGGGATTTCGACAGGTGATCGTGCCGGTGGATGGCTCACGCGGCTCTATCGAAGTCGTTCAAAAGGTTCAACCTTACCTGCACCCGAGCGCCCACCTCACACTGGTGCGGGCCAGCGAAGACCTGGTGCGACATAGCGCCCTGCGCCTCGACCAGGTTAGCTATCAGGGTTATCTCGATGCGCTCGAGGACGAGCTCAAGGCACTCGACCCGGAGGACCGGTTCGGTCGGCGCGTGCTCGACTGCCCCGCGGCCGAGGCCATCATGACTCTGGCCGAGGAGAAGAAGGCCGACCTCATCGCCATGGCCACCCACGGCCGCAGTGGGATGCAACGTCTGATGCTCGGCAGCGTGACCGAACGGGTTGCCCGCCATGCCAGTTGCCCGGTCCTGGCCTTTCCGTTGGCCCGGTAGCCGTCAGAGCGACTCTACCACCAGGCGCTGCAACAGGCCGATCTGCTCCTGCTGGCGATGCACCTGGCGCTGCAGCTCGTCGATGCGGGCTGAGAGCTGGCTGGCGGGCGAATCCTCGGCCGGCGAAATGCTCTCTCCCGTCCGCAGCAAGACCACCGGACAGGGGCTGTGGTGCCACGCCCAGTCAGCCGTTCTCCCCCACGATTCGCTGCGCCAGCGACAGGTCATGAGCACCCGCTCGATGTCCCAACGCATGACGGCATCCACGATCGCCTCCCCGGGATGACCAACCAGCACCTTTGTCTCCACCGGCCGGGGCAAGCGGGCAGCCACCCTGGCCAGATAGGCCCGAGCTTCGGACAGCAATTCGTCAAGCTCGCGAGCCGTGTTCCGATCGGACCAGTCGGGCTCGTCCGGACAGGTCGAGCTACCTGCCACCGGGGGGACCACCCGCAGCAAGATGACGCGTTCCTGGGGCGGCAGGTTGGGCAGCGAGGGTAGTACTTCCTCGGCCAGATTCGAGCCATCCAGAGGGATCAACACGTTCATCGCTTTAGCTTAGCCGTCCCCGGGCCAGGGGGCGATGATCCCGGTCATCGTGCCAGGATAGGGCCGCCAGAGCCGTCAGGCGGGCTTCGACCCGCTCATTGAGACTGCCGCGCTCAAAGCGCCCGGTTGCGTCGCGCTGACCCGCCCGGCAGTCCGTCAGCAGCTCGAGCGCCTGGTCGACGTTCTCCACGGCATACACCGAGAAGCGTCCGGCCTCGACGGCCTGCACGACCTCGGGTGAAAGCATCAGGTTCTGAAGGTTGGTCGCGGGCACGATGACCCCATGCTGCCCGGTCAGGCCGCGCTGTTTGCAGAGCTCGAAGAAGCCTTCGACCTTCTCATTGACCGCCCCGATGGACTGCACCTGACCGTGCTGGTTGATGGCGCCGGTCACCGCCAGGCTCTGGCGCAGCGGCGTATCGGCCAGAGCCGAGAGCAGAGCACACAACTCGGCCAGGGAGGCGCTGTCTCCCTCCACCAGCGAGTAGGTTTGCTCGAAGACAAGGCTGGCGCTCAGGGCCAGCGGGACGTCGGTGGCGTAGTGGGCGCCCAGGAAGGCCTTCAGGATGAGCACGCCCTTGCTGTGGAAGGGGCCACCCAGCTCCACCTCACGCTCGATGTCGACCAGCTCTCCTCGGCCCGGCCAGACGCGAGCGCTGATGCGGCTGGGGAAACCGAACCACTGCTGGCCGACCTGCAGCACGGAGAGCCCGTTGACCTGCCCCACCTGCGCGCCCTCGGTAGCGATGGCCACGCTGCGACGCACGATCTGCTCGAGAATCTTCTCGCTGGTGCGCCCGATGCGCCTGCGCTTAGCTTTCAGGGCCTGCTCCACGTCACGCTCGGTGACCACCGGACCGGCGGCCCAGTAGTTGCTCTCGATCAGAAGGTCGGCCATGGTTCGCATCTGCAGCGTCAACTTCTCGGCATCCTCAGCATGCCGCGAGGCCTCCTCGATCAATCGGGCCAGGGCTGACCGGTCGAAGGGGCGCACACCCAACTTGGCCACCAGGGATGCCAGCAAGCGCGCATAGGTCTCGGTGGCGCCAGCGCGATCGAGGCTCTCCTCGAACTCGACCACCACCTTGAACAGCTCGGTGACGTCTGAGTCCAATCCCGCCAGCAGCTCGTAGAGGCTGCGATCGCCGAGCAACACGACCTTGGTATGGCCGAGGGGGATCGGCTCGGGCTCGAGCCGGGGACCACCGGACGGGTTGAAGGTACGGGGGCGAATCTTCCCGGTCCGCAAGGCTCGCTTGAGGGCCTTCCAGGCAGACGGGTGCTCCAGCACACGGGCCGCGTCGAGCAGCAAATAACCCCCTCGAGCGCGGTGGAGGGCACCCGGGCGGATGAGGGTGAAGTCGGTCACCAGGGTTCCGAGCTGGGATTCTTGCTCTACCTGGCCCACCAGGTTGGCGCAGGTGGGATGGTCTTCATAGATGACCGGAGCACCCGTGCGACCCTGCTGGTCGATAACCACGTTGACCAGAAAGCGCCTCTCATCGAGCTCCTCGTCCGGTTCGGCCGGGAAGTTCTCGACCACATCCCGTTCGAGCGCGTCGAGATAGGCCAACACTTCGGGTAGCTCAGCATAGCCCACCCGCACCTCGTCGATGGCCTGACGGGCCACCGGGGTGGCCGTCTCGGTATGCAGCAGCTCGAGCGAGTCCTGGTGCTCTCGCTCGACCAGGTGGAAACTGGCGAACAGCGTCTCGACCTCGGCTTCCGCCCTCTCCAGGTTGGCCTGAAGACCCTCTTGCTGCTCCTCCGAAAGCTCGTCCAGGGGTGACAGAACCACCCCCGACTCGGAGCGGCTCACGTCGATTCCGAGACCCAGGGCACTCTGCCGAACCGGCTCCAGGATAGCGTCCTGGCGTTCCTCGAGCAGCTTCTCCAGGCGCTGTTTTCGGGTGCGATACTCCTGACTGGCGAAGGCCACCGGCATGGTGCGGTGCAGGGAGGCCACCGCCCGCTCCAGGTCGAGCTTGAGCTGTGAGCCTCGAGCAGGAGGGAGGGAGAGCACGCGCGGACGATTGGGGGCCTGGTGGTTCATCACATAGCACCAGTCGTCGGGCGTGGCGGCCTGCCGAGCCAGGTGCTTGAGGACCTGGCCCAGGAGGGTTTGCTTGCCAATTCCCTCGGGTCCCAGGGCCATCAGATTGTAACCCTCGTGCACGATGGCGGTGCCAAAGCGCACCGCTTCGCTGGCCCGGCCCTGGCCCACAATCTCAGCCTCTCCTTTCACTTCGGCGGTGGTCTGAAAGGGGATTTCATCCGGTCGACAGACCTGACGAAGGCTTGTGGGGGAGAGAGGCGGGACGGGCATGGATCAGGCCCGCGCGAAGGCCAGGGCTCGGACCCGGCGGCCATCGGCCCGCCGATCATCGCGTAACATCACGTGCAAGCCCAGTCGGCGGTCAAACTCGAACCAGATGAATCCGTGCCGCAAGGCGGCTTCCACACTGGAGAAAATGGTCACCTGGCGACCTTCCTCTCTGCGCTGTTGGCGCTGTCTGTGGGCTCAGTATGCCTCTTGCTGGGGGCGCCGGAAATGATCCATGTCACAGAAAAGGAGTCGGCGCCGAGACAGGCTCGGCGCCGAGAATACTGAGACTCTTGAGTTACTTGACTTCGATTTTGGTGGTCTCGTGGCGGCCCGGGTCTGCCAGAGGCATGGTGATCCGCAGCATGCCGTCCTTCAGCTCGGCCTGGGCCTTTCTTGAGCTCACCTCGGCCGGAAGCCGGGTGGAGCGGGAGAATTTCCCGGTGTAGCACTCGGAGACGTAGGTCTGGTCTTTCTTACTCTTGTCTTCCTTCTTGAACTCGCCCTCGACGGTCAGAAGGTTGTCGCTGATGGTGATGTGCAGGTCTTTCTTGGACAGCCCCGGCACGGCCAGCTCGGCCACCAGGTTGGAGTTCTCCTTGAACAGGTTGAGGGCCGGGCGCAGGGCCGGCATCTGCATCGAGGTCATGGTCGGCCAGAAGTTGCGACTGAACATGTCCCCCATCATTTTCTGCATCTCGTTCCGGAAATGCTCAAAATCAGGCCACATGGGCATCAATTCTTGCTTTGGCTCTGATTTGGTCAGCATCTCGTTGGCCATGGACAGGATCCTCCTTCGATATCGTGGGGGTCTTGTTGCCCCCCGTGGTTGATCCTAAGAAACTCGTGGGGTTGGAGTGTATGATCGGGATCATCCATGAACGTCCATGAAAAGAAGAGACCCGGTCCAATCGGACCAGGCGCGCAACAGGGTGATGATTCTGGAGGGTTTCCGAGGAAGCGGCCCGGGGGCGACCTCCTGACATGAGCATACCCCGGGCCGGAAGATCCATCCAAGATCCGGCCGAGATCCATCCACTCCCCCGGTCTTTTGGAGGAAATTCCGCCCCTCGAGCAATCTGTGCTGCAACGATGAGTCCGGTCCCATCAAGACATGTAGTGCAAACTCAAAAACTTTCACTACGTATTTTGCTATGTTCCCCCACAGAGAACCTGTTGGTCAGCGTCGTCTGGCTCAAAGGGGGGGGCTCGCCCGACCGGCGGACGATCAGCCCCGAGCCGCAGCCCAACCTTCCCGTGTAATGGGGACAGGCCTCCCTCGTCGGCGTCACGAACCTCCCCGGACAATTTCCAGGAGGTACAGAGACCATGCACGCACACCACTGGTTGGCAGCGGGCCTGATCGCTCTCGGCTGCGCCGGATCGGCCGGAGCGGAGGTTAAAGTGATCAACGGAACCGGTCAGGAGTTGGTGATCGACCTCTTGTCCCAGCGTGGTCAGGTGACTGACGTCAAGCTACCCGCTCAGCCCACTGTCGAGCTCAACGTGGGCCCCAGGAGCCCGGCGCTCGAGACGGAGATGCTGGTCGTGAAGTCCCCTGACGGAGCCGAGCAGTATCGAGCCTCGGTCGAGTCGGGACGCATCTATGTCATCCACAGGTGGAATCCGTACATTTACACTTACATCGGCGAGTACCAGGGCGGTCAGGCGCGCGATGCCCATCCCCGCATCCTCAACGGCACCGGCATCCCGGTGAAGGCCGACGTGAGCTTTGCCGATTTCACCACCTCCAACGACTGGACCATTCCAGGGCCCGACCAGAACAACAACTGCAACTATCTCTCTGTCGGGGCCGCCCGCACTGCCGGCGAGGTGGTTGATGTCACCCTCAAGCCCACCGATGGGGGCGCTTCGCTCTCGATCAAGCTCAAGTGCGGAACCGTCTACTGGATGACCCGCGGTTCCGACGGAGGACTGAAGCTCCAACCCATCGGGACCATCTGAGCATGGTCTTCTTGCTGCTGGCCCTGCTGCTCGGTCTCCCGGCGCAAGCCGAGGAGGCGACCGCTACCGGCTCTCGGCCCATCGCCCTGCGCCTATTACCAGGCCAGGACCTGAAATCCGAGCTGACACGCCTGGCCCGAGAGCGCCACCTTAAGGCGGCCGCCGTGGTGACCTGCGTGGGCAGCCTCACCGGCGCCAGCCTCCGTCTCGCCGGCCGTCCCGACACGCTGGAATTGGAGGGGCCTCTGGAGATCGTCTCGCTGGTGGGTACGGTCTCGCAAGCGGGCGTGCACCTGCATCTATCGGTTGCCGATCGCGAGGGCGTCACGCGAGGGGGGCATCTGATGGAGGGCAGCCCGGTCTACACCACCGCCGAGATCGTTGTGCTGGAATTGGAGGGGCTCGAGTTCTCCCGCCAGCAAGACCCGGCAACCGGGTTTCAGGAACTTCGCATCCGCCAACTCGAGCCTTGATCCCGCGGCCGTTCTCCCCCTCGGACTCGCCTCACCCGGTCGACCTGAAGGAGTCGGTTCGGATGGGGTGAAGTGCCGAGAACCGCTTCCCCGGCGGAGGCGACCGATTCGCCTGGCGGCCGGAGAGTTTCAGCGACGACTGGAGCGGTCGACAAAATCTTACTGGAGGACCCGAGAGGATGAATCGACGGGAATTCACCAAAATGATGGCCGCCGCCGTGGCCGGAATGGTAGCCGGAGCCGCAGCGCTCCCGGCCGCAGCCCGAGAGAATGATAAAGAGAAGGATCAGTGCTCGGGCAAGGACGGCTGCTCTGGCAAGTGTAGCGGCAAAGACCAGAGCAAGTGCTCGGGAAAAGATGGCAAGGGAAAGTGCAGCGGTAAAGATGGCTGTTCGGGCAAGTGCAGCGGCAAGGACCAGGGCAAGGATGGTTGCCAGGGCAAGATGGCTTGTGCCGGCCCCAATGCCTGCTCAGGAATGGACAGGTCGGGCAAGGGCAAGTGCAGCGGCAAAGATGGTTGCCCTGGCAAGGGCAAGTGCAGCGGTAAGGACGGCTGCAGCGGCAAGTAGAGAGCCTGAGCGCCAGTGAAAAGGCCCGGTTCTGCTGAAGAGCCGGGCCTTTCACTGGCGCGCACCAACGCCAGACTGGACAATCCCCGGTCAGGGACTAGCCGATGGGCCAGCGCATCGAGGCGATGCTCAGGCTGATGGAGCTCTGGACGAGCTTCTGAAAGGCCTCCTGGTTGGCGAAGAACTGGTCGGTCATGCCCTTGGCCAGCTTGGTGGCCTCGTCACGGTACGACTTGCGCACGTCGAGGTAGCTGCGGACCTGGGCGTCAGCCTGCTCCTGAATCCACATCGAGCTGGCGATGGCCTGCCTGGTGGACTCGTTGATGGCGTCCTGGAAGCTCTTGATTTCCTTGGTCACGTTGGTCATTTATCTACATTCCTTTCGAGTTCGGTTGCTCTGGTTGGAGACTAAACGGTGGCTGTTGCAAACGCGCTACATGAATAGTGACGAGGGATCGATCCGCTCGAGCTCGGCGGTCAGCTCCTGGATCTCGGCGCTCATCAAGTCGCGGCGCGAGACCATGCCCACCACGCGGTCGCCCTGCACCAGGGGCAGGTGGCGGCAGCGGGCCTGCAACATCCGGTCCAGGCCCCACTGGTAGGGGTCTTCGGAATTCCCGACCACCAGCTTGGTGGTCATCACCGACTCCACGGCGGTGGTCTTGGGGTCGAGCCCGCGGGCCACGACCCGCATCAGCAGGTCGCGCTCGGTGAAGATGCCCTGCAGTCTGCCGCTGGACTCCACCAGCACGGCGCCTTTATTGGCTCGGGCCATCTTCTCGGCGGCCTGGGCCACGGTGGCGGTGCGCTCGATGGTCACCGTCTCACGCCGCTGGGCGATGTCGCCCAATCTCATCATCTTGGTCGTCATACACGAACCTCCCACATCAAGTGCTGGCAGTGTGGCTCGGTTCAGTTGCGAGCGCGTTGCATTCAGCGACGACAGGAGCGGCCGACTGATTTTAGCTTCCTTTGAGGCTCTTGAGCCAGGATCGGAAGGCTATGATCATCTCTCAGAGTCCGTTTGTCCCCCAGCGCCCAACCAGCGCCAGCCTGCAGGCACCCTTTCACCAAGAAGCCCCCGATCAGGTGGAGCTGGGGCCCGCCCCACCCGTGCCCGTGCCTCGCCAGGCCCAGGGCCAGGACGAGCCGGCTCGCTCGCTGGGTTTGCGGGTGGCCGGCGGAGTGGGTCTGGCGTTGGTGCTGGGTGGCGTCCTGAGCGGCTGCGGCGGTCCCACCAATCCACCCCCGCCGCCGGGCCAGAGCACCAATGTGACCTCGCTCTCCTCGCGCATCAGCCAGCTGGTCAAGGATGGCAAGCAGGCCGAGGCACGCCAAATGCTCTCCTCGGGCTTCTACCAGCAGGTGCTGACCCGGCTGGCCGCCTCCGACGTTCCCAGCATCGCCGAATGGGCCCAGAAGGGTCTGGCGGAGTACAAGCTTGACGGCGACCCGGCTCGCATGAACCAGGCGATGGAGTCGGCCCTGCAACAGATCGCCGAGGGCGAGAATCTGCCCGGAGCCGCCCGTCGCCATCAGGAGGTGGCCCGCAGCGCCCTGAAAGTGGGGGAGGGGATCGAGGCCACGCCTCTGGGCCCGGCCGGGATCTTCGACCAGGTCAAGGCCGAGGGCTACAAGGCGGCGCTGGAGCAAGTGCTGACACTGCCCGCGCGCGTGGATGAAAATGCCTCCGGCTTGCCGCGAGAAGCGGTACGCGCCTATCTTGACACTCTGACTGACCTGACCCGCATCGGGCTCGACACGGGCAAAGAGCTGACCGAGCCCGGTTTACAGGCCGTCGTCTACCAGGCAACCCTGACCGAGATCAAGACGCGCATCCAGACCGATGGCGAGTTTCTGGGCTCGGAAGTGCAGAAACTGGTCGAGCTGATCAACAGCCTGCAGCGGCTGCGGTAAGCAGGGGGGAACGTACGTTTCCGGACTGTGAACCCGGCTGCAACGCAGAAGTAACATCTGGGTAACCCTCCGTGCGGGTCTTTTTTCGTATCCTGTGGGCCGAGGGGGCTGGGAACGCGGTTGCAGGGCCGCTCCCGGACTTCACCACCGAAGGAGACCCGACCCGATGGACGCAGCCAGGATCTCGACCTCATCCCGAACCCCCGCGCAGAGGTCGACCATCGGTCTGGATCGGATGGACCTGTCCGCCCCTTCCACCCCCACCAAGTCCTATATCCTGGTTGCGCCCGAAGAGGGCATCTTCAAAACCACCTCCAAGATCCAGCTCGTCGACCTGGGCATCAAGGTCAAGGAAGAGCTCGGTCTGATCGGCGGTGTGCTGGCCGACCTCACCGACAAGCAGGTGAAGGACCTCGAGAAGCAGGGCTACCGCGTTCACCTCGATCAGCAGGACCGCTACCTGCCCCCGATGCCCTGGGACCCCTCGCCCAAGGACGAAGAAGAGGAGGCGGCCGAGAAGAAAGAGGCCGAGCCCAAGAAGGAGCCCGAGTTCCAGTCGCGCCTGCCCCAGCTCGCCCCGCGCTTCGACACGCCGCTCACCCGCAAGTTCCAGGGCGAGGGCGTGGGCATCGCCATTCTGGATACCGGTATTTATCCTCACCCTGACTTCAACACGCCTTACAATCGCCTGGTCGCCTTCGCCGACATGGTGAACGGGCGCTCCACGCCCTATGACGACCACGGGCATGGCACCCATGTGGCCGGCGACGCCGCCGGCAGCGGCCTCTTGAGCGGCGGCATCTACCGCGGACCGGCCCCCAAGGCTCACCTGGTGGGCGTCAAAGTGCTGGGCGAGGACGGCTCGGGCAAGACCTCCGACATCATCAAGGGCATCCAGTTCTGCATCGAGAACAAGGACCGCCTCGGTATCCGGGTGATCAACCTCTCGCTCGGTCACACGGCCCGTAAGAAGTATCAGGACGACCCGGTCGATCAGGCCGTTCAGAAGGCTTACGAGGCTGGCCTGGTGGTGGTTGCCGCGGCCGGCAACGATGGCCCCGATCGCAAGACCGTAAAAGCCCCGGGCGACAGCCCTCATGCCATCACGGTGGGCGCGGTGGACGATCAAAACACCCCCGACCCGAGCGACGACTCGATCACCGAGTTTTCCAGCCGCGGGCCCACCAAGTACGGGGCCAGCAAGCCCGACCTGGTCGCGCCCGGCGAGGCTATCATGGCTCCTCTCTCCCCGGGCACTGGCTCGGAGGCCCAGGCAGCCCGCTTCCAGGTGGTGCACGGTACGGTGAAATGGCTCTCCAGCCTGCCGGCCGAGGAGCTCGCCCGGGTGCCCGACTCGCAGTTCGCCCTGATGGGCATCGGCCCCGAGACCATGGGCAAGATTCGCGAGGGCGGCGCGACCGCCAAGAACGAGTTCAACCGCCTGCTGCGGGTGACGTCCCGCATGCCTCTCTCGCCCGACAAAGCCTACGTGGGCATGCCCGGCACCTCGATGGCCACGCCCATCGTGGCCGGCGTGGTGGCCGAAATGCTGGAGGCCAACCCTGACCTGACCCCCGACGAGGTGAAGGACATCCTCAAGAGCAGCGCCGATCCCCTGCCGGGCCGGGTGCCCAAGAACCACCAGGGCGCCGGGATGGTGGACCCGCACGAGGCCATCTTGATGGCTCTCGACCGCGGCAAGCCGGTGGCGGCCAACCAGGACGTTCTCAAAGCCCTGCAGGAGGCCATGCGCCAGGCCTCCGAGGCGCCCCCCCGGGAGGAGAAGAAGGCCGAGGAGGCCCCCGCCCCGGCTCCGGCTCCCGAGCCGAAGCCCGAGGAGAAGCCGGACGAGGTGCCCAACCCGAGCTGAGTCTGACTTGCTCCCGCGTCAGCGGATCAGTCTGATCGGGATGCTCAGGTTCAGTCCTGCCCAGGCTCGGTCGGCAGTCAGCGCCGGGAGGTGTCGCCGCTTGGCCAGGGCCAAACATGCCCGGTCAGCCAGCGAGAGCCCGGCTGCTCGCGTGGCCGAAAGGAGCAGAGCGCACTCGCTCGCATCTTCCGACCCGAAGGGCACGAACTCGATGCTGGACCTCTCGAGCGCGGTGCGCAGGGCTGCAACGTCTCTTCCAAGCAGCGCGAAGCGCGAGAGCACTTCCGCCTGGTTCATCGACGAGCAGCAGCAATCCGCCAGGTAAGGAAGAACTTGCTCGTGTCCTTCCTCACGAAGGAGAAAGGCCAGCAGAGCCGAGGCGTCCAGCGCGATCAACTCTGCTCGGCGATCGCTTCAGCACGCCTCTGAGCGAGAAGTAGATCGACCTGACCGGAAGGCTTGCCTTCGGGAAACATCTGGTCCACCAGCTCCTGGAGCTCTTTGGGGGCCACGCTCCCGGATTCAGCGCGGCAGACCTCGGTGAGGATCGCTCGAGCTTCGGCTTCGGTGCTTCTTCCGGCTCGGGCGGCCCGAAGTCGCAGCAATCGGTGCACGTCGTCAGGGAGGTTGCGCACATTGAGGATAGCCATGCCTACATTGTAGGCACTGTTTCGGTACCGGTCAAGACGCCGCCCTCCAGCGCCTCCCGGGCCCGGGTCAGCAAGCTCTCGATCTGCTCGAGCAGCACGTCCACCAGGGCCAGATCTCCGGCGCGGAGCAGCTCCACCACCTCCAGGCCCAGCCCCAGCGCGTCACCGCCGGCCGACAGGCCATTGGTGAAAGCCTCCACTTGCTCGGGCGAGTCGTGCTCGACCGGCCCCACCTGCCAGAACGCCAGCTGGCTCGCGAGCCAGGCCTCGGCGCCGTCGAGGCGGGCCTGGCGCTCGGCCGGAGTGAGCCGGGGGAGCTCCTCTTTCAGTTGGATCAGGTAAGCCACAAAGGGCGGGCGAGTGATACCCTGCAGCCGCCCCAGCGCTCGTTCCAGGGCGCGGGCCCGGTGCTCGGAATACTCGAACTCCTCGGGGCGCGGAGGCTCGGGTCCCTCCACCGTGGGGTTGAGCGTGGTAACCGCGCTTTCATCCTCGCCCAACTCGCCCTGAAAGCGGTCCTCGCGCTCGGAGACGGGAGCATCCTCCTCGCGCCACTCCAGGCGCAGGTCGAGCTCGCTCTCGCTCAAGCGGCCTGAGACTCCTGGCCGCGGCCGGCCATGGCCAGCTGGACGCGCTTGAGGCCCTCATCCAGCTCAGGGTTGCGGCCCTTCCACTCCGAGTAGGAGAGCTTGAAGTCGGGCCCGTGCTCGCGCGCGTAGGCCTCGAACGAGACCAGGGTGTGGTAGCGCTCGAGATAGTCCGAGACGCGCTCGCGCGCCGCCCGTTTCTCCTCGGGCGTGTCGGCCTCGCGCGCCTCCTGGCGGGCTTTTCCGACCGCCTTCTTGAGGTCGTGCACGTCGCCGTACTTCTCTACCACTTTGTCCACGCTGCCCTGGTCCTGCACCAGCTTGCGGGCGTCCTTGAAGCTGCCCAGGATCTCGCGGTAGTTCCTCGGGTCGTGCTTGCCCTGCTCCTTGATGTCGGCCCGCATCGCTGCGTCTTTGAGGAGATCCCCCTCTTCGCCCGAGGAGGCCCGCTTCATCAGGCTGGCCAGCACCATGGCCGTGGTGGTGCGCCCCTGCCCGGCGTGGCAGTTGAAGATCAGCGCCGCTTCGGGGTCGGCCTTCTTGAGCGCCCCCACCAACTCGTCGATGTCCTGATCCTCGGGCTTTTTCATGTCGGTGACCGGGATGCGTTGGTAGTCCACTTTGTAACCCTCGGCCTTGAGCTGGTCGTAGACCTCCGAAACGGTCTGCACGCTCTCGATCTTGACCTGCCTCTCGACCACCCGGGGCGGCGGCCCGGCCTCCTCGTCGTGCAGGGTGATCATGCCGCCGTTGCGGCGGGCCTCGTTCAGCACGTCCTGCTTGAGGTCGCGCTCCATCTGCTCCACCTCGCCAGCCGAGCGGCCCGGCGAGGCCTGGTTGTAGAAGGGCGCCTTCACGTGGCGAAGGTTGAAGGGCTGGCCGTTGACATAGACCACCGGCTCCTCGCGCATGTTGGTCCAGATCGCCTTCTTGTCGCCATCGGGGCCAGCTCCGGCCTGCTCGAGCACCCGCCGCATGCCGTCCACGGTGGGCTGAGCGGTGCCGTGGATGCCCTCGCCTAGCTCTCGGTAGTTGGGAGCCCCCTCGATGAGCGGTTGAGGATTGCTGGTACGCCTGTCTTGCAGCCTCTTGCTGTGCAGGCCGGGATACTGATCAGCCTTGAGAAAGTTCTTCTCGCCCAGCACCTTGCCGTCGCGCCCTTCCACTTTGGCCACGGGCGGGGTGGGGCTGGGCTCGGGGCCGCCCTGCAAGATGCCCACCAGCTTTTGCAGCTGGGTCTGCCAGAGGCCCGGTGTGAGGGGAGTGGCGCCGGCCTGGGCAGCCGATCGGGGGTGGTAGATGTGGTAGCTCTGGGCGGTGCCGGTGGTGATCTCCATGCTGGCTATTGTAGCATGCTCAGCGAGAGCTCTGCAGGCAGAGACCGACCACCTTGTTGCCGTTCTCGACGGTCACCAGCAGACCGTGCCGGTCATAGAAGAGCACTTGCTGGCCCCCGTCGGGGCCGCACCCGTAGAGCTTCCGATCGGGCTTGCCCAGGACCGATTGAGGGTCGGGATCGCCGAGCTTGACCACGCTCTTCTGCTCGCTCTGGAGGCTCTGGCCCCAGACCCCCACCACCCGCCCGGCGAGAAGCTCCACGGTGGTGCCCTGGTGGGTGTGTTGCCCATCCTTTGCCGAGGGCTCGAGCCAGGTTACCTGGCCGGCCTCCATGCCCGGGTGCAGCCCGTCCAGGCTATAGCCAGGCTGAGCGGCAGAAAGGGTGGCCAGGAGGAGCAGCATGCAGAGAATGATCGACCGCTCGTGTCGTCGCTGAGTTGGCATAGGTGCTCCGTCGCTTCGGGCCGAGAAATTCTTCCTCGAGGTGCTGAACTTCTGGGAGGGCTGAGGGGACTTTGATATCACAGCACACAGGTCGTGACAGGCGGTCCAGATTCTCCTATCATAAGCTCCATGAGCATCAAGCGTCTGGGCGAGCTGATCCTGGTCCTTGTCGTAGTCGCCCTGGGTGCGTGGTGGATGAAGCCAGTCACACAGCCGCCTGAGAAACCAGGGAAGCTCGGCCTGGAAGGCAAGTCTCTGGTGTTGCTGGTCGTGCGCAAAGAGGACCGGCCTCTGCTGGATTGCGCCGAGAGTCTGGAGCGACACACCGGAGTCGAAGTGCGCACGATGTACAGCGCCAGTTTCGCCCCTTCCTGGCTCAACGCCGAGCGCGGCCAGCTCGACGCTGACCAGATGCTCGACTTCGTGGACAAGCAGGCCGAACAGGCCACTTTGTTGGTGGTCGGCCAGGACTGCTACACTCCGAGCCAGCCTGACTGGCGCTATTGTTACGGAGTTCGAGGAAAGAAGGGTGCGGTGCTCTCGCTGGCGCGACTTGATACCGACTCGCGCCGGGACAAGATGTTGGCCCGCTACGCCGCCGAGTTGTTGCTCGGGAGGCAACGCAGCAAAGATCCGACCAGCCTGTTCTACAGCCCGATCCTGGGCCCAGGCGATCTCGACCGGATGGAGCTGAAGATCCCCTGAGGGCTCCTGCCCGCTTACCGCTGATGCGCCGGCTGCTTGAGCTGCACGCGCGGTCGCGAGTTGCGGGCCCGGGAATGAAAACTTGCCTGCCAGATGGAAATACTCCGTTGTGGAGTGGCATGGCAGGTGGTTCCGCCAGAAAGGTCTCAACTCGGAGCAACTCCTGGGGCTGACGGTCCGCCTGGAGACGTTGCTCCGCTGCGGGATGACGCTTGGCTCGGCGGTGGATGCGCTGGGCCGAGGGGACGAGAGTGTGGTGGGGGATACCTGCCGAGCCCTGAGCAAGTCACTCCAGGTCGGGCACTCCTTCTCCAAATCCCTGGCGCGCCTGCCGGACAGCTTTCCGTCCGAATACTACCGGGTGGTGGAGGTCGGCGAGGCCACTGGAACGATTGACTCTTGCCTGCGCCGGCTGGCGGCCACCTTGGAGCGGCAGAACCGCACCATGCGGGCGCTCAAGAGCGCCCTGGTCTATCCCACCTTCCTGCTCATCTCGTGCGCGGCCATGGTTTTCGTGATTCTTTTCTTCGTGTTTCCCATGATCGTCAAGGTGACTGCCGACGCCGGTGTCGAGCCCCCGGCCCTCACCCGCGCTTTGCTCTTCTTGACCAGCCCCAAGATGCTGCTCCTCCTGTGCCTGGCGGCTATTCCCGCGTTGGGACTGTTAGCCGCCAGCCGTCATCCCGTCGCCGGCCCGCACATCCGCCGGTTCTACGAGGAATACACCCCCATGGGAGAGTTCCATGCCCAGACCAGGGTCCTGATCAGCATCCGGCAGCTGGCCCTGATGATCGAGTGCGGGATCCCTCTGCTCAAAGCGCTCAACTATGCTTACCTGGTGGGCCAGGAGAGTATCCTGGTCAAGGAGGCCTACGACCAGATATGTCGCGAGGTTCGAGTTGGCGCGCTCCTGGGTGAGAGCTTCTCGCGCCAAGCGGTGTTTCCGGCCTTCCTGTCGGGGATGCTGGCCGTTTCCGACGAGCTGGGCGATACCCATCGCAGTCTCTACCGGGTGGCCGACCTGATAGAGAGCAACCTCAACGACAAGGTCGGGATGGTCACCGCCGTGCTGGAGCCAATCCTCATGGGTTGCATGGGCGTGGTGATCGGGACGACCATGGTCGCGGCCTTTCTCCCGATCTACAACCTGATCCAGCCGTAGGTGCCTGGAGGATGTTCATGGTTTAGAAACATCTGTTACAAATTTTTTACAAAATCTTGAAAGTCGTCGCCGAAGATGGTAACATCAATGGTGAAAGGGCGGTGGGTCGCTATGAGGCGTGTTTCTGTGGCGCTGTGGGCATTCGTGCTTATCGCCCTGGGCTCGAACGGCTCGGGTGCCGCGCCGACACTGAGCGGAAAGAGCCTGAAGATGAGCGCGATGAGCGGGGTTGCCAGCGCTCCATCCAATGTCCAGTCGGTCCCGGCTAAGAGCGCGCCGGTCCGTGCCCTGATGAAGACGGCCTCGCTTACAGCTAAGGTGACTCCTTCGGTTGTAGCTCCTCTGGTTGTCGCTCCGGTTGTAGGTCCTGGCGCAGGTCCTGTTGTTGGTCCGATTGTCCCGAACGCGACGGCTCCGGCCCCCCTGACGGGCTACGCGGTCGTCGAGGACCGGCCCGATTTCAGCTACCGACAGACGGCCCTGAAATTCATCGAGCAACCGACGTTCACTACCGGGCAGATCGGCATGGGGATAGGGCCAGGCCTTCCAGTAGGAACGGTGCGGTATGTGCCGGTCGGCGAGTTCTGAGGGCTTCACCCTTACCGAAACCATGGTGGCGATGGTGGTTCTTACCCTCGCGCTTTTTGCGGTTATCAGCGTCAATGCCTATACACTGACGGCCACGCAGGGGAATCAGAACCGCCAGATCGCCAATCAACTGGCCTGCAGCCAGATGGCCCTGGCCGAGTCGCTGCTCAAGATCAACTTCCACGCTCCCCCGTTCGACATCAATACTCCGCGCATGACATCAACCCAGTTTCCCACCTTTGACTATGTGGTGGAGGATCTGGGCTACGAGGATACGGGCCGAACACTGAGGGCCATCCGAATCCGCGTGTTCTGGCAAGAGAAAGGTGTACCCCGGGACTATGCGCTCGCGAGTACCTTCTACAACTACTGAGGGCCTGACCCTGCTCGAGGTCATGGTGACCGCGGCGATATTTATGGGCATGACCACCGTGGTGCTGGTCCTCATGCTGCAGAACCAGCGAGCTTCCGAAAAGATCTCGAGCCGCACCGACGCCACTTCGGAGGTCCTGCTGGTGTTCGAGAAGGTGCGCCTGGAGATGCGCTCGGGTCGGGTCGTCGGTGTGGACCCGAGCGGCCGATTGCAGTACTGGATCCTCCGCCGGACAAACGCCGGGCCTCAGCTCACCCCGAGGGGCCTGGCCGACTGGCTGCCCGGGGATCCGGCCGACCCGGACGTAGCAACGATGTACGTCAACAGGGGAGTGCTCTGGAAGAGCTTCCAGGGGACCACGTCTCCCCTGGCGCCGGTAGGCCCCGACGGTCAGATCGTGTTCAACTGGTCGCCGGGCCTGCGGACCTTGACTCTGTCGGGGGAACTGGGCCAGAAAGACCAGTCCAAAGTCACCCGAGATAGCCTGCAGAAGTTTCACTTTGAGATCTACCTGACGAACAACGAATAGGAGCAGCTCATGGTCAGAAGACGACGAACCGGTATGGTCCTGTTCATCGCGCTCGTGGTGGCGATGATCATGATGCTGTGGGCGATAGCCGCCACAGCCCGGGCCAACTTTCAGTCGGGGGCGGTGAAGTTCAGCTACCGAAAATCGGAGTGCTATTATCTGGCCAAGACCGCCATCAACCGCAGCCTGGCCCAGGTCAACACCAATCCGGCCTGGTTGACCGCCCACAACGGCCGGTCCAACGCCGACGCCACCACCACCCCGGGCGCGGAATGCTGGGCGGAAGTTACCAATGGTCAAATGATGCTGCGCAGCGAGGCCAGGATCGGCGCGCAATCGGCCCACCTGGACGTTCCTCTGCTCCGGCTCGACGAAAGTGACACACAGGTTCTCTCGATCACTCCCGCTCTCTCGGGAGGCCCGGACCTGATCGCCTGGACCTCGAAGAGCACCAGCGGCTGGCATCCGCTGCCCCCGATCCCGGGGCAGAACAAGATCATTGCTACGGCCGGGGCACCCAACCTGGATGTCTTCGCCCTCACGCAGGGACCTACCAATAACATCCTCTGGCGCTACCGCACGGGCCAGGGCTGGCGGCAGATGCCCGACACACCGGCCGGGGTCTCTCTGACTTCACTCTCGGTGGGAGGGGACATCCGACTGGTCGGCCGAGGGTCCGACAACACGCTGATGGTCCTGCCGCTGGGCACCAGCTTGAACTGGACTCAGGTGCCTGCTCCTACGGGAACCACGCTCACCAACGTGGCCGCTCATCCCTCCGGCGAGGATTTCGCCTACGTCACCGCGTTCGATGGGAGCCTGGAAGGCGTCCAGATCTGCGACCTCACAACCTCGCGCTGGTCGGCCCTGCCGACTCCGACGCCCGCCCACTACGACCCCATTACCGGAGCCGCACTCGCAGGCGGCGGGCCCCTGAACTTCACCGGGGGCCTGGCGGTCGACCAATCGGGTGATGTGTTCGTGGCCTCCAATCAGACGGGAGAAGCCTCGGTCATCTATAAATTCGATGTCGCCGCCTCAGGCTCGACCACGGGCTCCTGGAGCGCTCTGCCGCCAGTCCCAGCCCTCTCCTATCAGGACCAGAATCCCCCGACCTTCTCCACGGATCTGCGCAACCTGAGCGCCGACGACGACGGCTATCTCTGGGTGCAGCGCAACGATCCGAATTCTTCCAAGTTCTCCATTATCGGCGTGCAGCCCTGAAGCGATTCCCCTCCTCGACCGTTTGGTTAGCCCCTGGACAATTTGAGTCGGGCCCACTCTGCCAATCGCACCACCCCTTCGCGTACCTCCTCCGGCGGGCCGGCCCAGGACAACCGCAACCAGCCTTCGGCTCCGAAAGCTACCCCTGGAACGGTGACGACGCGCTTTTCCTCCAGCAACTCCAGGGCGGCCGCAAGCGAAGAGCCACCCACCCGCACCAGGCAGTAGAAGGCCCCTTCCGGCTCCACGAACTCCAGCTCGCTGGCCCGCAGAGCCTCCAGCAATGAGCCCAACCGGTCGCGGTAGAGCGGACGCTGATCGCCCAGGCGCCCGTTGGTCAGAAGCTCCAGGGCCACCTGCTGGGCGAAGGTGCTGGCGGCGGTGGTGATGAGCTGGTGGGCGCGCAGCACCAGCGGCATCAGCTCCGGCGGAGCACCCAGCCAGCCCATCCGCAGCCCCGTCAGCGAGGCGCACTTGGACAGACCGCCCACCAGCAGCGCGCGGGGGTGGCTCGGTCGGGGCGGGGGCTCGGGGGTGTAATAAAGCTCGCGGTAGACCTCGTCGAACACCAGCCATCGCTCACCCAACTCTGCGCACAGTTGCTCCAGTTCCCTGGCGGGCCAGATGCGGGCGCTGGGATTGTTGGGGCTGGCCAGCACAACCAGCCGCGTCTCGGGGCGCAGCGCGGCCAGCACGCAATCCGCCTGGGGAGCGAAGCGGCGCTTGGGGTCCAGCCCCACCGTGCGCACCGCAAGCCCTAGCATCTGGGCGATCTTGGCATAGGCCGGGTAGCCTGGCTCGATCACCAGCACCTCGTCTTTCTCAGGGTCGAGGGCGGTCACCATCGCCAGGTGCAGGGCCTGCTGCGAGCCGTTGGTCAGGCAGATCTCCTCGGCCGGTCGGCCCAGGTAAGCTCCCACGGCGGCGCGCACCTCGGGGAAGCCCAGGTTGGGGGAATAGCGACAGCCGTTCTCGGCCAGCCAGCGCAGGCCCGCATCCAGGGCGCGCTGGTCGGGGGGGAGCACCGGCTCACCCAGTCCCAGGTCGAGATCTCCCGGACGCTTGCGCGCGTTCAGCTCACGGATCAGGGAGGGCTCCAGGGTGGTCAGGCGCGGGTTCATGACCGCAGCAGCCTTTCCAACAATGGCCACCCCTGCTCCAGGGCGGCTACGGTCACGTGCTCGCGGGCCTGGTGGGCCTGGGCCGGGTCGCCTGGCCCGAAGTTCACGGCCGGGATGCCCTGCTCGGTCAGGCGGGCCACGTCGGTCCAGGCCTGCTTGGGCTCGACCTGCAGGCCACAGGCGGAGATCCAGCTCTCCAGCAGCGGGTGCGAGGCCACCTGGCCCGAGGGAGCGACGTCCAGCACTTCCACCCGGCCCAGATCGCCCACCAGCGCGCGCAGCTCTTCCTCGGCCAATGCAGCCGTCTTGCCAGGAGCAAAGCGATAGTTCACGTTCAGCTCGAAGTGGTCGGGCACCACGTTGCGCGAGTTGACAGTGGCGGCGGTGGTGGGCGTGACCACCTCGCGGAAGATCAGCCCCCCCACTTCCACCTCGCGCGCCCCCACCGAGCGGAGCTTCTCCAGCAGCGGCAGGGCATTGTAGAGGGCGTTCTCGCCCTGCCAGGGACGGGCCGAATGGGCTCTTTTCCCGGCCACGCTGACCCGGGCGTGCAGCGATCCCACGCATCCTTTCTGCACCTGGTTGGAGGTGGGCTCGAGCACCACCGCCAGGTCCAGGGGGGGCACGCGGTCCAGGATGAGCTCCAACCCGTTCTCCTCGCTCGGACCCTCCTCGCGGTCGTAGAACACCGCCACCAGGTCGCAAGACCACTCGGCGCGCCGCTCCCAGGCCTGCATCATGAAGGCCAGGCCGGCTTTCATGTCGCTGGCTCCGCAGCCGTAGACGCGCCCCTCCTGGATGCCCAGGGGTTGGTCGGAGGAGGGTAGCACCGTGTCCAGATGGCCGAACAGTCCCACCCGGGGGCGGCCGCGCGACTCCCCCTGCAGGATCAAGTTGTAGCGCCACACGGGCTCCACTCCCGCCCATTCCTGCACGTAGCGAGACAGCTCGCCTTCTTCGCGGGTCACGCTAGAAATCGAGACCAGCTCCAGCGTGCGCCGGGCCAGCTCAGACATCCACGCCGAAATCGCGCAGGGCGGAGTTCAGGCTGGTCTTGCGGTCGGTGGACTCCTTGCGATAGCCGATCAAAAGGGCGCAGGTGACGCCGAAGGTGCCGGCTGGAAACTGCTTGGGCAAGGAGCCGGGGATCAGCACCGCCCGCTCGGGCACTCCCCCTTTGGTGATGACCGGCTCGGGGCCGGTCACGTCCACGATGGGGGTGGAGGCGGTCAATACCACGTTGGCCCCCAGCACCGCCTCGCGGCCCACCACCACGCCCTCCACCACGATGGAGCGCGAGCCGATGAAGGCGCCGTCCTCCACGATGACCGGGGAGGCCGAAGGGGGCTCGAGCACGCCCCCGATGCCCACCCCGCCGGAAAGGTGCACCCCGGCGCCGATCTGGGCGCAGCTGCCCACGGTGGCCCAGGTGTCCACCATCGAGCCGGCCCCCACCCTGGCGCCCAGGTTGACGTAACCGGGCATCAGGATGCAGCCGGGCTCGAGAAAGGAGCCGTAGCGGGCGGTGCCGGGGGGCACCACGCGCACGCCGGCGGCGGCCCAGTTCGATTTGAGCGGGATCTTGTCATAGAACTCGAACGGGCCGACCTCCATGACGCGCATCTCGGCCACCGCAAAGTAGAGCAGGATGGCTTCCTTGACCCAGGCGTTGACCTTCCAGCCCCCTTCGTGGGGCTCGGCCACGCGCAGGCGGCCCTGGTCGAGGGCCTCCATGGTGTCGAGCACTGCCTGGCGCGTGTCGCTGTCCTTGAGTCGCTCGCGGTCTTGAAAGGCTTGAGAGATCAACTGTTGCATAAGGCGAGGTGCCTTCTACAATCGCAGGCCGAGACCCCTTTCCGCTTGAGAACGACGCCGCCGATCACCAGGCTGTCGGCGTCCTCGCGAACCGGGTTGACTGACACTGGATTCACCAGCTTGCCCACCTGGGTCAGGGCCTCGATCGTCTCGGCGATCTCCTCGCTGCACGGGCCCTGCACCAGCTCAACGATGGCCCGGTCCTTGCTCAGGATGAGGGCGTCGAACATCTCTTCGAGGGTGTCTCCTGGAAGCTGGCTCAGTTTCTCGTGCACCTGGCGCAACGCCAGGGCTTCACGGAACCGGCCGTTCTCTGCCAGACCGGCTTCCTTGCCCTGTAGTCCCAACAACAAAGCCTTCCGCTCGATCTGGCTGGTCTCAGAAGCCGAAGAGGGGACGTAGCTGCGAATATCGTCATGACCGTCCAGCTTAAGTGGTCCTGGCGGCTATGTGTTGAACGTGTTGCTCCACGATGTTAACGGAATGTGACGAAGGAGCGTCTTCGCTCTTCGCTTGCGCGATTGGCCTGCGACAGGCTACCATGGGGGGCATGGATGTCCTGTCGAGCCACCCCGCCGCTTCGGGCCGCCAGCTGCGCATGGAGTCGGTGCACCTCGCGCGCACGCTGCCCATCGAGAAGTGCTCGCGATCTTTCGTCGATCGCGTGCTGGAGGCGGGCAAGTCGGACCTGTGCCTGAGCCTGGGCCAGGGTCGGGTCTACCTGTTTAGTTTTGGCTCGGCCGTGTTTGTGGACGTGGACGCGGCCCAGATCCCGATTTTCGTGAAGGAGCTCCTTCCCCTGGCCGAAGGGCCCTGCGATCAGGCGACCGACGACTTCCTGGTGGAGCTACAGCCGGACGGCAAGGAGCGGGTCGCCTTCGACCGCATGGTCTTGCAGCAGATCACTCCCGCCAAGCTGAAGCTGGCAGCCCTGGTGCTGGCCCAGTCCACCACGCTGGAGCACTTCGAGAAGTCGGTCGAGAAGCTGCTCGACCAGGCCTCGGTGGTGGCCGACTCGATGGCCAGCGGTAGCTGGCGCCGTTTAAAGAGCGGCGAGATGTTGCGCTACATTGGCGTGGGCCTTTCGACCCGGCGAGACATCGTGAGCCGCCTCTCAATTCTCGACTCGCCCGACATCGTCTGGGAAGACCCCGGGCTGGACCTGCTCTTCAACGAGCTGCGGGCCAACTTCGAGCTGCAGTCGCGCTTTCGCACGCTGGAATACAAGCTGAGGCTGATTCACGAGTCGGCCGAAGTGCTGGTCGACCTGGCCAACACCCGCCGTTTCACGGTGCTCGAGTTGACCATCATCATTCTGATCGCGCTCGAGATTATTCTTGCATTGATCGGAGGGCACTGACTCCCCATCGCCGAATCGGCCGTCCCATGTGGAAAGAATTTCGGGATTTTCTGAACCGCGGGAACGTGGTGGACATGGCTGTGGGTGTGATCATCGGGGCGGCTTTCGGCAGGATCGTCGACTCGCTCGTCAAGGACGTCCTGATGCCCCCGATCGGGCTGGTGCTGGGGGGAGTAGACTTTACCAACCTCTTCATCACTCTGGGCTCAACCAGCTATTCCACTCTGGCCGAGGCCCAGAAGGCCGGCGCGGCCACCATCAACTACGGGGTCTTCATCAACGCGCTGATTCAGTTCCTGATCGTGGCCCTGGCCGTATTCTTCATGGTGAAGTCGATCGAGCGGATGCGCCGTCAGAAGCCGGTCGAGCCTCCGCCGCCGGATACCCGCGACTGTCCCTTTTGTGTTTCAACTATCTCCAAGAAGGCAACGCGCTGCCCGCAGTGCACTTCTGAGCTCGAGAATGCGGCCTAAGCCAGGGCGTTGAACGAGGTCTGCGTCGGTGGCTGCTGCACCGCCGCAAAACGCCGGTCGACCACGCCATTGTCGGCCCACTGGTTGCCGTTACGCCCAGGCACGTTGGCGACCGGCTGGTTGACGGTGCCGGCCTGCTGGACCGTCAGCGCGGGGCCGGTGGCCCCCTTCTCGCGGCCGCTCTTGTCCATCAGAATCTCGCCGTCCTGACGGCGCTGGCCCTGGGCGTCGGGGCGGTGCAGTCGGTCGGTGGCCAGCCCCACGTTGGCCCGCCCGTTGAGCAGGTTGGTGGACTGGGTGTTGAAGGCGTTGACCAGATCCTGACCCTGGCGAGGCGGCGGGCCTTCGCTCGACTTCTCGATCAAGGCGGCCACCCCGTCCGGGGTCATCTGGGGCATGTCCTTCATCAGCTGCATGCTCTGGCCGAAGAGGGCGAAGCGGTTGTCGGCGTCGGCTCCCTCCTGGCCGGGGACGCGCTGCTTGATGGTGCCGGCCAGGTTGACCACGTCGTTGACGCTCGAGCCCGGGCGGCTGATCAAGAAGTCGGCGCCCTGCGAGAAGGCGTTGGCGATCTTCATGCCCGACTGGTCGTCCTTCTTGCCGCCGAGCTGGGCCACCGCGTCTGACATCCGGCCCACGTCTTGCACGCCGATGTCCTGGCGGGTGGTCATCAGCCGGGCGCCCGTCTTGAACATGTCCAGCGTGGCCGCGGCGTTCATTCCGCCGCCCTCCTGACCGCCACCGGCCGAGTTCTGGTTGACGCCCTTGGACATCCGGCCCATCAGGGCTCCCAGGTCCTGCGGGGAGACGTCGGTGCGGGTCTTCAGCAGGTCGAGCGAGGTATTGTAGGCCTCCTTGACCAGGGCCGGCTGCTTGAGGGTCTGGGCGAAACTGCCGGCCATGCTGGAGAGGGCGGCCGGCTTGATGTCGGTGCGCTGCAGCATCAGCTCGCGCGAGCGCTCGTCGCGGATGGTGCCGTTGATGTTCATGTTGCCCTTCTGGTCTTTGGTGACCAGGTCCTCGAACTTGAGGTCGGGGCGCTCGGTGAGCATCGTCACCACGCTATCCAGGCCCTGCGGGTCCTTGCGCAGCGGCTGGAGCATGCCGGCCGTCAGGTTGGGCTGCCTGGCGCCCAGCGCCTTCATGCGGTCGGCGTCACTGCCGAAGACCTGCTTGAGCTCTTCGTCGGTCATCTGGCCGATGGGCTTATCCATCAGCGCGCCCTTGCTGGCGGGAGCGTTGGTGGGTGCGGTCTGGCCGTTGGCCTGGTTGCCCACGATGCCGCGGTAGGCCTCGTGGCGCTCGTCGGCGGCCCGGCGGCCCTGCACTCCTGACCAGGGGTCGCCCTGGGTGGGCCCATTGGCCTGCACGGTGGCCTGCTGCACCCTGAGCTGCTGCTCGGGGTTGATGGCGACAAAGTTCTGGGCCTGAGGCGCTCCCACTGCGTTGGTCATGGCACGGTCCTTCCCTGAGGGCTTTGATCGTGTTTTCACGGAGAAAGGGGGGAGGGTTAAGGGGAGCTTTGTAACAGTCGGGTTGCCGGCATGTAAACAGTTTTTGATCGGCTCCAGGTAGAGGTTCCGGACCCCGAGCGTCATATGAGGTGCTGGTGGACGATACCCCTGAGGTCTTGCCCGCCCGAGCGGGTCAGCCTGCGACAGCTTCCATGCGGAGAGCACGGTAAGCCTTGGCAACCGGTCTTCTGGCCCTGCTCGACGACATCGCTGCCATCGCCAAGGTTGCTGCGGCTTCGCTCGACGATGTCGCAGCCAATGCCGCCAAGGCCAGCGCCAAGGCCGCTGGCGTGGTCATCGATGATGCCGCCGTCACGCCGCGTTACGTGGTCGGCTTTGCAGCCGCGCGCGAGATTCCCATCATCAAGCGCATCGCTGCAGGCTCGCTGCGCAACAAGTTGCTGTTGTTGCTGCCGGCCGCTCTCGCGCTCAGCGCCTTCGCGCCCCGGCTCATCACGCCTCTCCTGGTGCTGGGTGGCGCTTTTCTTTGCTACGAAGGCGCCGAGAAAGTCTGGGAGATCCTCAGCCCTCATGCCGCCCACCACCACGAGGAGAAGACTGGCGCAGCGCCTACCGATCCGCAGGCACTGGAGGATGCCCGGGTCGCCGGCGCCATTCGCACCGACTTCATCCTGTCCGCCGAGATCATGGCCATCTCGCTGGCCACCGTCTCGAGCTCTTCCATCGCCATGCAGGCTGTGGTGCTGGCGGCGGTGGCGATTGGCATCACGGCTCTGGTGTATGGGGCGGTGGCGGTCATTGTGAAAGCCGATGACGCCGGCGCGGCCATGGCGCGCGCCCACTCCGGGCCGGTGGGCTCGCTCGGTCGCCTGATCGTCGCGGTCATTCCGCCTTTCCTGGCGCTGTTGGGGGTGGTGGGCACGGCGGCGATGCTCTGGGTAGGAGGGGGTATCGTGATTCACGGGCTGGAGGAGCTCGGCCTGACCTGGCTGGCGCATTTCATGCACGATCTGGCCCATTCCGCTGGCGGCCTCCTTGGGTGGCTGACCGGCGCAAGCATCTCGGGTGTGTTCGGGCTGTTGCTGGGCGGTGTGATCATTCTGCTGGTCGAGCGCGCGATCGGACCGATCGCCCGGTCGCTCAGGCGAGGGTAGACGCCCCGACCCCGGTGCGTGATAGGGAAGAACAGTGGACGTACTCGGCGATACCCGCTTGGCTCCGCTCCTGCCGACGCTGAAGTCGTCGGCCCCGGTGCGTACCGCGCCCGTTACCACGGAAGCTCAGGGGCCCCAGGATACGTTTACGGCGGGAGCGAGCCCGACGGCTACAACGGCCGCTCAATACCCCTGGGAGAACGAGCAGCCGGCCGCCCCGACACCGAGCCCCGAGCTGGCCCTGCAGCTGCCCGACCCCGAAGAGGCCCTGCCCAGCCTGGCCGAGGCCCGCAAGCGCGACAAGGAGTATGGCCTCACCCTGCGCGATCTGAAGGCGCGCCGCAAGGAGCTCAAGGACGGCCCCCTGGCCGAGGCTGCCGAGGTCCACCAGCAGCTGGTGCAAACGCAGGATGCGCGCGAGCACCTGCAGGCGATGGCCCGCCAGATGCGCTGGGAGAAGGGGGGCGGGGGGGAATTGACCCCCATCGAGCAGACCTATTTCCAGCACAGCGACGTGCCGGTGGGCGAGATGCAGGAGGTGGCCCGCATCACCCGCAGCCTGGAGCAGCCCGATTCGCCCTACAAGCTGAAGGGCAACCAGGTAGAGGCCCTGACCCGCGAGGAGATCTGGCACAAGAAGATGGAGCTGCTCGACGGGGCGGTGAAGAATCCGGTTCGCGACGGCCAGCCGGTCGAGGTTGAGGCCCAGTACTACGAGATGGCCAGCCCCGAGATGCTCGAGAAGCTCTCTCGGGCCTCGCGTGGTGGAGCCAATGTTCGCGTGCTGCTCGACGCGGGCACGCTCTCCAAGCAGGGCGAGGAGCTCGATGCCACCAGCCTGACGGCGCGCTTGAATGCAACCCGCCGGTTGGAGGTGGGCTCACAGGGCCAGGCGGCGGTGCAGCTCTTCGCCAACAAAGAGGTGCTGGGCGCCCGGGCCGAGATCATGCACCGCAAGTTGCTGCGGGTGGGGGACGACACCGTTTTCGGTGGGATGAACTCTAACGCCAGCTCCAGCGAGAACGTGGACTTTGCCACCACCATCCGGGGACCGGCCGCCGCCAAACTGAGTCAGGGATTCCAGCGCGACATCGAGCTCTCGGCCGGTCGAGGCGTGGAGGAGATCTTCGGCACCCAGCTCGAGGAGCTGCGCACCTCCGAGCTGCCCGTCAAGGTGCAGCGGCGCGGATTGCTCGACCTGCTCGAGGCCCAGACCGGAGTGCCCCCCCGTGGCGGCATGACCCAGGCCGAGCGGGTCGACCGGGCCATCGAGTCGGCCGGCTATCAGGGCATAACCGCCGGCCAGCTGGCCGAGATCCCTGATGCCGACGGGGATGGCAAGGTCAGCCCGGCCGACGAGCGCGCCTTCCTGCTCCAGGGCCGAGGCGGGGTCACCCTCACCCAGAAAGGCCGCACCCTGCTCGCCGACGGGCTCGAGCAAGCTGTGGGTCGCATGAACACTCCGGCCAATCTGCAGAAGCTGCAGACCTCGCGTCCGCCCTCGGAGGCCGCCACCGGGGCGGATACCGTGGCCGTGGGCGACACCTCGGCCGAGCGCCAGGCGCTGATCCTGCACTCCATCGACTCGGCCGACAAATTCGTGAAGGTCTCGGCCTTCGTGCTCAACGCCGACATGGCGCGACTGCTTGCCGACAAGCGCGACCGGATGCAGGCTGAGGGCAAGCCGTTCGAGGTGCAGGTGGTGCTCGACCCGGGAATGTACCAGTACGGCGGCACCCCCAACGAGAAGTCGTTCAAGATGCTGGAAGACCGGGGCGTGCCGGTGCGTTGGGCGGTGCTCGACCGCACCGACGGTGACCACGACCGCAAGGTGCACGCCAAGATGATCCTGACCGACAAGATGATGCTCACCGGCAGCACCAACTTTTCGCATAAGGGACTGCGCGACAACTGGGAGATGTCCGACCTGACTTTCTTCGACGACGGGCCCGATTCGGCCGCCAAGCTCGAGGAAGTCAACGGCGACTTCGACCGGCTGTGGAATCGCGAGTCGCTTCCCCTGGACACGCGCGCCCTGGCCGAGCAGAAGTACGGCGACCGCCAGGGGGCCGAGGGCGAATTGCTGCGCGACAGCTATCGCAACCGGGTCACCCGCAGTTTCCTGCGCGGCATCCAGGCCTACGAGGAAGATGTGGGCGCGCGGGTGCAGGACGAGGTGAAGCAGAACCCGCAGTTGCGCTACCGGATCGAAGAGCAGGTCCGCAACGGGTTCCCTCGTGGCTACGCGACCATGGAAGCACTGGGCGAGGAGCGCATGGCCGAGCTGCGCGAGTCGAGCCCGGCCTACCAGCGCCTGCTGCGCATCCAGACAGAAGGGGCGGGAGTCCGCTAGCCTCGAACCAGGCAGCCCATGCGCATTCTGTTGCTCCTGCTCTGGCTTGCTCTGCCCGGCCTGGCGCAGGTTCCCGGCCTGGAGAAAGCTCGTCAGGCCCTGGTCGTGGTCAGTCCGACCTGGGAATCGGTGCATGCCACTCTCACCCGCTGGGAGCGCACCGAGTCAGGCGCCTGGCGCCAGGTGGGCTCGCCCATGCCGGTGGTGGTTGGCGACAAGGGGATGGCCTGGGGGCTCGGTGCCCATCCCCCCGAGGCCAACCGCGGCCGCATCAAGCGCGAGGGCGATGGCTGCGCTCCCGCTGGCATCTTCGAGCTCAAGCGCATGTTCGGCTCGCGCCAGAAGTTCGAGCCCGGCACGCTGCCCTACCAGGAGATGCGCTCGGACACGGCCGGAGTGGATGATCCCGAGTCGCGCTACTACAACCAGATCGTGCAGCCCGGCCCGGGCATCGTCAAGGACTGGCAGAGCGCCGAGCGCATGCTGATTCCCGATTACAGGATCGGCATCGTGGTCGAGCACAATACCAATCCGCCCGTGAAGGGAGCCGGCTCTTGCATCTTCATGCACATCTGGATGGGCCCCAATACAGGTACGGCCGGGTGTACCGCCACTACCCCCACCTACATGCGAGCCCTGGCTGAATGGCTGCGCAAGGATGCAAAGCCTGTACTGATCCAGATGCCTCAGAGCGAGTACGAGCGCTATCAGGAAAGCTGGAAACTCCCCGACAGGGAAAGTTGAGGCCTAAAGCAAACAGCCTTGCTCATGCAGCTTCCCGCCGATTTTCCCGAAGCCTACAAGGCCCCATTCCTCGACATTCTCAAGCAGGGTGCCAGGCGAACTCCGGAGGAGATGCGTCTGGGCGTCAAGGTCCACCTTTCGCGCATTGCCAAGACGGCCCGTACCACCGAATTCGACGAGGACGTGGCGGTGGGCATCGGGCAGGGCCTGCTCGGGCTGCTCGAGCTGCCGTTGCAGGACGATCCCCAGCGCAGCTGGGTGTTAGCGGCGGTGACCTACTACGTCGACATGGACGATGAGGAGCCCGATTTTACTCCGGGCGGTTTCCACGACGACGCTGCCGTCTTCAACGCCGTGGCCCGGGCGCTGGGCAAGCCGGAGCTGGTCATCAAAGTCTAGACTCGCCCGGGTTAGCCCCAGGTCTGATCGTAAAGCCCCTTCAGATCGTTGAACTCTCGCAACGACACGCTGTCGAGCTTGCGCAGCAGGGGGCCGAGCTTGAGGAGCTCGGGGGGAATCTGGCCCTGCTTGACCCGATTGAAGAACGTCTCAAACTCTTGCTCGTTCACGCGATCGGGACGGAAGGGGCTGCTCAGCAGCTTCTCGGGCTGCAGTACCAGATCGAGCAATTTTTGATAACCGGCCGAGCTGGCCCCGGTGAAGTCATCGCCGGATGACTCCAGACGCTCGAGTCGATCCCAGGCTTCCAGGGCGGCTTGGGATTCCAGCCAACCCGAGCGCACCCCCACGTAGAAAGCGCGAAAGACCCGATCACGCCAGGCCTCGGGAGAATCGGCCTGGGTGGGCCGCTTGCGCGAGCGGTAGTAGGCCGACAGGAGGCCGGCGTACATAGCCTGCTGTTTCTTGGTCTCCAGCACCTGGCGGACGGTCGTCAGAAACTCGGCCAACCGGAACGGCTTGTAGAGGTAATCTTCCGCCTCCACCCGGATGGCTCTTCCAGGGGCGTCCTCGGAGGCGTAGCCGGTCATCACGATACTGCGCAGGTGGGGCTGGTTCTTGCGAAGCTCGGCCAGGCACTCGATGCCGTCCATCTCGGCCATGCGCACGTCGGCCACGACCAGGTCGAATTGCAGCTTCTCGGCCAGTTGCAGGGCCCGCCCTGGCGAGGGGGTGGCATGCACCGAATAGAGGTCGTCTTGCTCGAGAACGTCAGCGAGAACCTCGCGCATATCGGCATCGTCTTCCAGAACGCACACTACCCAGGGCATGGCCGCTTTCGTTCGCGTCAGACCGCGCCAGTCCCTCGCTTGGGCAAACGAATTCCTCCCACCCGCACCGCGTCGCCCTCTTCCTTGATTCCCGCGCCTGGATCACGCTCGCGAGCCATGTGGCGAATCAAGTCTTCCTCTTTGGCTTCCTGCTTCATGCGCTCGAGCAGGGGCTTGAGCTGGTCCCAGCTGGCCGCCTGACCAGGCAGGGCTTTCAGGTCCTCTCGCAGCCGGTCGCTCATAATGGGGCGAGCGAGCAACTGCTCCAGAACGAACTGAAGCCCTTCGCCTCGCGCGATGCGGTGCAGCCCCTGCACGTGCGCGACCTGCTCGCTGGTGGACTCGAAGTCTTGCCAGAAAGCGCGCACCAGGGGCAGCGATTGCGCCTCGTTCACCCCGGCCGCGCCCAGGGCGGCCAGCAGCACGATGCGCGCCTGTTCCTCGTCCGAATCGCAGCGGCGAATCGCCTGCTGCCAGACCTTGTGGCGCTGGTCGGCGTTCAGGGCGGGAAAGAGCTGGCTGGCCAGTCGTCCGGTCGGGGCGTCCAGCTCGGCCAGCTGGCGCTCCTGGGCCATGCTGTCGGCGGCCGAGGTGGCTCCCAGCGCAAACTGCCAGGTATCCGCGGGCTGCGGCTGACTCACGGCCAGTTTCATGGCTTGCAGGCTGGTCAGGCCCCAGCGCTCCATCAACTGCCCGGCGGAAGTGGCCTGCAGGGCGGGACGGACCGCCTCAAACAGGGCCTGGTCCTCCGCCTTGCTGGTGGAATAATGATACCCCACATAGCGCTTCACGAATTCATCCCGGGTGGCGCCGAGGGCCATCGACCAGGCGTATTTTCTCTTCTCGGGCGTGGTCACGGCGGCGTGCACGGCCTGCGCGACCGGCAGGCGGGCCAGTTGCTTTTGCTGCACGGCAAAGGCCCCCTCGGGGGTCACCTTGCGGGCCAGGTCGTCGGGACCCTTGCTCCAGCAGTCGAGCGCTTTCTCGAGCGTCTTCCAATCCAGCGGCAGCTTCCACTCCTCCAGCGCCTCCACTACCCAGCGGTCGGCCGGGTGAACGCGCATGGCTTTAAAGACCGGGTCGGCCATGGCGTTCTTCTCGCTGGCATTGGTGTACTTCATGTGCGCGTTGAGCGTCCAGATCAACTGCAGAGGGCTGCAATCGGCCCCCTGCCAGAGCGTGGTCGACCAGATGGTTTCCTTAAGGTTCTCGCCGCGGGTGGCGTCGCACAGCTGACCACCGAGTCGGCCCAGCCAGCCCAGCTCGGGGTCTGCCGAAAACTCCTCCAACTGCTGTCGTTTGACCGAGAAAGGAGCCAGCAGCGGGGTGCATTTTCTGGCCAGCTTGCGCAAATCGCGCTCACCTTTCGCAACCATCTCCAGCAACTGCTTGAGGGCGTAGTCGTCCTGGGAAAGCCCCCAGCGCTGGCCCGCCCGGGCCACCTCGGCCAGGCCCGGCTGGCGGGCCAGGTCCTGCAAGATCCGTGCTCCCACCGCATCTCGTTGCTCGCCGTAGGGGGCAGCTTTCAGCTGCTGCACCGAGCACTCGTAGAAGCGGTTTTCGACCGCTCCTGTCGTCGCTGAATTTCCAGCGCTGGCGACAGGGGCGGTGAAGGCGCGCTGGATGGCGGAGATCACCGCGCCTTCCGGAAATACCACAACACCAGGAAGAAGAGCCCGATCACCACGGCCGAGCCTACCACCTGCTTGATCACATAGTTCACTTCCATCTCATACTCCCGTTCAAATCGTTACTCTTACCGGTCCCACCCATTCAAATCCAGAACCGGTATTCTCCAGCATGAAGATCTGGTACTCGCCGGAGAGGCGGTCTCCATTCGTGTCGAGCTCGGTCCAGCCGGAGGCGCCAAAGAAATTGTCGGCCGCGATCACCAAGCCCGGCCCGTTGGGGCCGGCCGGGCGGGCGAGGGCCGTCAGGGCGGCCAGCCACACCGCATCATAGCTCGTCAACGAGCAGATGTGGGGCGTCTCCACCCCCGAGCGGGCTCGGATGCGGGCGACGATGCGCTCGGTCTTGTTGTTCTGAGGAGCAGCGAAGACCGGGTTCTCAAAGCTGGTATCCACCGCCATCTGGGCGGCCACCGGGTTGGTAGCGATCTCCCGGCTGATGGCGGTTCCGTCCGAGCCGAACCAGCGCACCGCTCGCAGCGCGGGCCTGGTGGCCGCCTGCTCGAGCACCCGCTCTCCATCCGTGCCGAAAGCGATCAGCTCCACCGCCTGGCCTGCTGAGGCTTCGAGCGCGGCTAACGCGGCCGCGAGATCGGTCGCTTCGGGCGGATAGCTCACTTCACCGGCCAGGGCGATGCCCCGGGCCGAAAGCTCGCGCTTGAGGCTGGCCGAGAGGTCCTGGCCAAAGATGTCGTCGCGAAACATGATGGCCACCGAGGTGATCCCCGCCGCCTGCATCCGCTCGGCCACCACCCGCATCTGGCTGGCGTCGGTAGGCACCAGCCGGAAGATGTCATCGCCGGCCACGGCCAGCGAGCCGGCCGTGGAGCAGTGACTGATCAGCGTGATCCCGGCCGCCCGGGCTGGCTCGATCAGGGAGGCAAGCTCGTCGGAGGTTTCCGGCCCCACCACGAGGCGAACGCCAGCCTGGCGCAGCACTTCCAGTCCGGCCACGGCCCGCGCGGGGTCCGAGCCGGTGCCCACCACCTGCAGCGAGAAATCGGTGTCCGACCAGGCGTTGACGTCTTCCAGAGCCAGCTGGATGGCGGCCTGGGTATCCGGGTCGCCGAGCGGGTCCTGATTGATGAGCGCGCCCAACTGGACAACCGAAGGGGGCGCGGCCTGCACCGCGCCCGGCTGAACTGCCAGGTCCGAGCAGCCCGCGCCCACCAGCAGCGCCAGGGCAATGAGCAGGCGTTTCATTCTTCCGCCGAGGGTCGGATGCGGGGCCTCATCTGCTCGAGCTTCTGGCGCTCGGGCAGCTTGGCCAGCTCGCCATAATACTTCTCGTCGCCCAGCACGTCGCGCACACCGTCGCAGATGGCGTAGCCCTCGGCGTAGCCTTCGGCCTTCAGCTCCTCGATGCGGCTGGCGACCTTGGGGTCGGCTGCCTGGCGCTCCATCCAGCGGGCGCTCTCTTCCTCCACCAGCTCGATCTGCTGGATGATCTTCTTGATGGCGCCGTTGCGGGCTTCCTCGACCTGGGCCGGCTTGTCTTCGGTCTTGACGCGATTCTTCCAGGCGCTGGCCAGGTCGATCGAGTTGAGCTCGAAGGTCTCGTTCTCCCACAGGTGCAGGAAGCCGCGCACCGACTCCTCGCGGTTGCGGATCGAGTCGGGATCCTTCTCGTCGAAGGTGACCAGGCCCGAGGTCTCCCAGTTGTCCTGCATGCCCTTCTTGGAGAAGTTGGTGCTGCCGAACATCTCGTGCTTGTCGGTGATGAGCTGCTTGGCGTGGATCTTGCGGTCGTGCCAGCCGCTGCGCTGAAGCAGAGCCCAGCGCGGCACGATGCCCTTGTCCTCGAGGAACTTGACGCCCCACGAGTTGGGGGTGTCGCCACGGGGATAGACGCCCGGATCGGCGATAATCTTGACGTCCAGCGTCTTACCCTGTGCTTTCAGCTCTTCTGCGCGGGCGGCGACGGCGGCGGCCACGCCGCGCGTCACCACGAAGCCCGGCAGGTAGATGAACTTCTCGGCCTGGCTGATGGCGTGCAGCATCATCGCCTCGCGCTCGGCAGGCAGGTCGGCGATGGCCACCACCGTGTCCCCTTTCGGGTCGCCCTTGGGTGGCTTGATATCGGCGGCGCGCTTCTGGTTGCCGGCGTTGTTGATGGCGTCCATCGTCATCTCGAAGAGCTTGCCGCACATCTCCTTGCCGTGGGCCGAAAGGGGCAGCTTCTCGCCTTCGAGCAGGCCCTGCATGCGGGTCAGGAACTCTTCCTCGGGGATGTCGAAGAACTTGGTCAGGTCAACGCCAGCTTTGTCGCAGCGCTCGTTCAGCTCCGGCCAGCTCTTGACGGGAGCCATCTCCTTGCCGGCTGGCTCCACGCCCTGCAGGCAGTCGAGGATGGCCGTCAGGCCGCGGGTGCCCATGACCATGGGGGCCTCGGCCCACTCTTTGTAGTGGTTCTCGCCGAAGATCTCCTGGCTGCTCACGCCCAGCGAGTTCTCACAGTCGCGCTTGAGGTTCTCGGTCAGCCGGCGGGCAGCTGGGCCCTCCACGATGTAGCCGGCATCCACGTTCTCGCCCGAGCCCAGGTTGGCGTTCATGCCCGAGAAGAGGACCTTGTCGCCCACCCGCAGGATCTTGCGGTGCATCAGGTTGCCCGAGTCTTCGAGCAGCTTGGAGGCTGGGAACATGGATACGCCCACGTTCAATTTCTCTTGCTGGCACAGCTGGGTGAGTTGCAGGATGGATCGGAACTTGTGGGGCACGTCGTCCACGTCGAACTGGCCTTTGGCGTCGGGGTAGGTGAGCCGAAGGGCGGGGTCGAGGTTGACGCGCAGGGGGCCGCCGGCCTCGGCGATCTCGCGCATCTTGCCGAGCACGTCGGCCGAGGTCAGCTCATAGTACTGCGCATCCACCTCCACCGGCTTGCCCTTCTTAGCGGCTTCCAGGCCCTCTTCGAGCAGGCTCATGACCGCCGGCCAGAGCTTCTCCTGGTGTACCTGCTGCACTTTGTTGCCCGGCACGATCATGGGGCTGTCCCCCGACTCCAGACCCTTCATCGTGTCGATGACCGCTTTGGCAGCGTCGCCCTTGAGGTCGTTCCAGGCAGCGTACGCAGCCACGGTGCCGATGGGGCCGAAGGAGGCGCCTGCGATGCTGGCCACCAGGGCCCGGCCCTGGGCCTCGCGCAGGGCGTCGGTCACGCCGTACTGGTTGTGCAGGAAGACCCGGATGGGCAGCATTTTGGCGTCGAGCTCGGCCATCTTCTCCTCGCCGCCCGAGCCTTTCTTAGCGTCCCACCACTGGTCGTTCAGCTCGCCCTTGACCTTGTTGGCGGCGGTGCCGAACTTCTTGATGGCGGCATACTCTTCTTCGCTGATCTCGCCTTCTTTGTACCATTTGCGCAGCAGTTTGACCGTGTCTCCAGAGCCCTCCACGTCAGAGAGCTCCTTGGCCCGCTTACCCAGGGTTTCGATGGTCTGGGCATTGACGCGCTTGGGATCAAGGGCGAGATCGCCGATCTGGAACTGCTGCACCTTCATGCTGTGGGGTCTCCCTCTTCTGCCCGCGCCCTCGGCGCATGGCAATACATTTTCCGAGTCAAGCCCAGGCTACCAAGCCACCCTGAAAGTTCTCAGAAACAAATCGGCAATGAGCTGGGGCCGCGCATTCCGGCTTGATGGATGAAGCGGGCAGGGCCCAACACGCCTCCTGGCGGGCTGGGAAGGAGCCCGGGTAGACGTGGGTTCCCGAGTCGAAGGAGAGCAATTTGGCAACAGTCCATGGCGGAGACTTCGCGGTGAGGGGGGCTTACCTTTTGGCCTTGCGCGCCAGCATCTTGACAGTTACCAGCCGGTAGATCGGCTCCCCGCTCTGTTTGCCTTCCTGCAGCACTTGGTCGAGCTCGGGGGCGGTTGGCTTGAGTGAGCGCAGGGCCCGGCTCAGCCACCCCGCGATGTGAGTGCTGGCAAAGCGGCGAGGAGCATTGAGAAAGAAGAAGACCGTAACGCCCACTCCCACCAGGGGCAGAAGGATCACCACGGCCACCACCAGGTTGCTGGCGGTTGTGGCGGCTATCTGAGAGGCTAGCAGCAGCACCAGCGCGCTGCCCACCAGGGTGATCCAGGCGCTGCGGCGGGTGCGCTCGTCCCAGCGCGGCTTTCCTCGCATGCGCATCAGGGGGGCCAGCAGCTCGAAGGCGTCGCGGATGGCGCCCAGGCGGTTTTCCTCGGGTGGGCGCAGGCGCACCTGGTTGTCCATGGAAGCCAGCGTCTGCACGCTGCGCTCGGCGTCGCGGCGGTTGTTGTAGAGCTTGCCGCGCAATTCCTCGGTGATCTGGATGGGCACCCCGCAGGTGCCACACTGGCGCCAGACCTCCTTCTTGCGGGGCTCGCCAAGAAAGTGGAAGGGCTGAACGGATTTGCAGATCGGGCACTGATCGCCCGACCATCCAAGGCTGCGAAACGTCCCCCCCGCCAGCATTGCACAGCACAATTTCGTAAACGTCCGTCGCGGTCCCTGCTGATCGGCTGTTCACGCAAAGTTCACAGTTTGCTCATCCAGGTAACGATTTTGTAACCAATTCTAGAGTCTGGATGGGCCCGGGTCGGATAGCTTAGGAGTATGGCTGCACCTCCCGAACCCACCCGCTCGGTCGAGTCCGTCTCCAGCAAGCGCACCGAATCCTCCGACCCCGCTCCCTCCACGGCCCCCGCGGCGGCCTCGGCCCGGGCCACCGGTGGTCGGACGGAAAGTCGCTCGAGCGCAACGCCGGCGAACAATTCAGCGACGACAGGAGCGGTCGACAGTCTCGAACGGTCCAACCAGCCGGAGGAGGGCGACGAGCTGTCCTGGCTATCGGCCCTGACCGGCGGGCTCACGGACGCTTCCAAGAAGAAGCCGCCCTACGACGAGGTCTGGAAGGATCACCGCGAGCCCTTCAACGATCCCGCCACTGTGAAGACCCGGGCCGAGCTCGAGGGTCTGCTCACCGGTAAGAGCCACCAGACAAAGGGGTTGCTCGACCTGCTCGACCGCGACCAGCTCTCCGACCCGCGCCACCTGAGCTACATCGACAAGATCCGTTCCAGGCTCGGCCCCGACAAGGCCGAGCAGGCCCTGGGCCGGCTGCGCGACTTTTATCAAAAGCAGGGCAACGCTGAGCCCAACCAGCAGTTGATGAAGGACATCCTGCACGATCTGGCCATCCCCTCCGACATCAACCAGAAGGACAAGGGAACCTGCACCATGACCTCGGTGCAGATGAAATGGGCCATCGAAGATCCCGATTCCTACGTGCGCTGCCTCACCGAGCTGCACACGAAAGGGTCGACCAGAATGCCCGACGGAAGCAGCCTGGAGCGCAACGACTCGCACAAGAAGGGCACCGACGACAAGCGCAGCCTGACGGTCAAGTATCTCTCCGACTCGCTGATGGGCTCGTGCACCTCATTGTTGAGCGGGCACTGGGGTGGCTACGACTCCACCGACAAGGATGCTGACGGGCGCACCTCCGGCGAGGTGCTGCAGGCCCTCAACCGGGTCTTCCCCAACCAGGGCTACACCAACGATACCACCGTGGGCAGCAACCGCAGCACCTTGATTCAGTACATGGAAGACGATCTGGCTCGCGGGCGCACCGTCACCGCCAGCGTGCCCGGCCACAAGATCCTGGTGGTGGGGCTGGACAAGAGCCAGGGCGATCCGCAGGTGATCCTCAACACCTGGGGCGAGCAGAAGAAGATGTCCCTGAGCGACTTTCAGAAATACATCCGGGCCGTCGAGACGGTGGATGACTCGGGCTGGGACAGTCGCAAGACCCCGGCCGGCCAGCTGACGCAGCACGGCGACCGCTGAACACCAGCACGTTGAGGCCAGGGGAACCTGCCACTCAAGCAAATGCGCGGCGGCTCAGGGCATCCGAGCTCGAGGCTCGGCATCCCCCATCCCCAGTCGGGCCCGGTGGAAATACTCCAGCAGCTCGGTGGTGGGCTCGAGGTCATACTCGCGCCGCAAGATCTCCTCGCAGCGCTGGAACTGCTTGACGGCCAACTCGGGCTGACCCAGGCCCAGGTGAGCCCGCATGACCAGAAGGTGGGCGTCCTGGCGGTGGCTGCCCAGCGACAGGGCCTGGCGGGCGGCCTCCAGGGCCTCCTGATAGCGCTGGGCGCTGGCCAGCAGGCGGGCCAAGCGCACCAGCCCCTCGGTGGTCTTGCGCTCGAGCTGCGAGCGCTCTTCCACGGCCCAGTTCATGTAGCAGCCTTCCAGGTAGCTTCCCTGGTAGAGCTGGGCCAGGCGGCGGTAGGCGGCCACCGCTTCGGCCGGGCGCGAGGCGGCCTCCAGGCGGGTGGCCTCCTCGGAGGCCTTGTTCAGCTCCAGCACGTCGTGCCAGTGGGGCACCTCCGGGTTGAGGGCCAGCCCGCGCCGGTCGCGCAGCAAGATCTCGGGGCCGGCGTTCTCGTCGCTGCCGCGCAGGGCTCGACGGGCCACCGAGGTTGACCAGTACAGGTTCTTCTTGCCCTTCTCCATGTCATCGGGCCAGAACTCGTCGAGCACCTGATCCTCGGAGAAGAACGTCCCCCACCGGCAGGCCAGGAAGGCAAACAGATAGCGGGTTTTCTGGGTCTTCCATTCGCGCTCGTCGAGCACCCGGTCACCCCGCACCACCTCGAAGGGGCCCAGGGCGGTCACCCGCAGCAGAGCTTCCGGCGAGGCGGCGTGCTGCAGGTTCAGCACCCGGTCTCGCAGCTGGGGATCCTGGGTCAGGGCCTGCAGCAGCTCGGGCGCCACGCTCAGGCCCGGCTCCAGGGCTCCCAGCAGGCTCTTGCGGGCCTCGGCGGTGAGCTGTTGGCGACTCACCGCCCGGGCCAGGGCCCCCGGAAAGGCGTTCAACAGGCGGCGCACCAGCTCGACGGGAGGGCTCAGCTCCAGCATCTCCACCCCCAGCCAGGGGGCCAGCTCGCCCGCCTGGCGAGGGTTGAGCAGATAGCTTAGAACCTCGCCCAGCCGGGACTCGGTGCGGCCGCTGCGGGCCAGCAGCAAGCGGGCCTGAGCCTCTTCGAAGGTCAATCCCAGACGGGCACAGCTCTCGCGGGCCTCCTCCAAGAGCTCGGGGGCTCCGGCATGGCGCAGCTCGTACAGCAAGACCCCCCCCTCGAGAGCGGCCTGGGCCCGGGCCACCGGACCGAGCGCGGCCGCCTCGCGACAGGCTTCGGCGGCCCGCTGAGGGGCCTGGGCGGGTTCGAGGCGGGCCAGGCCAAGCAGGGCCTGAACACCCTCGCGTCCCCCGTTGCGGGAGGCAGCCTGGTAAGCCTGGGTGGCGCTGGCCAGGTCGCCGGCCCGCTCCAGCGTGCGGGCCAGGGCCAGCAGGCCCGTGGAACGCGCCGGCGCAGGCGCCGGCGCCCCCGCCGCTGGACGCAACCGCGCTCGGGCATAAAATTCGAGCAACTCAGGGTCAAAGCGCCCGGCAGCACGCCGGGCCAGCTCGTCGGGCTCGGGAGACTCCTCGGGGGTGCCGGCCTCCAGGGCCAGAGACACCACCCGGCTCTCGACCGGGACCGGGTTGCCCTGCTTGAGCGCCTGGCCCATGACCGAGAGCAGGTCGGAAGCGATGAGCCAGGCTGGAGGCCTGGTCTCGGGAGCGTCCACGGCCGCGAGCATGGCGGCTACCCGCAACTGGCGCGCGACCTCGGTGGCCATACCCAGCTCCAGGGCCAGGTTCTCGGCTAGCGTTCCCACCCGTTCGGCTCGCGGAGGCCCGGCCAGGCCGGCCGCGTCAGCTACCCGGGCCAGCGACTCCAGGGCCCACAGCAGGCCGTCACGAGCCACCGAGCCCTGGGCCCGACGCTCCTCGCCCTTGTAGCGGCCGCGCAGTTGCTCGCCCACCAGGTTGAGGAACTCGTTCATGCGGAAGGGCTTGCGCAGGTATCCCCCCACTTGCAGGCTCTGGGCCCGGGCCACCTCTTCGTCGCTGGCGTAGCCCGAGACCACCAGGCTGCCGATGTCGGGCTGCTGTTTCTTGGTGCGCTCGAGGGCCTCCAGGCCGTCCATCCCTTCCATCCGGATGTCGGCCACGATCAGGTCGAAGTGGGCGCTTGCGGCCTGCTGGACGGCCTCCTCGCCCCGGGTCACGGACACCACCTCATAGCCGTGGCTGGTCAACACCTCACGCAGCAGATCGCGCATGTCGGGGTCGTCTTCCAGGACGAGAATGCGGGCTGAGGTCTGGCTCACTCGCGGCTCTTTGCCGTGCGCACCGCCACGCCCTGCCGCTTGCGCCCGTCGAGTAGAACCTGAAGGGGAGAAGCCAGGGCCAGGTGACGGACCGACTCCGTCTCGCCTTTAGCGGGCTGGCTTTCCAGCCAGCTCCAGTCCAGGAAGCCCTCGGCGGGGATGTAGAGGTAGCCGATGCGTAGCGAGGTCAGCTCGTGGAAGAAGTGCGAGCCCACCGAGGGCTCCACGGCGCGAT